>NZ_JAUYVJ010000018.1:0-82271 GCF_030689115.1 Psychrobium sp. 1_MG-2023 | reverse complement strand
GAGCCTTTAGCTAACAAAGAGCCCTCAGCCAACAAAGAGCCCTCAGTCAACAAAGAGCCTTTAGCTAACAAAGAGCCTTCAGCAAACAAAGAGCCCTCAGTCAACAAAGAGCCTTTAGCTAACAAAGAGCCCTCAGCCAACAAAGAGCCCTCAGTCAACAAAGAGCCTTTAGCTAACAAAGAGCCCTCAGCCAACAAAGAGCCCTCAGCCAACAAAGAGCCCTCTGCCAACAAAGAGCCCTCAGTCAACAAAGAGCCTTCAGCTAATAAAGAGCCCTCAGCAATCAAAGAGCCTTTAGCTAACAAAGAGCCCTCAGCAAACAAAGAGCCCTCAGCAAACAAAGAGCCCTCAGCAAACAAAGAGCCCTCAGCCAATAAAGAGCCTTCAGCTAATAAAGAGCCCTCAGCAAACAAAGAGCCTTTAACCAGCAAAGAGCCTTCAGCTAACAGAGAGCCTTTAGCTAATAAAGAGCCCTCAGCTAACAAAGAGCCCTCCGCTCATAGAGAACCAGTCAAAGACGTTTTTTCAAATAAAAATACACCACTTGAAAAAGAAGCTTTAACACTGCAAGAGCACAGCCGTCAAAAAGACGTAAACAAAACAATAATTGAGTCTAATACCTCACCACACAGCGCAACGAATAAAGAACAGCCAAGACTTGAAAAAAGCTCACCGCATCTTAACCAAGTAGCTGAGATAATAAAAAACACATCAACTAAAGCGGAGCAAGTTACCGAACGTTTAACAAATACAGTATCGATTACCGAGTCAAAATTAATACCAAGCAAAAATCCGCTAATGCCCGCTCTCTCAGAAGAGCCAAAGCAACAAGTCACTCAGCAAAGCTCGCAAGGTAATGCAAATCAAGGTACAGCACAGCCTCAATCACTGCCTCAATCTCTGTCTCAACAGAAGCTTACTCAACTTCTCAGCGCCATGACCAATGCCTTACAAAGTGAGCACACGCAAACTAAACAAACCCAGCCTAATCAGGCGAGTGAGCCGCAGTTACCTAAGCCAACGGTTGCGTCATCACCATTAGCAACCCCAGCAAACTTCAACTTATCAACACCCTCGGCAGAAAGTTCGTCGATAGAAGCACTAGCAAAAGCAGCAGTCAAAGCCGCAGAGCCAATCACTAAGCCTGATTTAGCCGCAATAGAACAAGTCAAACAACTTACACAACAGCTAGAGAAACGACTCCCAAACATCGAGCAATTAACCAACCCTCAAACGTTAGCCAGTACCATCGGGCAATTTATGCAGTTTGAGCCTCTTAGCAGCCAAAGTATTAACCTGTCACACCTTGGCCCCTTAGCCAGTGCATTACAGCTTATTCTTGGTGGTCGCCATGCTCAGCAAGGCCAAAGTCTCTCGCCAGAGCTCGCTAAACACCTGCAAAAAATATTAAAGAAAGGCAGCTCAAGCGCCTCGGCATCACAACTCGCCAGAGCTTTACAATTACTTGGCAGCTTGCCTCACTTAAAACCGCTTGAGGACACATTAACGTCATTGACGAGCAACATTCAGCTCTATCAATATCAATCACAAGATCAAAATACTAATAACCAACAACAATATTATTTTTCTTTACCAACGTCAGAGCAGCAAATTTCACAAGTTGAAGGCGAGTTAAGCCAAGCATCTAATACAAATGAACGTGGAGAAAAGCAATGGCGTCTCACGTTATTACTCCCTTTAGAACACCAAGAAAAAATTAAAGCCGTTGCAACCATACAAGGAACGTCAGTGGAAATAGAATTGACTTGTAGCAACCCAGAGCTCACTGATAGAGCTTCATTCTATTGCGACTTTTTAAGCGAGCGCTTAAAAACATTAGGCTTGCAAGCAAATAAAATATCATGTGAACAAGGTGATATACCTAAAACACTACTAAAACGTCCAAATCAGTTAGTCGAGGTCACCGCATGAGTGAAGCCCCCAATGATCCAAATAAACACGCTGTTGCGTTAAAGTATGACCAAAAAACAGCGCCAAAAGTCGTCGCTAAAGGGTATGGAGATCTAGCACAAGAACTCATTGATATTGCCAAAGAGAATGATGTGTTCGTTCATCAAGACAAAGAGCTTAGCCAATTTTTAAAGACATTAGATTTAGGTCAAGAGATACCAAAAGAGCTTTATATTGTTATTGCCGAGCTCATAGCTTTTACTTTTGTCATTCAAGGCAAGTTTCCGGAGAAATGGAAAAACATTCACAATAGAGTCGACATCAAAGGTTAACTAACAAGCGCCTTTTTCTTTAATAATGAGAGGTGATACAACCTGTTATCTAAGCTAAATTCCCCTCCATTTATCGTATTTATTACTATACTTGTAGAATATACGAACAATGGAAAATAAGCCTCGATGGAACTATTAAGTGTCAGTACCTTAGCAACCTCTACCGCACTACTTAGTGTGGTTTTATTTGCTATTATTTGGACTGTTTACAAGGATGCACCAGGTTCTTTTGAATGGTTACTCACCCTGACACTCTACGCCTGTGCTGTCCATTTGTTATCTAATGTTAACACCTCGCTCTCTTTGATATATATTGCCAACATAGCATTGGGCGCATCCTGTATCAGTTTTCTTCGAGGAGTCAATAAACTATACCGTAGGATTCAACCCTCATGGTGGTTCCCAGTAGCGATATTTATTCCATATTGTTCAGTTCTCTATATATATACATTTGAGTATCCTCAACTTGAAGCGCGTGTTATTACCGTTTCGAGCTTCATTTTACTGTGCTTTTCCAACGCGCTCTACAATGCCATAGTACCAGTAGAGCGCACCAAAACAGTGGGCAACATTTTAATTGTTTTAATGTGTCTAATCATTTGTATTGTAATGAGTTGGCGAATATTTGATAACCTTCTCATTTTTAAAGCAGGAGCAGAGTTAAAAACAGCGTTATTTACACTAAGCCTTGTTGGTCAAGCGACAACTTGGCTAATGATTTTCTACAGCATTGTCATGGTGTTTATCTTCACACTGCTTTGCGCTGAGTATAAATTAGCACAATCTCTACAAGAAAAAATAAATGCGACTCAAGAAACGGATGAGCAAAGCAACTTTATCGCTACATTAAGCCATCAATTAACACCACCACTACATTTAATATCATCAACAGCAAACCACATTCAGCACCGCTTATATGACGATAAAACTCAACAACAAACAAATACAATTATCAACGCCAGTGATTCATTACAGCAACTTATCTCGAGCGTATTACAATACTCTCACGTCATTAATAAAAAGACACCGCTCAATATGCACTTTACTGCACTAGAGGACTGGTTAAATGAAATCGTTAACTTATTTAGACCTATTGCAGAAAATAAAAACCTAAAGCTAGATTTAACGATTAAGGGAGATGTTGCACCAAGCTATTTATTAGATACCAATAAGCTCAAAGTTATTCTCGTTAATTTAATAAGTAACGCCATTAACGACACCGCTGACGGTTATATTCAATTAACCGTATCATGCCTTCCATTAAATAATAAATCTGGGCTACAAGAGATAGCTTTTGAACTATTAGACACTGCGATTAATAGCTCTCAACATGTAGAATCGATAGACGAAGCCACCGCCCCACACAAGGCAGCACAATCAGCGGAACAGTACTTGACAAACAGTAACCTTAATTTAGCCATTAGTAAGAAAATTATCAGCGCATTAAACAGCCAGCTCACAGTGACGAACAATGAAAACAAAGGAAATAAATTAACATTCTCTATCACGACCAGTATCGGAGAGAAAAGTAATAGTCAGACTCACTCAAATCACGCGTCAAAATCTAAGCCATTAAAAATACTCATTATTGAACAAATCAACAATGGGCTACTCGAGTTAATCGACACACTCAATCAAGACCACCACAATATCTCACTGGCAACTAAGTATCAACAAGCTACCGATTGCTTGCAAAAGCATACCTACGATGCTGTATTACTTGATATGAACCAACCAGCGTTAAACGCTTTAAATTTACACTATCAAACAATCAAAGGCGATGGGCTTAATAACCGCACCCCTTTTATTGCTCTCACCACCCTAGTCTCACCCGAAGCTATTGCCCACTACAGACATCAAGGGTTAATTAAATTGTTATCAAGACCCATTCAGACAAGCTTACTTAGACGAAGTCTCAAGGACGTCACTACCAATCACAACATTATCAAAGCCTATCATCAGGCAGCTGACAAACTTAGCGCTGTGGTAAAGGTAACCACATCAACTACCGACGCGATAGCGGATACAACCAAACAAAGTGAGACAGAATCAAAAGTTAACACGACCCCAAAAGTAACTTCGAAGATAGAGCCCACCCTTCACGAACAACAAGATTCAGAACTATTATCAGCGGAAGATTCGCCCTTACCTCAAGAATTTAACGATCTCATCGCAGACGCTAACTTGCAGCAGAGTCAAGATATTAAGAATAGATCAAGCAACGAAGAACAAGAACAAGAACAAGAACAAGAACAACAAGAGCATATTTTTAACCCATCGGCTCTCAATATGCTGGAAAAAAATAAGGGCGATCGAACCCTTCTCCAAGTTGTAGAAAAGACCATGAATGAAATACAGCAACTATTACCACAGATTCGAAAACAACTCGCAACAAGAGAGCTAGCCCTGGCAAAGGACACTCTATACCAATTCGCATTAGCAGCCGATAAACTTGGATTTAGTCGCCTAGCAGAAACGGCCTTAACCCTTGATATGGCAAACATCACTGGCACAGGGTCAACTGAATACAAAATTATAAAAGAGCAATTAAACCAGTCTCTCACCCAACTAAGCGCACGATTAAAAGAGAAAATAGCGACAACCAACACAAACTAACCAACTCTGAGCCAATATCGCATTCGTAGGATTGCACTCTAAATAGAAACTAAGTATTCTACGCGACCTTTTTCTATTTGGACTCATACTATGATTGGATTTGATTACGGCACTTCAAACTGCGCTGTCGCGGTAATGGAAGATAACAAGCCGCGTTTAATCTCACTAGCGAATCATGGCCGCTACATGCCATCATCACTTTATGCACCAAGTAGAGACATGATTGTGAATTGGCTCGAAAGCCAATTAGCAGGGGATGCCAAGCTTAATTTTATCAAAGAACGTCAACAGCAAATAACAAAAGGTCAAAGTGCCTTACGTGAATTGGCCTTCGATGGTATCGACACCAACTTAGATTTTGGCCAAGCGGCATTATCCCGCTATTTAGAGGATCCCGAGGAAGGCTATTACATTAAATCGCCAAAATCATTTCTTGGTGCAAGCGGTCTTCACCCACAACAAATTGCACTATTTGAAGATATTATTGCTTCAATGATGATCCACGTAAAACAAGCCACGGAATTAAGCTTGCAGCGCGAGGTAACACAAACTGTGATTGGTCGACCGATCAACTTTCAGGGCTTGCGTGGTGAAGAAAGTAACCAGCAAGCATTAACTATCTTAACAAATGCTGCAACCCGAGCGGGATTTAAAGACGTTGAATATCAATATGAGCCTGTTGCCGCAGGCTTTGAATTTGAAGCAACCTTAGCCAAAGAGAGCCGCGTTTTAGTCGTTGATATTGGTGGAGGTACTACTGATATTTCAATGCTTTTGATGGGACCACAACATGCGCAATCGGTCAATCGTGAACAAGACCTACTCGGTCATAGCGGTCAACGAATCGGCGGCAACGATTTAGATATTCAATTAACAATGCGTGGCCTAATGCCAAGTTTAGGGTTAGATACCCTTTCAACAAGCGGTAAACCTATGCCAACTAGCTTTCACTGGCAAGCCGCTTCAATCAATAATATTAACGATCAAACTGACTTTTATAGCCCAGCGAATGAACGCGCTTTAAAAGAGCTCATCAAGCAAGCTGCTGAGCCAGAACTTGTTACTCGACTATTACAAGTCCAGCAAGAGAAATTGAGTTATCAACTGGTTAACAGCGCCGAAAAGGCAAAGATCGCTTTAACCGACCATAGCCAGCATCAAGTTGACCTGAATTATTTGAGTAATGCGCTTTATGCTGATGTTTCTCGAGACACGTTACGCCTAGCCAACCGTCGCCACCTCGATAGTATCGGTAAACTAATCGACCAAACGATTGAGCAAGCTGGCTGCCAGCCTGATGTCATTTTCATTACAGGCGGTAGCGCAAAATCACCCGTATTACATGACTTCCTAGAGCAACACCTGCAAGGGGTTCCCGTTGCTACAGGCGATCACTTTGCCAGTGTAACCTCCGGCTTAAGCCGTTGGGCAGATAAAATATTTAAATAAGCCTCAGCTAAAAACAAGTGGCTGAATAAAACACAGCACCAAATAAAGCGCCCTAGTCAACATATAGGCTGACTAGGGCGTATGCTATTTCTAATTGAGCAACAGGTAACTATTTTAAGACTGTCGCTGCCACTTGGTCTAAATGCATTAACACTTCATCAATCTCGTGACTCATGTGTTTACGCTCTTTTTTGTTATCTGATAACGTTTTTGCCATGACCACAACCGTTGCAGGGTGCACTAATAAATCTTTGGCATGATAACACTCACCACTCGTTAGTGCGGGCAATTTACCATCTGCATGATAATCCGCCTCAATCGCTTCAAGGCTCAACGATTGCATACTCTCAGAAGCAGCAAGCACCGCATCTAAATAGACTTTGCACTGTGGTTTCTTATGAGCGAATGCTGGAAGTATGTCGTTAGCAATAGTCACTAGATTGGCAGCTGAATTACCAATTTCATCATAAGAACCAGACTTTATTAATTGGCTAGTATGTGTCGCAGCCGCTTTATACTCCTGCCACATAGTCATTTCTTTTGCTGTGACTTGGGCAGTTAAACCGATCGTTGAACAGCCGAATAACGCTGCTACTAAAAATAATTTTTTCATTGAGTGATACCCTAATCGAATAAAGGTAAATGATAACGATTATCATAAACAATTTCAAGAAGAGGTTTGAGTTCTTTATATTAAGCTAAACTTAAGTTTCTCCGTTTAATAATAACGAAAAATTCAATATCAACATTGAGAGTCATTTATGAAAAAGTACCTATTCCTACTCACTATTATCGGCCTATCATCATTCGCCCATGCAAATTCAGGTCTACCCGATAATCGACATGTTGCCGTTACGGGCCACGCTGAAATCAGTGCAAAGCCGGACATTGCAATCGTACACCTTCAAGTCGTTGGCAAACAAAAAACCAGTTTGCAAGCTAAGCAAGAAGTCGATGATAAAGTTAATAAGCTGCTCAAAGGGTTAGCTAAGTTTAATGTGGATAAGGAAAACGTGTCTGCTTCAAGTATTTCAACCCAGCCGCATTACACTTACCCTAGAAATCAAGAGCGCCAACTTTCGGGATATCAAGCAATACGAACATTAAAAGTATCCTTAACTGATTTAAATAAGTTAAATCAGCTCATGGACTTCGCATTAAGTGTGGAAATTAACGAAATCAGAAATATCGAACTAAAGTCATCTCAAGCAGATACACTGAAGCAACAAGCTTATATTTTGGCAGTGAAGAACGCAAAACAACAAGCAAGTGCCCTAGCTAGCGCTTTTGATTCGACCCTTGGTGGTGTATATAGCATTAATGTCGTTGCAGAGCATAGTCACTACCGCTTTGGTCAAAATAAAGCCGTTGAGCGCATCCAGTTTCAATCGAGCGACGCCGCACCAGGCCAATATTTAGAACAAAATATAAACTTCTCTGCTTCGGTTAATGCCGTATTTGATTTAACGCTCTAATGTTAATCACTTAAAGCGTTTTTATTCCACATAAATAAAGGTCAAAGGAGATGGCCTCAACTCAAACTCAATGAAAGTTTATGCCACAGAGGCTCTATTTGTCAGAGTCTCTGGGTTTTCTTCCCGACACTTTCTCCGCCGACGCACTAGTCGTTAGCTGTAAGTAAGGTTTTGCTGAAACTGACTTTAACGGAGACACATTAGATTGACCGCTCTTAGTCTCACTACTATGCATTTTTGTATGCTTGATTAATAACCGCGCCGTTTCATATTGAGCATGAACAAAGGAACTAATTTTGAGCCCCGCTAATGCGGTTTTCTCTTCTAAACTATTAACTTTTACGACAAGCCTAATCGCGGGATAAAAATCTAAAATTGCACCACAGATTATTTGCTTATTCTTGGTACTATTAACCGTTACTATCACTGCATCTGCGTGTACCACATTAAGGGATTCTAATACTTCCTCGTTATCCATATGGCCGAAATAGGCTTCATAACCTCGTTTTCTCGCCAACAACACATGCTGTAAATTGTCTGAGATCACAATGAAGCTTTCGCCTTTTTTCTCCAGTTCAGTAGCTACAATTCGACCTAAGATAGCAAAGCCACAAACAATAGTATGATTACGAGTTGTCACGGGATGGATATTATCCGCTTCAAAATATTCTACGACAAACAATGAGGCAATTTTATAAATTTTATTCACAATAAATGGTGTAATGAACATCGATAGTACGGTAACCAAAATAAGATAGTTGCCTAGCTCATCGCTAATTAGAAACTCATTAATAGCCAAGGTAAAGATAGCAAATGAAAACTCTCCGATTTGACATAGAGCAATGGCAGCTTTCAAAGAGTCACTTTTATTAGACTGTCTTCGAATAATGAAATAAATAATTAATGCTTTCATTAAAAAGACCACTGCGACCCCAAAAAAGATTAAATGGAAATCACTCACCAAGCTTGTAATATCTATCTTAGTACCAATAGAAAAGAAAAAAGCGCCTAACAGTAGGTCTTTATATGACGATATATCCTCTTCCACTTTCACATGAAACTTAGTTTCCGCGATAATCATGCCCGCAATAAAAGCCCCCAAGGAGTAAGTAAAGCCTAAGGAATGAGCAAGCAATGATGCACCAATCACGATGGTAAATACTGAGCCTAGAAATAGCTCATCCATCTTGGCATCCGTTGAGAAATGTAGCAGCCAGCCGATCACTTTTTTACCCAACGTAAACATAAAAATGATAATGATGACAGCATAAACGGCGGTTTTTAATACAACATCAACCAAGCCTAATTCATTATTGGATAGAAAACCTAACAACAGCAAAATCGGAATAACCGCTAAGTCTTGAAAAACTAAGATAGCCACCGACTTTTGCCCATAAGGAGTTACAATATCTTTCGAGCGTTTCAAATACGGCAGAACAATGGCGGTTGATGATAAGCTAAACGCTAATGCAATAATAATGGATGAAATAACATCAAGAGAAAAGACATAGAAAGACAATAAGAAGATACAAAAAGCACAGCCCACTAATTGCATAAAGCCATTAAAGAAAATTAGATCCTTCATCTTATGTAGCCGCGAAAAGGACATCTCTAAGCCAATAGTAAACATAAGAAAAACAATCCCAAATTCACCAATTAACTCAAGCGTATGTTGATTGTTCCCGCCATTAAACTCAAATAAATTACTAATCACCACACCGGTAATAATGTAACCAATAATGTGGGACACAGAGAATTTAGTTAAAATGATATTAAGCACGCTAGCAAGTGCTAATGAGATGGCCAAAATAACCAATATTGAATCCATAGCCCGTCCTTTCTCAGTGGATAAAAGACACCCCAGTTTAATGCAGCAATGAACACAGTAGGCAGATAACCTGCCAAGCGTTTACTCCGTTGAACTTTATCAATGCATCAGGCCGCCGTTAAAAACGACACAAACTGACTAAATATTATCACACAGTTACTGCTTAATTTTCAATCAACCTTACATTTTACTCTGCTATGTATCTTTAAATGAAGCAACAACTCGCTGACGACTCACTATCTAATCACTAAAAAGATTTAATGCATAACTAAACTCAATGATGGTTAATTCTCACTGTTTTCACGAAATTCAGATACAATGTAGCTATATACCTGTTAGCTGTTAACTGAGGATACAGTGGCTCTACTTATTACCTATATGTGCCTAGCGATTGGCATTTCATTCCTTTGTTCGATCATGGAGGCTGTACTACTTAGTATTACCCCAAGTTATGTGGCGAGTTTAAAAAAAGAAAAACCAACGTTAGCTCTTAGATTAGAGGGCTTAAGAGAGAAAGTCGATCAACCTTTAGCAGCTATCCTGACTTTAAACACTATAGCCCATACCGCAGGTGCAGCAGGCGTTGGTGCTCAAGCGGCTGCCGTATTTGGTGATGCAGCGATCGGCATCGCTTCTGCCATCATGACATTACTTGTTCTCGTCTTATCAGAAATCATTCCAAAGACTCTTGGCGCAAACTATTGGCGTTCACTTTGTAGCCCGGTTTCTGTCGCTTTAGTTTGGTTGGTTCGTGTTTTAAAACCATTTATTTGGCTGTCAGATTTAATCACAAAGTTATTCGCCCCAAAAACTGATGACAGCCATTTCATTCGTCAAGAAATTGAAGCAATGGCAGGCTTGGGCTTAGAGTCTGGAGTGTTACAACAAGAAGAAAGCTCAATCATCACAAGCTTACTTAAATTCAGGCAAATAAAACTCGAGCAAGTCATCACTCCACGTACTGTTATATTTAAAGTGCATAAAGATTTAACCGTTGAACAATATTTAAATCAACATGGCTCAATATCTTTCTCTCGCGTTCTAGTTTTCGATAAAGACAGTGATGATATTATTGGTTTTGTTCATAAAAATGACATCATGCTTGCTTACCACCGATTAGATGGTGACTACAAAATCAGCAAACTAGTGAAACCGCTTTATACCGTCCCTAGTAGCTTGCCAGTACCGCGCCTGTTTCAAAATTTGTTAGAGAAACGTGTTCAAATTGCACTGGTGATTAATGAGTATGGTGATGTCCAAGGTATTGTGACATTGGAAGATCTTATCGAAGCCTTAATGGGCATTGAGATTGTTGATGAAAGAGATCAGGCATTAGACATGCAGACTGTCGCGAAAGAAAAGTGGCGTTCTCGTGTCAACAATAACAAGAATCTGATACATGATGATGAAGAAAGTAACTCTTAATTCAACATCAATCAAAAGCTCATGCTGAACATATTTTAAGTAAGATGGTGAAGGTAGTACCTTCACCTTCAATACTAGTAACCTCAATTTTTCCACCATGGCTTCGAATTAGGCCATGTGACACAGACAACCCTAGGCCAGTGCCTTTACCAACGGGCTTAGTAGTGTAAAAGGGCTCAAATATCTTATCAAGAGAGTCACTAGCAATCCCACGCCCATCATCTTTAATTTGTATAGCAACCCAAGACTGATCATCTTTTTCTATTCGGCTAGTGGATATATCTAACTTTCCTTTGTTATCACACGCGTGCTTAGCGTTAATAAACATATTCATTAGCACTTGATGTATTTCACTGCTCTCACATAATACAGGTGGGATATGGCCATAATGGCATTCCACTTCCATGCCATACTTTAATTCATTCCAAACAACATCCAGAGACTCGCGAATGCAATCATTAATATTACACAGCTTTTTCTCGCTGATACTTTGATGTGTAACATTTTTTAAGCTAGCCACTATTTTCTTTATCCGCATTAACCCAACCAGCGTTGACTCAATAATTTCATTAGAGTCTTCATGGATAAAGTCAATGTCTTCCTCTTTCCTTAATGCTAAATACTGATTAACAAATTGTTCATTGCCAATCTTAGGAAGCTCAGTATGAACAAAGCTTTCTAGCTTCAGCAATGACTCACAATACTGTTCAAATGTACTCACATTGCTCAACGAAAAACCTAGTGGGTTATTTATTTCATGAGCAACGCCGGCGGCGACTTGACCTATAGACGCCATTTTTTCTGACTGTATCAGCTTTTTCTGAGTTGCTTTTAGATCAGCCAACGCCTCCTCAAGACTAACGACATTTTGATATAACTCCCTTGTTTTCTCATCCAATAAGAATTCGGCACGAAGCCTTGCTTGCCTCTCTCTTTCATAAGCGATTTTATAAGTATTTTCGGTCATTTAACCCTCCTTGAAAATCACTACTAATTCGCAATATTTTGCTCCTTTGTGCATGCAAATCGGGTGCTCAAGTTGGATTTTTTGCTTGAATTTGTTAGCAGCACCTTTAATCAGCCCGACACTAACATGGCATAACTTTCGTTTTGAAAAATATTGAAGAGTCAATTGGTCATCTCTATCTTCAATATATTTAAATTTAGGGAGATAAGCTTGAGGGTGTAATCGTTTCACTTCCACATGAATGACTGAGTCAATCGCAAGTAAGAAATCTCTTAAATTATCAATGTTAGATAAATCTGCTGGGCTATTTTTATACAATTTATCGAATAAGAACTCACCGAAACTTTCTAATAATTGCTCAATTGGTAAACCTGTTTTTTCAACAAGCAACACAACCATATTGATGAGTTCACTATCTTGATACTGTTCACCTGCAGTGTATATCCCTTGAGAAGGTGGCTTAGTTTCATCAATCAACTCATTCCATGACTCCATTCCCATTTGTTCAATAACCATATCTGAAAAAGCTGTGTATATAGATCCTTGCATATCACTCTCTCCAAAAAATTATTAATCTGCTCAGTTAAAAGCCATTACTCATCATTCAATCATAGAAAAAGCAAAGGGCGCAATAGCTTGCTATGATTTAATAACGAAGCATTAAAAAGGTCATTTCATTTGCGCTCTTGCTTTTTTGTCACTTTAATCATATTTCAAGTCTTTTTAATGAGCGCCCCCCAAGCTGAAGAAAAGCGTGTAGCTCTAATTCACAGTTATCACACAGACTTTTTGTGGGTAAAACAATATACTCAAGGATTAAAAGATACGTTAGTTGATGTCTCTTTACTTGAGTTTTCAATGGATACTAAACGCTTGCCTAAAGAGCTATTTCATCAAAGAGCGCAACTGGCTTATGACTTTGTCATTGAGCAAAATGCCGAACTTGTCGTACTCGCCGATGATAATGCTTTGAGGCTGCTAGGCAGCAGGCTTTTAAAACAACAAATTCCTATTGTCTTCTTAGGTATTAATGCAAACCCTCGTCGTTATGTCCCTTTAACCAACAATGTATCAGGGGTTTTAGAGCGGCCACTCATGAAACGTTCGATCGCAATGATTAAAGCTGTTATTCCACAAGTTCGCAAAGTAAAAATATTAATGAGTGATAGCGTTAGCTCTCGCGAAATAGTTAAAACTTCATTAGGTAATAGGTTGTCACACTCTATCGGTAACATTCAGGTCGATACGGTAATCTCATCAACATTCTCTCACTGGCAACAGAGCACCAAAGGCAGTCAAGAACAAGGGTATGATGCAATCATTCTTGCAACTTACGCCACTCTTAAAAATGAAGTTAATAACACGTTAACGGTTGATTATGTCACTAAATGGACCAGCAAAAATAGCCCGGTTCCGGTGTTTTCTTTCTGGTCTTTTTCTGTTGGCCAAGGCAAGGCAATCGGTGGGTTAACCATTAGTGGCCAAGAGCAAGGTGTGGAAGCTGCTAAAAAAGTCAACTTATTTTATGCTGGGAAACAGCGCCCTCCAATTACAACCCCTCATCGCGGAAGTTTTATATTCAGTCATGCAGAGCTAAGACGATGGCAACTATCACTCCCCCCTAGATTATTCAAAAAAGCCAAGTTCATCGAATAATTAGCAACATTTTAATCACCCGAAAATCTATGCTAATGTTGAGCTTATCATTATAGAAAAGGCCACTCATGTTCAATTGGATCCTCGACCATGAAAGTAGCATTAGATTAAGTATATTTGCTTTAGTTTTTCTCATGATTGCATTATGGGAGCTATTATCCCCCAAACGTTCGTTATCAATGGCTCGCTCAAAGCGATGGCTCACCAACCTAAGTTTGGTAATCGTTGACGGTCTCACTGTAAAAGTCATATTTCCCATCGCCGCTATGGGCGTAGCCATTCTTTGTCAGCAACAACAATGGGGACTTTTTCAGCAAATCGAGTTACCGATTTGGTCAGCGGCAATACTTTCATGGCTAATCTTAGACATGGTGATTTATTTTCAGCACAAACTATTTCATAGCGTGCCGATACTCTGGCGTTTGCATCAAGTGCACCATAGCGATATAGATATTGATGTTTCAACGGGTGTTCGCTTTCACCCATTTGAGATTATTATTTCGATGTTGATCAAGCTAATTACTATTTTCGCTCTGGGCGCCCCTTTAATCGCTGTTTTTATTTTTGAAGTATGCTTAAACGCTTTTGCCTTATTTAACCATGCTAATCTTCGCTTACCCCACCACATCGATCGAACCCTACGGCGATTAATTGTCACTCCAGATATGCACCGCGTCCACCATTCTGTTATTCCACGAGAATATAACAGTAATTTTGGGGCTACAATTTCGCTGTGGGATAGGCTATTTGGTAGTTATATAGCTCAGCCCATTAAAGGGCATGCAGAGATGAACATCGGTTTAAGCGCATATCGAAGTCCTCAATATAGTAAGTTGCACACATTACTTATTTTTCCTTTTAAAAGTAAATAGAGAACATTTTAATTAATTGTTACGGCATTTTTCTTCTATAGCGATGACCTTGCTAGTCAACTCTATAATCGGTAGGCTGGACTATTGATATTTACATGATTAACAAGGGATAACATGAAAAGTTTAGCCGCTATCTCATGCGTAGTATTATGTTTAGGCGTGGTATTATCAGCACCATTATTTGCAACTGACCGAGGCACCTTACCTCCTCCGAGAAAACTCACTAACGAACAAGCAAAAATTGCTGCTGCTAACTATCAAAAATATTGTGCGCTTTGTCATGGTAAGGATCGTGAAGGCCACGCTAACGATCACGCTCCATCATTACGCAGCAAGAGCTTAATGGAGTCTGGCGTTCCTCACGCAATATTAAGGCCGATGTCATACGGGCGCGTAGGCACAGCCATGGGCGGTTATCTCGATGAGGTAGGTGGACCAATGACCCTTGCTGAAACTTGGGATCTCACTTATTGGTTATTTGAACAAGCGGGGTATGACCGCTTAAGATTTTCAACTAAGCCTATCGTAGGAGAAATTAAGCATGGCCAATCGCTCTATCAAAAAAACTGTACTAATTGTCACGGAAAAGACGGGGAGGGAGTAACGGCTCCGGCACTTGGAAATCAATCAGCGCTTGCACATAACACCGATGAATTTATCAAACACGCAATCTTAAACGGCCGTCAGGATACACCAATGCAAGCATATAAAAATATTCTGAGCGAATCTGATATTAATGACATTACGGCCTTTTTACGCAGCAAAGCCAGTGGTTGGAAAGATGATAAACCCGTATTGAAAAAAATGCCGACACCGGAGCACTATATCATTAACCCACATGGGGGTGATCCTAATTTTAATTTGTCCCAAGGAATGTATGTTTCATCCAAAGATCTGAATCAAGCATTGTTAACGAATAAACGAATGGTATTACTTGATACTAGAGTTCCTTCAGTGTGGCAAACAGCTCATATAAAAGGCGCGATTCCTTTCCCCTATTATGCCGACCTTGACGAAACCGTTGCCGGCATTCCTAAAGATGTCCAAATTGTCGCTTATTGCTCTTGCCCACGAGCCGCTGCTGATTACACCATCAATAAACTAAGAGCCAAAGGCTACACTCGAACAGCTGTCTTATGGGAAGGCATTTTTGGTTGGATGAACCTAGGTTACCCAGTCACGCGAGGTGATATCAACGGCGTTGAACACTAGGTAATCCATTGGGCAGACAGTCTCTTGCTCTTTATTTGTTTAGCTAACTACCTTTTGTACCTGTATACCTAACCGCTTAGCTAAGCGGGTTAGGTTGGCCCGATCCACATTCAGACGCTTGGCAGCTGCACTCCAGTTGCCCTGCTCTTGTGCCAAGATCTTTTTAACAATTTTACGCTGAAACGCATTCACTTCTTCTCGTAAATCAATTGACTGCGCAGTTAAATCGGTTGCCAATTCACTTGTCACCACAGATTGTGTTGACGTCGCCGTCAGCGGCACTACAGCGTGTAACTGCTCACAATGACTTAACTCGATAGTCACAACTTGACTACGCGCACTGGCACTAGCCTTAAGCGCGGAGCGACTTAAAAAGTGCTCCAATTCACGTACATTACCCGGCCAATCATATTGTTGTAGAAAATCCAATACACTCGCTGCGACTTTCAGCTGGCTAATACCTAATTTACGTTTAAGCTTTTCGATAAAGAAGCCAACTAACAATTCAATATCGCCATGGCGCTCTCGTAGAGCCGGCACACTAACGGGATAAACGTTTAGTCGATGGAACAAATCACTACGAAAGTTACCCTGCTCTACCTCATTGGCCAAATCACGATTAGTGGCCGCAATCACCCTTACATCGACATGAATAACTTTATCTTGGCCAACCGCTTGAATCTCTTGACTTTGTAATGCCCGGAGTAATTTACTCTGCGCTGCTAATGGCAATTCGCCGACTTCATCTAAAAACAATGTACCACCATCAGCAACAACAAACTTACCAGCACGCTGACTATCAGCCCCCGTAAATGCGCCCTTAACATGCCCAAATAACTCACTTTCAATTAAGCTTTCAGGCAAAGCTGCACAGTTAACATAGATAATTGGCTGTTCACTACGATTAGATAATTGATGAATGCGCTGTGCTACTAACTCCTTACCCGTACCGCTATCACCTTGGATTAGCACGGAGTAATTTGATGGAGCCACTAGCCCAATCTCTCGCTTGAGCCGTTGCATTGTTGGGCTTTGCCCGATTAAGTCATCTTGCTTTTTCAATGGAGTCGATTGACTCAGTGCGGCCATAACTTGCTTTGAGTGATGCACATTTGCCTCTAATAACTCAATCGTTAATGCCGTATTTAAGCTCACTGCAGCCATCGCTGCAATCACATCTAAAGTGCGCTCAGGAATGTCATCAAAGATATTAGGAGTAAGGCTATCTAAGGTTAGCACGCCGATTAACTTATCATTGAAATATAAAGGAATGCCCATACAAGCATGAACAGGGAGATCACATTCACGGTCGATAAGTAAACCATCATAAGGATCGGGTAAATCACAACTAGCAGCAAAACGAACGGTCTTTTTTGACTGACAAATACGTTGAAACCTTGGATGCTCGTCAATGATGAAACGCCGTCCCAAAGTCTCCCTACTTAGCCCTTGTAAAGCAAGGGGCTGTAAATAATGATCTTTATAAGCTAATACGACCACCGCTTCACAAGTGATGGTCTTTCTTAACGTCGTTAACAAACAATCAAATCGGTCATCAGCCGTTAAACTCTGTGCTAGGTCTAATGACAATTCAATTAATGCTGTTGATGTAATTTGACTCAACGGACATCCCCACAAACAAAAACACCCATTGTAGTCATTTTGACAACGCAATCAATAGAGTCATTATGACTCAACAAAACAAAACAAACAACTAAACCGCTGAAAATTAACAATAAAAACTTTTGGCATCAATATTGATATAGCGATTAGTAGTATTAAGCAATTTTTAGATGGATAAACCTAATGCACGCACAATTTTTTATGCCTAGACAACCGTTGCTAGACGTCAGTCAAGTAAATTTTCAACGATGCATCCTTGTTGGTAACTGGACTATGTTGGTCTCACTACTCATCACAACGATCTGTTTATTGGTTACTTTTCAGTTTGAACAATCTTTTTCTCTTTCAGTTCAAGTTTTCGCGCACATTGCAACTATGTTGTTTGCCGCGAGTTTTAAGCTGGGGTATGTCATTCGTTGTATCGGCGCATATGGCTTAGGTTGTAAGGATTTTTAAATGAATATTTCAGAACCAATAACAACAAAGCAACCAGACTCAACGACTCATCCGCTCTGGCAACTGGCCTTTCGTTCATTTTTCTTAAGTGCAACGCTTGCGTCAGCCTTTAGCTTAATCATCTGGCTACTGCTACTCAACGGTTATTCTGTTTTTGGCAGCCAAGACAGTCAAATATTACCTGGAACTCTGTGGCACACCCACGAGATGCTCTTTGGCTTTGCAGCGACGGTTGCAGTAGGGTTTATTTTAACAGCCTCGCAAACATGGACTGGTAGACCTAGCCTCAGTGGTCGTCCAATTATCATCATGATGTTGCTATGGCTATCAGTCCGAGCGGGTTTATTCATCAACACAGAAAACAGTGTATCTATTGCGATTATTGCGCAATCTTTGTGGTGGCTGATTGCCATTGTCGGCTTTACCCACCAAGTTGTTAGTGCAAAAAATCGTCGTAATTACTTATTTGTTTTCCTACTAACAGCGCTAGCTCTGGCTAATCTCAGCATGTTAATCCTCGCCATGATCGAAGAGTTCAGTACAGCACTGCATTTAGCCAAATCTGCCGTACTTATGTTTACGCTCTTGATGGGGGTTGTTGGCGGCCGTGTTATTCCTTTTTTTACCGCCCGAGGAGCTAACACTCCACAAGCTGCCCCTCACACTGTGATCGAGCTTATGCTGTTGCCTGTTTCAGTGCTCGGTATAACCTTTTTCATCATGAGCGGCTTTGTCGCTTTACCGTTTACGCCAGCGCCATTAATGATCCTAGCAGGCCTTCTTCACTTGTTAAGAATGTCTCGCTGGTACAGCCTAAAAACTATTGCCGTCCCCCTGCTATGGTCGCTGCATCTGTCTTACTTGATGATGGCATTAGGGCTTATCGCGTTGGGTGTCAGCTATTTTAGCCACAGCCTGTCCTTTAGCAATGCACTGCACGTTATCACCTTAGGCGCCATTGCCAATATGATATTTGCCATGATGGGCCGCGTCTCTCTAGGTCATACCGGACGAGCATTAACCATCAAGCCAGCTATCACCGTGTTGTTTATTTTGATGGTCATCGCTGCTGTAGTCAGAGTACTACTTCCCCTCTTAGATTACTCATTACTTGCTTGGAATATCAGTGCGAGTTTATGGGTGATATCGAGTCTTATTTTTCTATTCGTGTACTGGCCAATTCTAACCAGCCCGCGACAATAACTACTAACTTTTGGAGTAAATTATGATTTCAACTCAAGAAATTAAACTAGTGCAAAGCACCATCCCTCAACTCGAAGAAGGTGGCAGCGCCGTCACAGATCATTTTTACCGACGTATGTTCAGCCATAATACCGAATTAAAAGATATTTTTAACATGAGCAATCAACATACTGGGCGACAAAAAGTAGCTTTATTTGAAGCGATTATTGCTTACGTTAAAAACCTTAATAACCTGTCTGTATTAAAGCCTGCCGTGGAGAGAATCGCACATAAACACACTAGTTTTAATATCGAACCTGAGCATTATGATATCGTTGGTCATCATCTTATTGAAACTTTGCGTGAACTGATCCCAGACTTATTCAGCCCTCAGGTTGAAGCGGCGTGGCTTAAAGCTTACGGTCTATTAGCTTCTTTATTCATAGACCGCGAAAGTGAACTGTATAAGGAACGCGCACAGCTTAAAGGAGGCTGGCACGGTAAGCGAGCTTTTACTGTCATTAGAAAGGTCAAGGAGTCTGAGCTCGTTACTAGCTTTATATTTGAGCCAAATGATTGCCAACCAGTGATGACGTTTGAGCCCGGCCAATACATCAGCATTGAGCTAACTCCAGACACATCCGAAAATATTGAGATTCGTCAATATTCGCTTTCCACAGCCCCTAATGGCGCAAGCTACCGAATTTCAGTGAAGCGCGAACAAGGTCAATTTGATGGTATCGTGTCTAATTATATTCACGATAATTTAGAAGTGGGTGATAGCGTGGATTTACGTCCACCGACCGGCGATTTCTTCTTTCAAGACAAACAATCTCCTGTGGTGTTAATCTCAGCGGGGGTTGGGGTTACTCCAATGCAAGCGATGTTAGAAACACTTGCCGCGAAAAAATATCAACAACCACTGACTTATATTCACGCTTGTGAGAATTCGGCGCAACACAGCTTTAACCAGCGTACCGCTGAGCTTTGTGAAATCAATCACTGGCAGCACCACACATGGTATAACGGAAAAGGTGTGCCAAACAGTGAACACATCCACCAAGGTTTAATCGACTTTAACGCAATCGAGCTCCCATTGACTGATGGTGACTTCTATTTGTGTGGCCCAGTGGGCTTTATGCAATTTGCCAACAATACGTTACAAGAATTAGGGGTAAACCCAGAGAGAATTCATTACGAGGTGTTTGGACCGCACGCAACACTATCATAAAAAAAGCGACTTTTAGATTAGTTGCGAGTTACCTATTGTTTACTAGAGTGTATTTAGCCCTTATTAACATCAATAAGGGCTAATTGCCCAGCCTGCCCCCAGAACTTGCTTGATATTTCACTGATAGCACTCGACTCGGCGTTTATTAACACCGCAAAGCCAAGGTCTAACGTGGGAGAGTAACCAATATCGGCACGAAAACCCGCAACCCAACCACCGTGATAAATAACCGGAAACTCTTTTAACTGATAAATTCGCCAACCATAACCATAATGAGCATCGGTTAGTAGGTCACGCCAATGGCGACGACGTAGATCTCGTTTTGTTTTAATTCGAGGCGTGGTTAATTCCGTGAGCAATTCAGGAGGCAGTACTGCTGGGTTATGGCCTAAGTTAGCCACCAGCCATTTTGCTAAATCAGTAATACTGGCGTTAACCCCTGCAGCAGGCGCAACCTTGTAATAGTCCGGTGACACCTTAACAGTTCGCCAGACATAGCGGTTAATTTTCCTGCCCTGACTGTCCCTTTTACCAGTATCGATTCGCTTGCGAAGAATATGCGGTTTTGCCGTATTATCTTGTGTTTTGTACACATCAATACCCACTGACGCGTTGGTCATTTTTAACGGTGAAAAGACTCGCTGTTGAAGAAGTTCCTCATAACTCTGCCCTTGACTCGCTTCAATCGCAGGCTCAAGAAAACCATAAGCAATATTCTGATAACCATAACACTTGGCCGGACGACAAATCGGATCGATATGCTTGAAGCGGCTGACAACCTTTTCCATACTCCAATTCTCATGAAGTAAATTATCATAAGCATTTCGCATTAGGCCGCTTGAGTGACTTAATAAATGCTTGAGCTGAATTTTATCAGCAGCACCTTGCTTAGCTAACGCAAACTTCGGTACATATTTGGTCACAGGATCAGATAAGTCTAAGCGCTGCTCTTGCGCCAGCATCGTGGTGAGCGTCGCAGCGAACGTTTTTGAGACAGACGCTAAACGAAAAACAGTCTCACTATTCACAGGGTGTGATTTCGCATTATCGGTATGACCAAAGGTCTCTAGCGCAACAATCTGATTATTTTTAACAATGACATAGGCACCGCCTGGGATATCGTATTCCTTAAGCTTTTTTTCAACGGATTTGGAAAAGGACTGTTTAAATTTTTCAACCTCACTACCATGAGCTGACTGAAAAACCAGTGAAGAAAAGATTAAACATAACGATGGTAAAAGCAGTCGACAAAACATAAGGCACATTCGATAAGCGAAAAACCAGTTCATCTTAACTGAAAGTTACAGTCGGGCAAAGTATATATTTATTAAAGGATTTGATATAAAAAACCAGTTAATATTGCTACTAACTGGTTTTCAATCTTATGTTAAACCAATATAAGTTTGGTTAGTTTGTGACTACCAAATACGCACACGCTCTTCAGGTGATAAATACAACTTATCGCCCGGTTTAACATCAAACGCTTTGTACCATGCATCATGGTTACGTGGTGCTTGAGCACGGAAACGACCCGGTGCATGTGTACCGCCGCGAAGCTGGCTTAGCATGCTTTTCTCAGTACGCTTTTCTTTCCAGACTTGCGCCCATGCTAAGAAGAAACGTTGATCACCAGTCACACCGTCAATCACAGGTGCTTCTTTGCCATTCAGGCTTAGCTTATATGCGTGGTAAGCCATCGCTAGACCGCCAACATCACCGATGTTTTCGCCTAAGCTGTTACGACCATTAACGAAGTTGTTCGGAATAGGTTCATATTTGCTATATTGCGCCGCTAACTGGTCCGCTTTAGCATCAAACGCTGCGCGATCCGCATCAGTCCACCAGTTGCGTTGAATACCGTTAGCATCAGATTTTGAACCTTGATCATCAAAGCCGTGGCCCATCTCGTGACCAATTACCGCACCAATGCCACCATAGTTAACCGCAGCGTCTGCATTTGGATCAAAGAATGGCGGTTGTAAGATCGCTGCTGGGAAGACAATCTCATTAAATGAGCTGTTGTAATACGCATTAACGCGCTGTGGTGTCATACCCCAACGGTTACGGTCTGTCTTCTTCAATTCTTTGCTAACACTTTGCTCGTGGAAGAACTGACGAATATTGTTAATATTTCCAACAAGATCATTGTTTGATAATGTTAAACCATCAAATTTTTGCCATACATCTGGGTAACCAATTTTAGGGGTAAATGCTGCAAGCTTGGCACGCGCATTAACTTTCGTTTCATCACCCATCCAATCGAGACCGTCGATACGTTGGCCTAGTGCAGTACGTAAGTTTTCAACTAACTCAGCCATTTGCTGCTTAGACGACTCTGGGAAGTAACGCTTAACGTACACTTTACCAATCGCCATGCCGAGTGATTGCGAACTAGACATTTGTGACACAGCACGCTTCCAACGCGGACGTTGTTCCTGCTGTCCTCTTAGCTCTTTGCCGTAAAAGGCAAAACTCTTCGCTGAAATTTCTTCAGTCAAAAAGCCAGCACTGTTGCTAATCGTATGGAAGGTTAAGTAATCTTGCCAAACGCTTAAACTTTCGTTATTCACCAACTCAATCATCGCCTTAATTGGCTCAGGTTGAGTAACATTTAATTGGTGAGGAACCTTATAGCCTGTTTCTGCAAAATAAATATCCCAATTAAAACCAGGGTATTGCTTAGCTAAATCGCTACGTTTGATTTGGTTTAAGGTTAAATCGCGGTTACGACGGTTTTCACGAGGCCAATGGCCTTGAGCAATTTTAGTTTCTAACGCTAAGATAGCCTGTGCACGCGTGGTTGTATTATCTAAACCAGCATACGCTAGCATTTCAGCGATATGAGCAACATAAGCGTCACGTGTTTTAGCAAAACGTTCACTATCAACAAGATAATAAGAACGATCCGGTAAACCTAAACCACCAGCAGCCACTGACATTTCATATTGATTAGGATCGATGCGGTTAAAGCCCATCCAACCGCCAATTGGTGTTGTCGCGCCAATCTGCCCAGCAGAACCAAATACTTGCGTTAATTGATCAGTATTTTCAATCGTAGCAATTTTATCAAGGGTTGCTTGAATCGGGCTGATGCCTAATTTATTAATGGTGTCGGTGTCCATGTATGACTTGTAAAAGTCAGCGACTAATTGCTCTTCTGCATTTAAGTCGCTACGGCTAACGATATCATCGATGATTTCTTTAACTTGCTTTTCACTACGCTCAGCAAGACCGGTGAATGCGCCAAAACGTGTTTTATCCGCTGGCATTTCGTAGTTGTCATACCATGTACCACTGGCGTACATAAAGAAGTCATCACCTGGTTTAACCGCTTCATTTCGAGCGCTTAAGTCAACACCAAAGCTACCTAGCTCAGCCTTTTTAGCAACGACTGTTGCTTGCTTCTCTTGTTGCTGTGTCAGTTCAGATGTACCACAGCCACCTAAAAAGGTTGCTGTAAGCGCAACCGCAATTAACGATTTTTTCATGAAAAATTCTCTATTTTATTAGCGTTTTGGTACACGATTAATCATTCGCTTACCTAGTGCTATAAGGAAAAATAAGTTACGCGGCTATACTCTAGAATTTGCGACGAAAGTCAACAACACACAAGCAGGGATGCGAGAAGAGTCACCAATAAAGTGTAATAAAATATTTTATTAACTCTGATATTCTAAATAGAAATTAATATTAACCAAATCACCGCCTAGCGTAAAAAGCAAACAACTCAGAGAGACAACTTTGCATCAAACTTAAGTTTAAGGTATTGTCGCCACGTTAGTAATTAATATTAATGTACAAAACAAAAACATTTAAGGAAAAAATATGTTGAAATTTATCGCTCCAGTTGCAGTTGTAGCAACTCTTTTAGCCCCGACTACTCAAGCCAGTGAGCAGAACGTTAACCCATGGCAACACTGTGGTATCGGTGCAATGGTTTTTGATAACAATGGTGCGGCAGCTGCAATTTCAAACATCATTTGGGATTTAGGTACTACAGCTGTATCAAGTAAAATTTCATCTGTAGAAAACTGTGCAGGCGCAAAAGCTAAAACAGCAATGTTTATTAAGCAAAGCTATAACAACATCATCGAAGAAACTGCACAAGGCCAAGGCGAGCATTTAAATGCAATGCTTGACCTATTAGAAGTTGACCAAGCATCTCGCCAAGACGTTTTAACTAATGTTCGTAGCGATATGGCAACAGTTGTTAGCAATGCAAACTACGCTAACACCACTCCTGCACAAAAAGCCGAGATGTACTACAACACTCTTGTTGCAAGAGCGCTTTAATCTAACGAATTAGATTTAAACGTTTAATCATTAAGACAAGGCAGCCTCAGCGGCTGCCTTTTATTTTCTATAGAACTTAATACCACATGAAATCGATTACCAAGTTAGTGTTGCTGCTTTGCCACCTTTATCTAGCTGCCCCAGCTTTAGCCGCGCCACAGTCGTCAGCCGTTTATACCACCGAGCAATTACAACTGTTAGCTACGCACCCTACTTGGTTAAAGTTAGGACATTATGAAACAGGTTTTCTTTCTTCACTAAGAAGTGAAGTAACCTCGGATAGTTTTTTTATCGCTAAAGAAGGTAAAAGCTCACCTTTACACGAGCTACAGGCCACCATTTCTGAAATGCAAGTCAAGGTTGACGATGACAATAAATCTGCACAATGTCGTTTTCCAGCGAGAAGATTGTGGCTGATTGGCAAGCTTCCTAAACTTACAAGCCAGCTTCCTCCAGTTAACTGTACCGAGTATAAACAGCATCGTATCGATAATCATGCAGATCAAATTAGTTTGGTCTATGCATCTGGCTACCTAGGCAATCCAGCCTCCATGTACGGGCACTTACTGCTAAAGCTCAAAAATAATAATAATGAATTATTAGAGAATACCTTTAACTATGGGGCGATGGTGCCGCCTAAAGAAAACAAATTAAAATATATAACATTAGGTATACTTGGTGGCTACCAAGCGCGATTTTCATCTGAAGAGTTCCACCGCCATAGCCATATTTATAATGAATCCGAACTCAGGGATTTATGGGAATACGAACTCAACTTAACCCAAAATGATATTACATTTCTGCTAGCTCACCACTGGGAGTTAAAAACTCAAACCTTTACCTATTACTTTTTTAAGCAAAACTGTGCTTATCAAATAGCCAAGCTATTAGAGTTAGTAGTCGATCTGCCGTTAATGAATGATAACAAGCCGTGGGTTATGCCTTATGACGTCATCTCAGGTATCACGAAAGAAAAACCTTCAGGGGGCAGTGTTGTTGATAAGATTCGTCGTCATGAATCAAGACAAGAGTCCTTAAGTAATAAATACCATCAATTAAATAGAGAAGAACAGTCTACTGTAAAAGCTATTGCCTCAACCAATAGCACGTCACTAAAAGAAAGTTTAAGCCCTTTGAGCTTATTAGAGAAAAACCGGGTTATCGATACACTTTTTGACTATTATAGCTTTTTAAAAATTAGCCAAAGCGAGTTAAGCAAGCAAGATACAGAAAAGAAAAGACAGTTGCTCGCGCAACGATTTTCACTGCCTCCAGCTAAAACAACGTGGAAAACGCCCAATAAAAATCCGCCACATCAATCCCAGTACCCGACAATGTTACAATTATCGCCAACCTATAATGATAAGTTGGGTTCAGGCCTTCAATTACGTTTTAGAGCAAGTTATTACGATTTATTATCGCTCGATGCTGGGCGCTTACCGTTTTCATCCCTAGCCATGTTTGATTTAAAGGTGATCGCACAAGATGACAAGCTGACGCTCAAGAGCTGGGATTTGTTTAACATTGAAAACTTGAGCGTTTCAAATACAGGGCTTGCTGGCGACGGCGGTTACAGCTGGTCATTACGTGCAGGCGTCCATAATATTGATCTAACTTGTAACGATTGCTTAGTAACCAACGTCTCGGGCGCATTTGGTAAAAGCTACCGAATCAATGAACAAACAGCCTTTTACAGCATGGTAGACGGAAGGGTTCAAGTACCAGATAGACAAAGGGGTCACCTTAAAGCAGGTATTAAAAGTGGGTTAGTATCCCAATTAACACCTTACTGGCGTACTTCAGTTTCTGTCGGCTATCACTATTATTTAGATAATACGGAACAACACAGTCATTCAATAAACTGGGAGCAGCGCTTTGGTGATGCTAAAAGTTGGGATGTTCGCACCCAATATCGTTATGATGGTGCCTCAGAATTAAGTCTGTCGTACAGTTATTATTGGTAACAAAGCGGTACCAACTGCAACCTAAAAGCGTTAGGTAAAATATAGTGCCATGGGTATTCGTTGGTGCCAATAAGTTAGATATGGGGGCTCAATTTACTCCCAGAATTTCCACCATTTTTTGCTTTTTTCTGCGGTTGCTTCTTTCGCTTTTTCTGATGCCTTACTTTTTTGGCTCTCAAGCTGCTGAAGTTTTTTCTGTTTCTGCTTTTCTAAACCATGATTAACTTTTGCACTGGTTTCACTGACTTTCTTCTCAACGTTTGAGCGCTGCTTATCAAACTCTTTTTGACCCTGCTCTTTGAGTTTGTTGTATTTGTCTTTTGCTTGAGCTTTCGACTCTTTAAGTTTTTGCTCGGCCTTATTCTTTTCCGCCATTGCTTTTTTGTGCAATGCCTTTTGCTCTGCTGTTGGTTTACCATTACCAGCCCATTCAGGCTTATTGGCTAATGCAGGTGTTGAAACCACAGCTGAGATAGCTAACATGCTTAATATCTTTTTCATTAAATCCTCTTATTTATTCATTCACACCATAGGGTTAACCGTCAGTATAACAGAAGCTTTTGCAAGCCTCTTTACAAAACGAGCAAACGGTTGTTAAATTAATGTTAATAACATGAGTAAACTATAATAATAAAATATGCCTTGGAGCTCAGTATGAAGTCAATTGCGATAAAATCTTTACTAGCCATCGCTGTAGGTTGTGCTTTCACCGCACAAGCTGCCGACCAGCGTTACATCATTCAAGTGGATAACCAACATAAAGGGTTAATCAAAGCACTTAGCAAGAAAATGGGCGGGGAATTGCAGGTCGATGCCCAAGGCTTTATTGCGGCAACCTTTAATGGTAAAAGCCTGACTCAGGTAAAAGGCTTGCTAAAGAACCCCCATATTACGCTTATCGAAGAGGACCAACGCCGAATTCCTTTTGCAGCATTTAATGATGATGCAGGAGATCCTAGTGTTACACAGGTCACTCCTTATTCAATCTATCAGTCTCAAGCTGACCAGTTAACTTACCAAACCAATACAGCCACTAAGGTCTGTATTATCGACTCAGGGCTTGACCGCTCAAACTCAGATTTTAATTGGAATAATATTACCGGAGACAATGATTCAGGTACGGGTAACTGGGATGAGCATGGTGGCCCTCACGGCACGCACGTCGCTGGTACAGTTGGCGCTGAAAATAACAATGAAGGTGTGGTTGGAATGGCTCCTGGTGTGCCAATGCATATTATTAAAGTGTTCAATGCTGACGGTTGGGGTTATTCTTCAGATCTCGCACATGCCGCTCAAAAATGTAGTAGCGCGGGTGCAAACATTATCAGCATGAGTTTAGGTGGTGGCGGAGCCAATTCGACAGAGGAAAATGCATTTAAGAGCTTTACAGAGACCGGTGGCTTAGTGGTCGCAGCTGCCGGTAATGATGGTAACAACGTACGCTCTTACCCCGCTGGCTATTCATCAGTAATGATGGTTGGTGCAAATGACTCAAACAACAATATCGCGAGCTTTTCACAATTTCCTAGTTGTACTGTCACAACAGGTCGTGGTCGCAACCGTCAAACGACCGATGACGAAACAATTTGTGTCGAGATCACCGCTGGCGGCGTTGACGTACTCTCTACCTACCCCGCTGATTTAGCGACAACCGCAACGTTAAATGCCGACGGACAATACCTCGAAACCTCTGCCATGGAAAATGCAGGGGATATCAGTGCCGCGACCTTCTATATGGGCACAGCCGAGACAGAAGATGCCAATGCTAATGGCAAAATATGTGTTATCGACCGTGGCAATATTTCTTTTCACGATAAAGTTAGTAACTGTGAGAACTCAGGAGGACTAGGCGCTGTTATTATCAACAATGAGCCAGGTATGTTATACGCGACCCTTGGAGAGACAAATAGCACAACTATTCCAGCCGTTGGAGCGGCAATGGAAGATGCGACATTATTATACTCAGCAAACAATGTAAGTATTAATATTGGCACTTCTAATTACGGTTTAATGAGTGGTACATCAATGGCGACACCTGCCGTATCAGGCTTAGCTGCATTATTGTGGTCAAATCACAGTGACTGTACTGGTACTGAAATTAGAGGCGCATTAAAAACAACAGCTTATGATGCAGGACAGTCAGGTAAAGATGTTTATTTTGGTTATGGTATTGCTAAAGTTGCAGCAGCGGATAATTACCTAACTCAACAAGGCTGTGCTGGAGGGGGAACACCACCACCACCGCCACCAGCAGGCGATATTTCAATGAGTATATCAACTGAAAATGCTAAAGGAAAACAACGAATAACCTTATCATGGAGTGGCGCAAGTACAGCGTCTGTTGGTATCTATCGCAACGGACAATTAAAAGCGACCACTGCAAATGATGGTGATTACACTGACACACTAAAGCGCCCATCAGGAACTTACACTTACAAAGTATGTGACGATCAAACTACGAACTGTTCACCCGAGCTTTCTGTTAGTTTCTAAGTGAATCAACCGCTATAAACCAAAATAACAAATAGAGACAGGCTTTGCGCTTGTCTCTATTTATTCGTTTACATAGCAGTTAGTTGTTTTATACCAACTCTATTATTTGAGTATCGTTAAAACATATATCGAATCTTAGCCGTTATTTGGTCTTGATCTCGCTCTTGCCACAGTGTATTGAGGCTACGTAACCAAGGACGGCTGCCAACCTCTTGTTGGAAGTCGACACCACCGCGACTATAAACTAAGTAAATATCTGAATAGGCCCCTAAGCGATAGCGCAATTTAACCTGACTAGTGAAGCGCTTATCTTCAAGGTCTTTACCTACAAACTCGCTGCGAGCTAATAGACGATCCCTAACATGGTAATGATCTTTGGCTTTCGCTTCTAAAATCGCCCACTGCAAATTAAAACTTAGCTCTAAGTTCTCTCTTAACAGGCCAGTCACTCGAATATGGTTAACAAAGAAATCGCGATCATATTGGGTGACCTGATTATCTCCAGTAGCGATAGCCCAACCGTCACCCGTCCTAAAGAAATTATTAAACTTAATATTCCAATTCGGATGCGGCATCAACGTCATATCGACCGCATATTGCTGAGCGTGACCACCAAAACCTTCTTGATCGTTTTGATAACTCGCCGCCCAGCTAAACCAACCAGTATAAGGACTCGCATAAAATATCCGAGCGCCTAGGTGGGCAGGATAGCTAAACGGGTCGACTTGATGACCAATATTATCTTCCATGCCGCTAGTTAAGTAGGTCAATGTGGTATTTAACTGCGCACCATCATTAAGCAATAACGATGTCGTATATTGCTGCTGAGCACGTAGTTTCATGCCATGATCATTACTTTCATAACTGGCCTTAAGCCCATGTTTAACTCGACTAAACAATGAATTTTCAAGGTTAATCGAATGGTTATAATTAATATCACTGTAACGCCAAT
Organism: Psychrobium sp. 1_MG-2023; assembly: GCF_030689115.1. Lineage (NCBI taxonomy): Bacteria > Pseudomonadati > Pseudomonadota > Gammaproteobacteria > Alteromonadales > Shewanellaceae > Psychrobium > Psychrobium sp. 1_MG-2023. The sequence continues at coordinate 52,334 of NZ_JAUYVJ010000018.1, read as the reverse complement.
TATTACGAATAATGTAACCGAGGTCGCTATTGTCAAAGCGATCGTCTAAGCGTAAGTAACTTGCAGATAGATCGATATTTTGATCAAACTGATATTTGGCACTGCCTGAAAAACCATACCCTTGAATAGTTTGCTGCTGTTGCTCTATCTTTGATTGTAAAAACGCGCTCTGAAATGACCAAGTTTCACTTTGATATTGACTATCCCAAGCCGCAGTCGCACCTTTGCGATCAAGCCCAGGACGGTTGACACTGGTTGCTAATATCCCCGATTGCCATTGTTCACTCCGATATTTAATCCGACCCGCATAAAAATCTTTGCCAATATCATTGCTTAATTCATCTTCGGACACAGCAAACGCGCCAAATTGTAATGCCTCTCCTTGATGTACAAAACGCACCGCAGCATCAATGGGTGTAATATTTGTTTGGCCATCATCACTGCCTCCACCTATGCGGCGAGTATGAATCAGTTTAGTATCTCGACCAGCCTGAACATTAAATACGTTAATATCTTGAGTGAAGAATGGACGCTTATCGGTGCGTAGGGTCTCAACAGCGGAATAATTTAAATCGATTTCATCGCTATCAACTTGGCCAAAGTCAGGATTGACCGCGAGACTGACTTTTTGATGGTGGTTTGGCTTATAAATTAAATCAAAACCTACATCAGTCGTGCTCTCGTCGCTCAGTACATCATGCTGCTGTGTTACGTAGGGAATAAACGCCAGTTGCTGTTTTTGCGGGATCTTCGCCTTAATTTTCGGCATGTTTAAGTAGAAGTCACTATTCCCCGTTGTTTGCTGTTGAGAAGCGTAGATATGATTGGTTGCCAAATCATAAAGCTGCAATGAAACACCAATGCTAGACTGCCCCTGATCATCAAGCTGTGCTTTAAACGAGACACTATGCCACGGAATAAACACTTCACTTGACCAGTAATCATCATTTTCATCAATGGCAAACTCCCACGCACCATCCCAATCCGAGTCGGTTGTTAATTGCGGCGTGAGTACAGCGTCTTGCACACCATCACCAAGCGCGACAACAAATTGATAAGCACCACTACCATCACCGGAAAAATCGATAACAAAACGGTTAAAGTCTGCTTGCACAAAATCGTCTTGCAGGTTGTACTGTTTCTTTCTATCCCCTTTTGCCTGATAATTAATAAAGCCTAAATAAATACCCTGTTCATTAGTAAAAACACGAGCATTGACCTTGTTATTAGTTGACTCCAAGGTCGCTGGCACAACCTTGTAAAACTCATCGTAATGTGTCGCTTTTTGCCATTGGCTTTCGGTTAATTTACCGTCAAGCGTTATTGTATTACTGGCAAAAACCACTGGAGAAATCATTGCCCCTGAGAAAAATATTGTCATTAATGACCGGGCTGAAGAATGCTTCACGAGACCACCTATTAAAAATTTAAACAGCCATTATTGAAACAAAAACAGTACTTAAAAGTTCTTATTTTTTTCTTATTAAAGCTAATGAAAGCCTGATAAATATTGACTTTATGCTCAATGCAGGTATTTTTAGCACAGAAAGCGGTCAACTTAAAAAACACATGCATCAAAATACTTTTCCAGCAGCATTTCCTCTGATAACGCACTCATCTTCGAGGCAATTTTACTTTGATGGCTTTGTCTTTATTGTCGATGAAGATGCATTAGTTGAATTAGCGAGTGGTCAACGCCATAAGCTGGAACCGCAAGTCGCCGCGATGTTACTATTAATGGTCGAACATCAAGGGCAAGTTCTTAGTAAAGAATCAATTCAACAACAATTGTGGCCAAACACGGTCGTTGAAACTAATAGCCTCTATCAGCCACTGGCTAAATTGCGTAAGTTACTCAACGACTCATCGAAGTCACCTAAATTTATCAAAACGCTACCTAAGAAAGGGTATTGCTTTATTGCCTCAGTCGAAGTGGCCTGCGCGAACGAAAATGATAATGGCACGTCCCACAGTGATACGGTTCAGCCCCGACGTTTATGGTTTGGGTTAAGTACAGTCATTCTGTTGGTAAGCTTTGTCATCATAGTTTCTTTCTTTAAGGAAAAGACGACCGAACCACCACAATATAAAATTCACGATATTAGCTACCAACTCGGTTTAGAGTTTGATGTAGCGGTGCATAGACAACACGACTTGATGGCCTATATTAAAGACATACACAACTTACATATCACCAATAAAGCTGGCGATATAAAGTTTCAAGTCCCGTCCGATTATCGTGTCGCTTTTCCTGTGTGGCACCCAGAACAAACCACACTCGCTTATTGGCGCTACCGTGAGGATAAATGCGACTTGATCTTAGCGAACGCGCAAGGGCAAACGCTGCAGCAAGCACCGGCACTAACCTGTGAGTCGGCACGAGCTCCAGTGTGGAAAAACAATGAGCAATTGATTGTTTCAATAAAAAAAGGGCACCAGTTCACTCCCCAGCTTTATGATGTCAAAACAAATCAATTCTCACAAGTGATAGTAAAAAAGCCTAGCCATTCTCATTATAAAGGGGTGGTAAAAGCTTGGGATCAACAGGTCTATTATCTGATAAACCATCGTGACCACACTAGTACGTTGGTTTCAGAAACAGGCAATGCAGTCATGAAGTGGGATTACCCCATCTGGCTCGCTGCATTTAACCCTGCGACTAAAGCTGTCATTACCAATAACGAAAGCCAGCGGCATGGCCTCATGGCTAAAACACTTGATGGAGGTCAATATCAAGTGAGCTATACAGCACAAGGGTTGTACACTAGTTTATCAATCGATAATGCCGGAGATATTTTTACCTCTGTTGAAAGCTGGCAGGTCAATATTCGTGATCAGCAACAAGATCCCATTTTTTCCACGTCAAGTATCGACTATTTGCCGGTTAGTAACCGTGTGGGTGAGACAGCGTTTATGTCACGCCGTAGTGGTATTTGTGAGGTTTATTTACATGCGAATGATCAAGTAACACGCTTATCACATCATCAGGGCTATGAATATGTATCGTTTCTTGAATGGCGACCAGACCTATCAATGCTACTGTCTAATCGTGATATGAATTTAGTGATTTATAATCGTAATAGTGTGGTGAATGAACTGAGCACCACCTTTTCGCAGCCCATTATCAATATCGGCTGGCTCAGTAACGAACATTTCTTTGCCTTTGATGGTACTCAGCTAGCGACCTATAACATTCAGGGGCAATTGCTGAGTATTACTGATATTAACGCGAGATTTGTGTATTTTGATCTTGTAAACCAGCAGTGGTTAACCCTCGTTGATAACACTCTTTATAGTGCAGAAACGCTCCAAGGCTCAACGCAAACGCTGGCGAGCTTAACGCCTGAACAAACAAACCAATTGCTTAATATTCGCATTAAAAATAATGCGCTTTATTGGCAATCATCGTGGTCGAAAAATGAGTATATTTGGCGACTCCCTCTCAATAACACCGCTCAAACACAGACAAAACAGCCCCTTGTCGAGTTAATCAAGCAAGGTAATTTAATTTGGCATTTTGATGTCACACCACAAAATGAACTCCGGATTGCCAAAATGGAAGCGTTAGAGGGCGATATAAAACGATTAAGTATAAAAGATTGATTGTAAATAAAAAATCTTGGGGATACCTCGTGGGTTTAAACCAATTGACTATAACCGCGATAGCAAGGTCAGGATAACAACCTATCGCAATAAGATATTTGAGGGCGTAGCTCAGGACATTATTGTAATAGATGGCCAAGAGATCACAGAAATCACTGGCCATGATGATGCCCAGCGAGTCGCTTTAGTTGAGATTAAATAGTTACAAGCCCATGACAGCATAATTTCACGATTGACTTATCGATGCTCCATCGGCCATAAGCTCCCAGTTTGCAACAAGGTTTAGGTCATACTAATCGGAATTCTCCGGCTGCCAAAGGTCCCCTTATCTCCCGAGTAATAACCAGCGATCGTATAACCACAGTGCTGACAATGCCCTTTAGCATCTAGCTGATATCTTCCCAACTGATACCAATCTCGTTCAATCACGCGCTGATGGCACTGCGGACAATAGGTCGAGTCGGATTCACTATCATGAACATTGCCACAATAGACATAATGTAAGCCATAAGATAGCGCGATATTTCTCGCTTTTTGTAATGTCGCTAACGGTGTCACAGGTTTATCGAGCATTTTAAAGTCAGGGTGAAATGCCGAAAAATGTAAAGGAACATCTGAGCCTAAGTTCTCTGCGATCCACTGACACATTAGATTAAGCTCTGCCTCACTATCATTCTCACCGGGGATCAGCAAATTGGTAATTTCAAACCACACCGTGGTTTCGTGCTTCAAATACAATAAGGTCTCTAACACGGGCTGTAAATGCGCATGACAAACCTTATGATAAAACTGTTCGCTAAAAGACTTTAAATCAATATTGGCGGCATCCATGTGCTGAAAAAACTCAACACGCGGCTCATCACAAATATAACCAGCACTCACTGCAACACTATTAATGCCTTTTGCCTTTGCGGCAATGGCCGTATCAATGGCGTACTCAAGAAAGATAACCGGATCGTTATAAGTAAATGCCAAACTGCGACATCCATAATGGGATGCGGCCTGAGCAAGCTGCTCAGGCAGTGCGTTATCACATAAACTATCAAGCTGGCGCGACTTACTAATATCCCAGTTTTGACAAAACTGGCAGCTTAAATTACAGCCAGCAGTGCCAAAGGATAAAACACTGCTACCGGGTAAGAAATGGTTTAGGGGCTTCTTTTCAATAGGGTCAATACAAAATCCCGACGAGCGGCCATAGCTAGTTAGGACAATCCCCCCTTGGTGATGCTTACGCACAAAACAGCTGCCTCGTTTTCCCTCTCTTAAAGTGCAGTGCTGTGGGCAGACATCACAGCGCACGCGCCCGTCATCCAGCGCTTGCCAATATTTAGTGGGAAAGTTTTCAATAATCGCCTTATTCACCGTCACAACAATACCTTTTTAACTACAATTTAAGTGTAGTGAAAGATTCACGATAAGGAGTCAATGATTGTGAGTAAGCGAATGCCCGCGGTGGCTGGTAGTTTTTATCCCGAACAAAAAATACAGCTACAACAAGAATTAACACAATTATTTTTATCAACACAGCCATTAACTAAGTACGGTAAGGTTAAGGCGTTAATCGTACCTCATGCAGGGTATTGTTATTCAGGAAACATTGCGGCAGCAGGCTATCACTACCTAACACAGCAACCTATAAATAAAGTGGTTATATTAGGTCCGAGCCACCGAGTTGCATTGCGTGGATGCGCAGTACCTAGCCATTCACTATTCACCACCCCATTAGGTGATATTCCAATTGATTTAAACACTTGTCGAGAATTGTTAAACCAAGGCCTAGTCGTTGAGAATAACCAAGCGCATCAATGGGAACACTCTATTGAAGTCCAATTACCTTTTTTACAGCAAGGCTTAAGCACCTTTGAATTGCTTCCTATCGTTGTCGGGCAATGTTCATCACAGCAAGTTTGCGACATTCTTAATTACATCGAGCCGCTTAATTCAACCTTGCTTGTTATCAGCACTGACTTAAGCCATTTTCATTCATATCAACATGCACAAGCCATAGACAATAACACCATCAATAAGATACTCGCTTTAGATACGGATGTTTCCCCTGAACAAGCGTGTGGTTCGATGGCGCTTAACGGTTTATTAGCTTATGCCCAACAGCAGCAATGGCAACCACACTTAATAGCCAACGCCAACTCAGCTGACATTAGCAATCAAGCAATAATCAATAGAGAAAGGGTAGTCGGTTATGCCAGCTTTATCATGTGTTCACTTAACTGAAGCGGCAAGAGAATCACTTAAAGCGTTAGCTTGGCAAGTGCTCAGCGACGCGATAAAGCATCAGCGTTTCATTCTCCCCTCCTCACCCAATATGGCCGAGTTAGAGATCATCGCAACCAGCTTTGTCACGATCTATTACAATGGCCACTTACGCGGTTGTATCGGGTGCGTCACAGCAAGCCAGCCACTCTGGCAAGATGTATGTCATCATAGCTATAGCAGCGCTTTTAGGGACGCTCGCTTTAAGCCACTACAAGAAAATGAATTAGCCTCATTGCAGATTGAAATCTCTGTACTATCACCACTTAAAGCAATCAACAATGAGGGTGAAGCGGCTTTACTTGATGAATTACAACCTAATATCGATGGTTTATTGATCAAGGATGATAACCATAGTGCAGTATTCTTACCTACCGTGTGGCAATCACTGCCCTCACCGACGCAGTTTGTTAACGAACTTAAGCAAAAGGGCGGTTGGGCAAGGGACTATTGGGCTTACGACATAGAGCTCTATCGCTTTCACACATTAGTGATTTAACAGCACAAAATATCAACCAAATAGACACCTAAAACACGCCCCGCTTTCTCGCTTTAGGTATATTAAATCACCACCATGACTGACCATAATTTGTTTTGACAGGCTCAAGCCAATACCAGAGCCTTGTTGCTTAGTGGTAAAGAATGGGACAAAGATCATCTCAACAACATGCGCAGCAACCCCCATGCCATTATCGCTCACTTCGACATAAAGCTGCTGTTTACTATTTTTAGCAAGTATTATTGTTACCTCAGGCTCTTCAGATTCACACTGTTGCGACTGTATTGCCAAGGCCTCTATCGAGTTCTTAACTAGATTAATTAACACTTGTTCGATTTGAGCGCTATCGATCATCACCAACTGTTGACACTCAAGCTTCAGTGTCAACTTAATCCCCTGCTCCTTGGCTTGCTGCTGATGGAGCGCCAGAGTACTTTCTAATGATTCGGTTAAATCATGGGGCTTAAGGGTTGGCTTTGGTAAACTGCTGACCTGACGAAAACGGGCAATAAAGTCACTTAAATGCTGAGTGCGAGAAGCAAGAGTCGTTAATGCTAGCTGTAAATCCTCTTTATCTTCTTGCTCATCAAAACACAATTCATCAGGCAATAAACCTTCACACGTAGCCGCCAGAGATGATAATGGTGTGATTGAATTAGCAATTTCATGAGTCAGCACTTTGGTTAAGCGTTTGTAGGCTTGTTGCTCTTTATGCACTAACTGGTCATGAATAGACTGCAAGCTGACGATTCGCCGTGTTTGCCCTTGAATTTGTGCAATAGTTAGCTGAATCGACAAGGTATCTTGCTGTTCCCCTACCTGCCATTGCAACGTAGTTCGCATATTGGTTTGTGCCTTTTGTAAAACATTACCAATCCCGCCTAATTGACTCAGGTGACCGTCATCGGTGGTAAACTTTAGGCCGAGTAATCGACTAACGGCAGGGTTAGACTCAATGATATGCCCTTGCTCGTCACACACTAATACCGCTAAATCAATATGAATTAATAAGGCCTGTAAAAACTGCGCTTGTTGCTCGGCATCAAACCTCGCTTGTTGCATCTGCAGTTTAACCTGCTCAAATTGCTGCCGCATTGGATGATGACGTGCCAGACCTAAAGTGCTATCGCCATTCGCTAGTGCTAAGATCACTTGCTGTGACTGCTGATGTTGGCGCTTAAAAAGCACCAATAAATGTCCCGATAGTGCAACAACGATTAATAGCATCATCAAGGCAGTTGCCGATAAACCTCGGCTAATAAAAATAGAGCTAAGCATAATGCTACTTGCGATTAGCGCAATAATATTGATTACCAATAAATAATAAAAACGCATCATTACAGTCCATACTTATCAAGACGACGATACATCGCGCCACGCGTTAACCCTAAGGCTTTCGCCGCATGACTGACATTGCCTTGGAAATGCTTTAAAGCCGCGCGAACGGTACGCTGCTCAATCACTTCCAGATCAAAGGTATCGTAATCAACTACTGTACTTTCAGCGCTGTTTGTTGCTAAGTCACCTGTCGCAGGCGTGTTACTCACATTGCCAATCACCGAGCTGATATCTAACACTGAGCTATCCGATAAAATGACTGCACGCTCAATTGCATGGGCAAGTTCACGAACATTACCCGGCCACGAGTAGCGAGATAAGGCATTCAGGTCACTTGGGGCCACCGTTAGCTCTCGTTTATATTTTTGGCCGAAGTGATTAAGGTAATAATTGACTAATAAAGGAATATCTTCTTGTCGTTCACGTAATGGTGGTAAACGAATTTCAACGGTATTGATTCGATAGAGTAAATCCTGACGAAAACGCCCTTCTGCAACAGCCTGAGCCAAATTATCATTGGTCGCACAAATCAAGCGAATATCAATATCAATGACTTGACTCGAACCAATCGGTGAGATTTGCCTATTTTGCAACGCAGCAAGTAGCTTAACTTGCTGTGATAACGGCAGGTTGCCTAATTCATCGAGAAATAAACTACCCTGATGAGCAAGCTCGAAGCGTCCAATTCTATCGCTCTTCGCATCGGTAAATGCCCCTTTCTTATGACCAAAGAGCTCACTTTCAAACAAGTTATTGGATACTGCCCCCATATCCAAGCTAATAAATGCTTGATCATTACGTAAGCTGGCTTGATGAATGGCATGAGCGGCAAGCTCTTTACCTGTACCACTTTCACCGCATATTAATATGTTAGCATCGGTAACAGCCGCCTTTTCAATCAAGCTAAATACCTGTTGCATCGCTTCACTTTGCCCTAAAAAGTCGAACTGCTGACCACTTAGCGCTTGAGTAAGGCCTTGGGTTTGACGAGTTAGCTTACCTACTTGTTGTTTGTCTTTAGCATGGGAGAAAGCCGCGGCGACAGCACCTAACAACTGCTCGTTTTGCCAAGGTTTAGCAATAAAGTCCGATGCTCCTGCTTTTATTGCATCCACCGCAATTTGAATATCACCATAAGCAGTCATCAATAACACGACAATGCTGGCATCTTGCTCAATAATTTTCTTTAACCAATAAAAGCCTTCCTGACCACTAATCGCGTCTTGGCTAAAGTTCATATCGAGCAATACAATATCAACCGATTGCTCAGCCGCTTTCTGTTCATTAATGATCGACTCGATCTTAAATGGATCATCGGTCGTTTTAACACATTGATAATGCTGTTTGAGTAATAAACGCGCCGCAATCAGGATATCAGGATTGTCATCAACGATTAGAATAGAACCCGCTTGTTTTATGGTCATATTTTATAACTACTTTTTTCAGATATGCCTAGCGTACAACAGATGACCTGACACTGTCCATAAACGGACACCGATAAGTTTGAAACTGTTCTATAAGCGGACACCCAATACGTCACAACCATACAAGAAACACAATAAACCACTGAAAAAAAACAAAAATAAAACATGGCACAAGACTTGTTATATAGAATCATATAATTCATTACCCTTAAAGCAGACCTATAACATGGATAAGAAAATTACACACCAAGGTAAAGCCAAGCACATTAAACGCTTCGTGATTGCAGGGCTATCGTTAGGATTAATTGCCGCCACTTATGGTTATGGTTTTAGTCAGCCAACGGGAACTGGTCGTAGTCAGAATATTGAGCTAACTAGCCTAACTGTCAGTACCGTAACTCAGGGCGCGTTTAAGGATGCATTAAGTTTACGTGGCCAAGTTGTACCAAAAACAAGCATTTACCTTGATACTATCGCTGGCGGTCAAGTAGAAGAACGGCTTGTCGAGCAAGGCGAGTATGTTGAGCAAGGGCAACCGTTAGTGCGTTTAAGTAATACCAGCTTACAACTCGATGTCATGAGCCGTGAAGCACAAGTAACCGAGCAATTAAACTTCTTACGCAATACACAAATGAACATGGAAACTAACCGCTTAAATTTACGTCGTGATCTGCTAGAAATTGATTTAAAAATAACGCACCTAGAGCGTCGTCTAAAGCAGTCTCAAACATTGGTTAATCAAGGCGTTCTAGCTAAAGACACGCTGGAACAAACCCAACAAGATCTTACCTATTATAAAGCGAGAAAAGAGCTGACCTTAGAGCGTCAACAGCAAGAAAATAGCATCCGTAAAGTACAAGTAGCCCAGCTTGCAGACAGCGCAAAAATGCTTAATAACAACTTACAGTTTGCTCGTAATAATTTAGATAATCTATTAATAAAAGCACCTGTTGCGGGTTATTTAAGCGAGCTTGATGTTGAAATTGGGGAGTCTAAAAATCGTGGATCACGCCTTGGCCAAATCGATATTCCCAATGAATATAAACTAGTGGTTAAATTAGATGAGTTCTACCTAAATCAAGTACAACGAGGCATGAGTGCGATGGTGTCATTTGGTGGTGAGATCATCACCGCCACCGTGACTAAAATTGACAGCCGAGTAAAACAATCTCAATTTAAAATCGAAATTAACTTACCAACCAACATCGAAGCGATTAAGCGTGGTCAAAGCATCAACTTAGAGCTGATGCTCGGCAGCAATACTAATAACGCCCTATTACTCAACCGCGGCGCATTCTTTTCAAGCACTGGCGGCCATTGGGTCTACGTAATCGCTGAAGGTGAAACCACTGCAACTCGCCGTGATGTTCGCTTGGGGCGAAAAAATCAACACTATTTTGAAGTACTCGCGGGATTATCAACGGGCGATAAGGTGATCACCTCTGGCTATGCCAATTTTGATAAAGCCCAGCAACTTAATTTACACTAATTTTTTAAGGATAATAATAATGATTAAACTGACTAACTTACATCGCGTTTTTTTAACTCAAGACGTCGAAACAACGGCTCTAAATGCAATTAACTTAACCGTTGAGCAAGGCGAATTCCTCGCCATCATGGGGCCGTCAGGCTGTGGCAAGTCAACCCTACTTTCAATTTTAGGTATGTTGGACTCGCCGAGTAGTGGCAGCTTTGATTTTGCAGGCACCGACATCGCAAACTACAGTGAAAAACAATTAGCACAGTTACGTAAAGAGTCGATTGGTTTCATTTTTCAAAGCTTCAACCTAATTGATGAATTAACCGTGGCCGAAAATGTTGAACTGCCACTGCAATACCAAAACATTTCAAAAGAACAGCGTAAAGCACGGGTTTCAGAGATTTTAAAACGCGTTGCTATTGATCACCGCGCCGATCATTTACCACAACAGCTTTCGGGCGGACAACAACAACGTGTAGCTGTAGCGCGAGCTTTAGTGATTAACCCAAAACTTATCCTTGCTGATGAACCAACGGGCAACCTTGATTCGAAAAATGGTGAGGAAGTAATGACCATGCTCAGAGAGTTAAATCACGAGGGCACTACCGTTATTATGGTGACTCACTCTGAAAAAGAAGGTGCTTATGCCGATCGTCTAGTACGTTTGCTGGATGGCCAAATAATGGTCGATAAAGCTAATACTGTCCAACAAAATAACAAGGTTGCATAAGATGTTAGGTAATTATTTTATTACTGCTTTTAGAGCATTCAAGAACCACAAACAGCACTTTGCGCTTAACCTATTTGGTTTAAGCATTGGTTTAGCGGCGGCTATTCTCGTGGCACTATTTGCAAAATATGAGCTATCGTATGACAAATTTCAGCCAGATGCAGAGCGTGTTCATCGCATTGAGCAGTTCTTTGTCAGCCTTGACCAAAGTGCGCCAATTATCAGCCGAGCGGCCATTTCTAGCATTGAAGACATCGCAGGTGTTGAAGAGGTGCTTACTTTAATCAATGCATCACAGCGTATTGATAATAAAGTTTTTATCGATAATAAAGCGTTCAAACTTGAGAACTTATATGCGGTAAGCCCTAACGTTCAGCAATTTATCAACTTAGAAATTTTAAGTGGGGATTTCACTCAAGCATTAACTCAACCCGGCATGTTAGCTCTAACAGCAAGGGAATCACTGCGCTTGTTTGGTAGTGTAAGGACTGTGGGGCAAACACTGCGCAGCAATGAAGGTCAATGGACTGTTGCTGCCGTTATTCGTGACTTACCCCAAAATACCCATTTTGATGGCCATAGTTTTACCGGTATCCATCAAAGCCAACTAGGTGAACCACGCATTATCATCAACGATAGCTTTGCCTACTTAAAGCTTACACCACAAGCTGATATCAACGTGTTAACGGAGCAGATAAACAAAACAGTTACGCAATTAATCAATAGTAACGATGTACTGGTGAAGTTTTCTTTACTGGCATTAACTGATATCCACTTATTTAGCCAGTCGCGCTTCGAACTTAAAACTAATGGGTCTAACACTACCGTACAAATCTGTATCGCCTTAAGTTTGCTGCTTATTTTTGTCGCTAGTTTTAATTTCATTAATATGAGTACTGCGCAAGCAAGCCGCCGCGCACGAGAGGTGGGTGTTCGCAAAGCGCTTGGCGCGAGTAAGTCTCAATTAATCAGTCAATTCCTATTAGAATCAACATTAATTACCGTGCTGTCAGCCATTTTAGCCTGTGTAATGGTCGAGGCAGCACTGCCATGGTTTAACCAGCTAGTGGAACGTTCATTAGCCCTAAATTACCTATCAATTGAAGGTGCTGCCATTGTAGTGATGACTCTGCTAGTGGGTATACTATCTGGCCTTTATCCTGCCTTATTTATTTCATCATTTAGCGCTAAGCGTGTGTTAAGTGGTGATCTGCAACGCGGTAAAACAGCAGTGATGGTACGAAAGTGCCTGTTGATATTACAAGCCGCACTTTCAATTGCCTTAATTATTGGCGCCGTGATGTTGCAACAACAGCTCAACTTTTTAAGCACACTGCCTGTCGGTTATCAAAAAGAACACCGCCTTGATGTTGCAGGTATTGATAGAAATGACTTATTTTATACTCAAAATACTGCGCTATTATCATCTGTTTCACGTATTGAAGGGGTTAAAGGGGTGTCAATTTCTGACTCAGCACTCACCTTAACCACTCAAGCATCAACCCGTTTATTCTGGCCAAATAATAATGATGGCGCTATTGTCCCTTTTATTGGCTCAGGTTTTGACATTGTTAAAAATCAAGGGCTGGACTTGCTGGCGGGCCGTGATTTTGAGCCAGCATTTCAGGCGGATTGGTATAAGCCATCAGAGCAAGGCTTGGCGACAGCGTCAGCTATTGTTACTCGCTCACTAGCCAAGCAAGCTGGGTTTGCTAACCCACAAGATGCGATTAACCAAACATGGCGTTTCACCGACAGCATTAACTTAAAAATTGTTGGCGTGATTGAAGATATTAAAATTGGTTCAGCCCGTACATCAAGTACACCCATTATTTATATCTGTGGTTACTCTTGGAGTACCTTTGGACGCCTCGTTGTGAACCTAGAAGATAACGTCAACACAGGGCTGATAAAACAACAAATATCAACCATATTACAGCAACAACTCAAAATGGTTGAGCCAGAAATTACTTCTGTTGCAACTAACTATCAAGCGATTTACAAAGATGATCAACGCATGGTTAGTGTGGTAATGATCTTTACGTTATTAGCGATTTTTCTGACTTGTCTAGGCACCTTTGGCTTGGCATCATTTTCAGTGCTGCGCCGCCAAAAAGAAGTGGCTGTTCGTAAAGTACTTGGCGCATCGCGTGTCAGTATCGTTAATCTACTGGCAAAAGAGTTTCTAATCCTGATTGCAATTAGTGTAGCCATCGCTTATCCAATCACGTTCTGGTTAATCACCGATTGGCTGGCTAACTTTAATGACCGTATTGGACAAGCTATCTGGGTCTATGCTGTAGCAGCTATTATTGTGGCAAGCATCACTTGGTTAACCGTTGCTAGTCTCGCGTTTAAAGCAGCTAGCACCCGACCATCATTAACATTACGTTATGAGTAAACTTCTAACTTGCTAACAAAAAGGCTTAGGGGCATATATCCCCTAAGCCTTGCTATTTGTCCTTTAAAGCAGCCATCGACTAGTTACAACAGTTAACGCATTCATCACCTTTTTTTTGCTTCCAGTAATAACTGACTTTTCAATAAACGACTAATTCCAGTACTTCCAGCCATCAAGGTAATAATACAACACATTAGGCTTATCCAACGTACTAACTAAGCTATCTTTAACCACCATATCCTTTGGAAATATGCGCATTGACTGTTCCATTTTAGCGGAATAAAAGCGTGTTTCAGGCGTTGGTTGTAACTGCGTTTGACATTGAATATGACACGCCATTACAAACCCCCACTCACCAAAAGAGGGAATGTTTACGTGATAAGGCATCACTTGAGCAAACCCGACATCTGCAATCGTATTATGAATCGACCAAAACGCTTTACCAGCAAAGAAGGGGCTAGTTGCCTGAGTCACTAAAATAGCGCCTGGGGCCATATTACGACGTACCGAATGGTAAAACTGCTTACTATAAAGCCGTGCTAGGCTAATTGTTTTTGGGTCGGGTAAATCAACCAATACAAGATCAAAAGTTTGACTCTCTTGCAGTGCCTGATTATCCGCTAAAAACACAAATCCGTCTTGATGCAGTACCCTAACTTTTGGGTGGCTCAACGCCTCTTGATTTAACGTCGTTAAGTAATGATTGGTTTTCGCCAATTTTGCCACGGCAGGATCTAAGTCAACAACCGTGATTGATTTCAGTTGAGGGTACTTTAAAAGTTCGCGCACCGCTAAACCATCTCCGCCCCCCAGTATTAACACCGATTTGGCATGTTTTAATCGCGCCATTGCTGGATGAACGAGTGATTCATGATAACGATATTCATCGATACTGGAGAATTGTAATCCACCATTTAAATACAACCGAATATCATCTTTATACCGTGTTAAAACCAACTGTTGATATTGCGACTGCTCAGAGTGTATCACTTGATCTTCATAAACTGCCTCATTCCATTTTTCGTTAAGGAGCTTACTAAACACCATTAAACCAACTAATAAAATAAACACACCAATCAAAGCAGCACGTAGCCACTGTCTACGAGATAAACTAATTTGAGGAAAGAAGTACCATAATAACGACAGAGCAATACTAAGATTAACTAAACCGAACGCCAATGACGTTTTAAAAACACCAAGCCACGGTAGCAATATAAATGGAAAGACTAAAGTAGCGATCAACGCGCCAAAATAGTCAACAGACAGCACATTGGCCAAGTTCGCTTTTAAGGTATAGTGCTTTTCCATCAATCGGCTAAGTAATGGAATCTCTAGCCCAATGAGCACACCGATTGCCGCAGTTAAGATTGCAGAGACCAGTTGTAATGGTAACTCGATCGCATAGGCATAGTATAATAACGGCACACAACTACCGCCAATTAAGGCCAGTAGCAACTCAAAACCAATAAATGACTCAAGTAACGTTTTATCACTGACCCAACGAGAGCAATAAGAACCCACGCCCATAAAGGCCATATAGATACCAATCGTCAATGAGAACTGGGTGATACTATCACCCAAGAAATACGAGCCCGTTGTCGCGATTAATAGCTCATAGACAATCGAACAAAACCCTGCAATTAAGATACTAAAAAGCAGGATATGACTTTCACGAACCATCTACTTGCCGCCTCGAGAGCCACCTGTCCTGAAATACGATCCACTCATACTCTGCTGTCTCATGTCACGATCAACTACAATGTGAGGGCTACGATATGACACTGAAACCCAATCAATATCATCGTCATCATCCTGTAGGGCGATTAAAGAAGCAGCAGTCAGAGGAACATAAAAAATTAGGATTAATATGACTAACCCTTTATAGCTTTTGTTTGGTTTCTCTTGCTTAATACGACGGTGATTCATGTTATATAACTTGCTTTTTTTCTTCTCATTTTTTCGATCCAATATAAAAAAGAGAAGAAATAAACTCAACGCAGCAATAATGCCAGAGATCCATTTAATTGAGGTTAGTACGCTACCATCACCACGGATCGGCACCGCACGAATGGTATAGGTATGCCCTGCAGTACTTTTGTGAGTGCTAGCAGAGTCGCTTAATAAGATTGAATAAGTCCCTTGTTTTGGAAAACGCTGTTCTAAAGATGCTTTTCTTTTATATTCAGTCCAATAGCCATCTGAGTCATAACCACTTTCAGCCCATAAGTCATCTTGATAGGTAAATAAGTATTTACCTTGGCCATCAAATACAGATAACTCCATCGCTTTCCAGTCATTGAGCGGCATAGTGCCTCTAATTTCAAAGCGCATCATTTGACCATCTTTAGGCACTTTAAATTGATAAGGCTTCTCTAAATTGGCAAAGTCACGACTCCCTTGATAGGCACGGAGCTCGGTCGCACTTTCGATATAACCTTGAGCAAACAGCGTCGATACAAAGGTAATTGCCGCAATAATAAATAACTTCAATGTGCTCATCACAACATCCTTTAAAGAGCAAAGAAGATAACTAGCGCGACACTAATAGCGATGGCACCTTCTAACAACGCCACCGCAATATTTTGTTCTTGCTCAATGGCGTTATCAATATTAATTGAAGGGAACAATAGCTTATCAATTAAAATACGCACAAGCGGTAATGCAGCAAATGCAATTAACGCATCAATGAAGAATAACGTTAAGCTTGATTGCCAAGAGACAAACTCGCCGGCTAAGGCATGCAGTAAAATTATACCAATCGCGATAACCGTTGCTGAAAAACTCGTTGCTGCTGCAATATTATTTTTTTCAAGCTCGGTTAATAATTTGAACTTAGTGAAGATATCGTAGAACTTGGTGAATACAATCAACAGGACTTGACCTAAGGCATAAAAAGCTAATGCAGAAATAAAGCTACCTTCGCCCATTAATGCACCACCAATAATTAAACCGGAAGTAATGTAGCTGGCCGCTTGTGCTAAACCCACTGACATATTTTGCTTTTCAATCAGTTGATTACTATTACAAAAAGAATGTAGCAAGACCTTATCATTGATAAAGCGTGAGACTAATAACAGTCCCATCCCTAATAACGTATACATGCCAACATTGAACACATCAGCTTTTAAGCCATGACTTGGACCAATGAGCATTGATACATAAATAATCGTATTAGCACTAACAAAACCCATAATCGAGGTCGAGAGTGCTAAGTTTTTATGCTCGGTTATTTGCTCAAACGTGTTATAGCTTGTGGTTAAGTTATATAGCCACTTAGCAGCAAAAATCACCACAAGGAACATGACAATGAATGTTAAGTTTGAGAGGTAAGCCGTAATTGATAGATCCATAATTGATTACTGTAAATGATAATTATTGTTGCAGTGGATTCTATCACAAAACAATAATAATCAGTAGCCAAGCTTAAATCACTAAACAACTGTTTAATAAAACTAAATACTTATAAAGCTGTGAAATCAGCAACTTTCCACTTGTGTATTTGAGTATTATTTTTCTCTTAAATTGCATCGATTAGGCGTGATGCAAGGTAAGCGTTGCCCTAGAATAGTTCGTAGTTGTATATAGCTCAGGCTACCGCTAAAAGTGGCAGGCATAACGAAACGCAGTCATAGCTAATGTGATTGAGTTAAGCTCTTATATCGACAAACAGCCTAGCAACATCGCTAATAACGCCTAAGAAAAATAACATTTGAATATGAATTTTTTCTTACTCGCTTTAACCGCTTTTCACCAATTGATTGTTCTTATTGCTTTAACTCCATGAATGGTGTTCATCTCATCCATGACATACATTGGCTACGTTAAGTGGTCTCACTTTTGATTTTCGAGTCAAGGGAATTAATGCCAATTCCATTACTTAAGTAATCAATTTTGTAACGAGGACAAACGAATTAGAACACGGGGTAAGAAAAAGCCAGCAGTGCTTCCACTACTGACTTTTACATTCATTATCAGATGAAATAAGATGGCGATATTAAGCGATCTTTACACGGATCTTATTCTTGGCTAATTTAGTTTCGTGTAATGCTGCAATGGCAGCTTTCGCTTCACTGGTATCTGCCATTTCAACAAACGCAAAGCCTTTTGAATTGCCAGTTTCTTGATCTAAGACCAAGCTACACTCGCTAACCGTTCCGTGTGTTGAGAATAAAGTATGTAATTCCGCTTCAGTGGTTGAACGGGAAAGATTTCGAACTAAAAGTTTCATTTTGAGCCATATGGTGGGTGATTGCGCTCTAAATTGTCTCATATATTAAAAATACACCAAGACATTTATCAATTTTAATTGCTGAACATTGATGTCTGGCAATTATAACGTGGGGAATACCAAACGTGAAAAAGTGCTTAGCCTTTGTTTTATTTAATCTATTAATTAGCTTTTCACAAATAAATAAGGCCGGTGCTAGTGAAGTCATCATTAACACCTTTATCGGTCAGAAAACAGGAATAAAGCACCCGATCACAGTCACTCTACCCAAGGGTTATAATACCAAGCAACGTTATCGCGTTATTTATGTACTCCATGGTTTTAGCGGTAACCATGCAGACTGGACAACGAATACAAACATTGAGGCACTGGCTGATCGCTATAATGTTATTATCGTTAATCCTGACGGTGGCTATGATTCATGGTATATGAACTCGGCCATAAACTCAGAGTCCCGCTACGAAAGCTATATTGCCCATGATGTGGTGAAGTACATTGATCAGAAGTTTTCAACCAAGCCAACTCGAAACGGTCGCGGGATCACAGGGTTATCAATGGGTGGATTTGGCGCACTGCATATCGCGATAAATCACCAAGATATTTTTGGCGCCGTAGGCGCTATGTCAGCGGGTGTTGACTTACGCCCTTTCGCCGCATCATTTGGCATTAATAAAGTGTTAGGAAATTACCAAGAAAACCCGACTTTGTGGGATGCTGTAGCGATAAAAAGTAACTTATACAAAATTGCAGCCACAAACAACCTCTGGCAAAAAGATGATAATAAACTCCCTATCCTATTGGATGTCGGCGTCTCTGATTTCTTTTTATCGGTGAATCGGCAATTACATCAATCAATGCTGGAGTTAAACATTGAGCATGATTATATTGAACGCCCTGGAGGTCATGATTGGGATTACTGGCGCAATGCGATTACCTATCAATTTCAGTTTTTGAGCGATAATTTGCAGTAGTCAATAGCCCAAAAAAGATAACTAAATCAACTTAGTTCTCCCAAATAAAGTATAGTGTATTCTTGGTGACAAGGTTAATCGGTCATATCCGCGAACCTTAAGCTCTCAATCAAACGATAGCTCTCAACTAAACGATAGCTATCTATCAGGTCACTGATTAATAACAAGGAAAGTACTATCAAACACCTAACTATTATATTCATTTTGCTCCTGTCAGGCTGTTCAGCGAACCTGCACGAGACAATAGATGTAAAGCCAACTACCAATCAAGAACCTAAAGCAACGAGTCTTGCCACAACCAGTCAGGTTATTACGCTAAAGAAAGCATATACGCCCCAACTGTGGTCAGATCATAAGGTAGTAAACGAGTCGCCAGATTTATGTGCAATCAAAGGCGTATCTATTCTGAAGTCATTAGGATTTAAGCTGGTGACTAAGAATCATACCTATGTGTATGGTAACTTTAGTAATAATAGAGCGGTAATTAAGTGCACTCCTGTGAACCAGCAAACATTCGTTTACACTGCGGTAGCAGGTGAAGATGTAAAATTAATTGAAAGACTAAGAAACGAAATCATGTGGAAGCTATAGCAATAACTCAGCCACTGGGAAACTAATCCATTGAAAATATTATTACTTTTTTTTATCTTGTTGCTAACGGCTTGCTCTAGCACCAATCAACCACCGCAAAAGACATCGCTCACCGCGAGCTTATTTGCAATCACCCCCCTCTCTCTTGAGGTAGCCCAACAGCGCGGTCAACAAATTTACGCAAAGGATCGCTACGCGGCTACAGCAACAGACTTTTTACTACAGCAAGGTGTTTTAAATCGCCAAAGTGGTGTAATTGGCTGGATCACCGAACTAGATAGCAATAAAGCAACCACCTATTTTATTGGCAGTACTGGAGATAAGCCTCAAATAATTTTTGAAGTTCGATTTGGTTACGACGATAACGCCCAAGGCAGGCCAGAATTAGTGCCACCATCGACAATAACTAAGCGCTTAATTAATAAGTTTAAAGTGAGGCAATTGGCGTTGCAGTCCATTCAAGCGCCGTGTACTCGTAACTACAATACCGTGGTATTAGAAGAGCAAGACCAACTGATTGTTTACACGCTCGCGTCAACCACAGAGCCGAATAAAATAGTTGTCGGCGGCCATTATCGTTTTACTTATTTTAAGTCTGACCTTAAATTAAAAGCCAAAGAGCGCCTCTCAAGATCGTGTTTAACCTTAAATAAGTCAGCAGATGCGATTCCTTTTGCTACCCATATTTTAACTGAAACGCCATTAGCCATTCATGCTTATCTAGGAATGCTCCATGGGGAGTTTTATGTCAGTACTAAAAACGGTTTATATCAAGCAAAAAACGGTAATTTAACGCTAATAGAACAACCGTAGTGACAACGTTTAAAATAGCGCCTCCTAACAATTAGCAAGGCGCTATTATCTAAACCAACTCACTGGGTCAACTTGATAATAGCGATATAAAATCTCATATAATGCGCTGTGTTCTTTCCTTAATTGCAGTGGGCGTTCAAAAAAGCTTTCCGTGATAACGGCAAAAAACTCTGCTTCGTTAGTCGCCCCATAGGTATCAATAACACTTGATTTGTTTTGCCATAATTGACTACGCAACTGTTGATATTCTTGACTGAGCACTTTATTCCACTGCTGATACATCGCGCGCTCTTTTAATTTAGGTGTTCCGGTCGCCCCACCATTTTGCTGATCAAGTTGATGTGAAAATTCATGTAAAATGACATTGTGACCATCTTGCTCATTAATCGACCCAGCTAAACTATCAGACCAAGACAATACGACCGTTCCCCATGGCCATGACTCACCTAAACGAGTCTGCTCAACGTCCGAGACAATTTGATTATGCTGGTGTTGCTGTTTCGCACGATAGGCGCCGGGATATAGCACGATAGTTTTAACATTAATAAAGTTATCACTATGGCGATTTAGTAAGAGTAAACACGCATTGGCAGCAACGACTAATCGCATATTGTCATCCACGACAAGCCCGTCTCCACCAACAAAATGTTTCTCCGCTAAAAACACCTGAATGTGACCGCTCAACTGTTTTTGTAAGGTCGGTGGCAAACGTCGATAAAGTGGCATCGCCCGATTGAGTAGGTGTAGTTGCTGTGAAGATAACGGCTTTGCATGATGCGCTACCCGCCTTTTTTCAAGCAAGTACTTTTGCCCCCAAATCACATAGCACCATACAGATGTCGCAACAAAACACACAAGAAAGATCGCCAAATGGACTGCCATCATTTATCCAAACATACTAAAGACTTGGTACCATTTATCTTAAATTCAAGAGGTTGATTGATAATTTAAGGGGCATTTCCCATATCATCAGCTCCATAGCGCCCATAAAACCATTTCATAATTAATGGCGGCAATAAGGTCGTTAAAGCGATTACAATCACTAAAGCAGCATAGATTTCGTTGTTAAAAATGCCACTGACACGTCCGAGCTCAACGAAAATTAATCCCACCTCTCCCCGTGGGACCATCGCCATACCAATCATCCACTTCGCTTTTAACGGCTGATTAATAAAGAATGCACCACACATCTTACTCACAATAGCAGCAATCAAAACCAATAATGAAAAGCTCCAAATAAACGTCGAACTCCAGTCAATTTCTCGCAAATTTAACGACAAACCAACATAAACAAAGAAAATCGGAGTAAATAAATAAACGATTGGGCTCATTTGTTTTTCGATACGTTGAGCAAATTGCTCATCAGAATGAAAGGCGATACCAAGAGGTAAGAAAAAGCGCCGTGATAATGCAAGTCCAGCAGCAAAACCACCAAGTAATTCAGGTGCACCCATTGCATGAGCGAGCCATGCAAAAAACAGCACTAATGAGACAACGGTCGTGGGCAACAACCCTGGGAGTTCACTGGCTTCATCAAAACGTTTAATTAATAAGGAAATAAGCTTTGCCGCCATAGGCGCAAGAACAAAGAACGCCCCAACAAACATCAATACTTTACTGGCGTTAACAATATTAACCCCACCACCGACCGAAAACTCATAGAGCAGCGCTAATAATACCACCCCTAGCACATCATCAAGTACCGCAGCCCCAAGTACAATTTGCCCCTCGGTAGACTGCTGCCGGTTTAAGTCAGATAACACCCGCACCGTCACACCAATACTGGTAGCCGTTAAAGTACCACCGATAAATAAGGAGACCAACAAGGTCAGGTCAAATAGCCAATAACTGATCAAAAAGCCTAAAACAAGCGGTAAAATGAACCCAGCCACTGAAACAATCACTGACTCAGTCCCCGTATTCATGAGACGCTTTATATCAGTTTGTAAGCCCACCTCAAAAAGCAATAATAAAATACCAATTTCAGCCATCAATTTGATCGCTTCAATCGGCTCAATCCACCCAAGTAAACTTGGCCCCAGCACAATACCCGCAAGTAATTCACCGATTACCGATGGCGCTTTTAAACGCGTTGCAAGCTCAGCTAAAATACGAGCGGTTAGGAGGATAACCATCAAATAAAGAAAATAATCATGCGTTGCCATAAATATTCTCACCAATATAATATGTGATAGTAATTGTTTTGAACGCTACTAAACGGAACACGCTCTACTCTCTCCAGCGACAGCCTCACAATATAATCACAGTCAATATTTACTACCTATGATACGTCGATCACAAGTAGTCGATAGTTAAACTATAACAGAAATAAGCTGTTCATTAATTACCCACTTTTATTTTTCACTAGTGCCTCACCCTCTTTTTAATCAACACCTAAACCCTCTTAGGCTGATACCATTGATAGAGGTGCATAGTTATCGGCATCACCATGTAAGTAATAATTGGTACGATGATAGCAACATCAACAGCCACTTTAATCAGCTTGCTACTCGGCAAAAAAGGGTTAATCCATTCCGGCACAAAATACACCAGAGGCACAAGCGCCAGATACGTTATTAATGCGATAAAATGTCTACTTGGTTTCATGTTTTTTACTCCTAGAGTTCAATTTAAAGCACACAAGTAGCCAACATGTATGCTTTAATTAGTGAATTAATTCCTCTTTTTATTGGCTAATAACCACAAATTCTACAACTGATTGCGCCTTAATTTCAGTATTCAAGCTGCGGATTAAATCCCCGTCTTGAGCGTCAAAGGTACTGCGGTCATCAGCTATCTGTGCTGAACCATTAAAGACATAAACTAACGTTTCACCGCTGAAGCTCACTTGCTCTTCAGCCTTTAAGCGCACAATATCAATCTTAGTTTTACTATCAAAAGTGTCAGTCTGCGCCTTACTACCACCATAGATGCGAGTGATACCCTGCATTTTCGGTGTATAAAGCTTATATCCCGCTGGCTGTCCCAACTCATCAGGCAATACCCAAATCTGCAATAAACGATTTTTTGTCGCATCAGGGTTAATCTCATTATGTGCAAAGCCTTCGCCACCAGCGCGTTGTACTTGCGTTTGTCCTGCGACTAAACTTTGACCATGTTCTAATGAGCCTTCATGGGTCACCTGACCATCAACCATCACTGTGATTACATCAATCTCTTTATGCGGATGCATATGAGTTTCTCCGTGAGGGTTAAACTTCGCATCCGCTAAATACACAAAGTTACCTAGGCCATTAAAAGTATTTGGTGATTTTCGACCAGCAAATACGCGTTCATCGGTAACGATACGATGCTCTGTTAACCCTGCAAAGCCGCCTAAAGGTAATGTGTCTCTGTTTAAAATTTGCATGTTTGCTCCAGTAATTATTGTTGTCTGCGTTTCAATAAGTTCATAGTAGCCCCCTAACACTGTTTGATAAATACCAGATTATTGTTATGATAATCTCATTTATGACAACAATTAAATTTCAAGGACAACGATGGCACTAGAACATGACCTAAATGACATGATGATCTTTTTAGCCGTGGTTGAAACTGGCAGTTTTACGCTGGCGGCGGATCGTTTAGGGATCCCTAAAGCCAATGTCAGTCGTAAAGTGTCTCGCCTAGAGCAACGTCTTAATGTCACCCTATTAGAACGCTCAACTCGCTCACAGCACCTCACCGAAGCAGGCAGCCGCTATTTGCAACATTGTAAACGAATCAATGAAGAACTTGATTTAGCTTCGGCTGCGGTATCAGAAATTTTGCATAGCTATAAAGGCAGTTTAAAAGTAGGCGCTTCTATTACTACAGGCCAGCAGGTTTTACGCCCCGCCTTAGCCACTTTCATGCATCAATACCCCGAGTTAAATGTACAGCTAAGCTTAGTTAACCGCCGCGTCGATTTTATTGAAGAAGGCTTTGATGTTGTGATAAGGATCGGAAAGTTAGATGACTCATCACTCATTGCTAAAAAGCTTGGTACTATCTCTCGCCGTTTTTTCGCCAATCCGAAATACTTAGCAAAAGCAGGCACACCAACCGCATTAGAACAGCTAGCAGATCATCAGCTATTAGTTATCAACCCTGTTAATAGTGACGTTCGACTCAACCTCACCTCCACTGGCGGTCAATCACAAACAATCAATCAGCAACCGCGTTTATTAGTCGATGATTTCTCGATGCTAAAACAATCGATGGTTGATGGCCTTGGCGTTGCCGTGATCCCTGATTATATGTGCTATGACGAAATCGATTCAGGCGCACTAGTTAACATACTACCGGAATGGGGAATGGAACCGCTTGATATTTACGCCTTATACCCTCGAAATAGAGCTAAAATACCGAAAGTAAAAGCCTTTATTGAATTTGTCATCGATTTATATAACGATGTATTGAAATAAACTACAGGCAGCTACCGATAATGATAACCAGAGATTTAACTTACGACGGCCTGCGTGGCTGGCTATTAATTGTTATCGCCTGTAATCACCTTTATGGCAGTTTCGTTACTCAATGGACTCGAGAACCTTTTGGCTTAGTCTCTGCCGCAGAAGGCTTTGTCTTTTTGTCAGGTTTTGTTGCTTATCTTGTTTATAGCAAACTCGTCGACCAACCTCAGCGCCTCAACCAAAAAGTGTGGCGACGCTGTTTTACCATTTATCGTTTTCACCTTCTCGGCATCCTAGTAACCTTTAGCCTTGTGAGTTTGTTTCCTGTTTATATTCCGTTATGGTCTGACTTTTTTGCCGCCTCGAACTGGTTTGAACAACCACTACATTCCGCGATAGCGGCGACCTTATTACTGGAGCATCCTGGGTTTCACGACATCTTGATTCTGTATTTAGTACCGATGTTATTTTTACCCTTGGCGATTAAACTCATCAAGCAAGGACAGGCAGTGGTTGTGGCCATAACAAGCTTTAGCATTTGGCTTATTGCTCAATACATCTCAATTGACTTTATTACGCCATTGTTTAATCTGTTATTACCGCAAATCAAATTAAACGTCAGTTATTTCGACCCGCTGGCATGGCAAATCTATTTTTACCTAGGGGTGTTGCTGAGCCATCTTAAAATAGATAAAGCTTGCCAATTTAACTTTTCCCCGATAATTAAAGCGCTACTGTTAATGGCGGCGGCATTGTTCTTTATGCTAAGGCATTGGCCACCTGTAGAATTGGAAAGTTACTTAACGGGTCACGGTTCAGCGCCACTGTTACGCCAAATCAATCTCTTATTAATGGCCTATGTTTTGATGTTGGCGATGCGCAAACTGCCGCAACTCTTTACCCTGCGTTATCCAGTATTTCTCGGCCAACACGCACTGAGTGTTTTTACCTTTCATGCGGTTGTGGTGTATTTCTTATTGCCGATTAGTCAGCCTTATACCACAAGCGTTTGGTATTGGGATGTGGTAGCTTGCCTATTCTTTATTGCGCTACTGGCAATACCGGCCAGGCTCGATCAATGTTTTCAGCAATACCGCAAAAAATTTACTAAAAATGTGTTAACCATATAGCGCCTTCGCAAGTTTTACTGTTGCGGCTCAACTGTAAACATACCAAACTCGAAGTCTAGGCTAACATCAATTCCACTCATTATCTGATCATTTTCGTCTAGACGAATAATAGCTGTGTTATTCATTGTCGATGTAGAGTAACTACATCGACCAATCAATACCGACCGTTGTAATACTTTGCCACACACCAAATCTAAATAACATTCATTCTCAATAAAAGTTTACAAACGGCAACGTTATGTTATAACATAATAAAATTATTTGACGCAATATCACATAGGTTACACATGAAAGCTAATATCCACCCTGAATACCGTTCAGTACTATTCCACGACATTTCTGCTGATTCTTTTTTCTTAATCGGATCAACCATCAAGACTGATCAACAACACACATGGGAAGAAGATGGACAGACTTACCCATACGTTACCCTTGATGTTTCAAGCGACTCACACCCGTTCTACACAGGACAACAAAAACAATCGAGTAAAGAAGGTCGTGTGGCCAGCTTTGGTCAACGTTTTGGAAAGCTTTTTTCTAAGACAAAAGGAAAATAATCATGAAAGTGCTCTCATCACTAAAATCAGCTAAAAGTCGTCACCCAAAATGCCAAATTGTACGTAGACGTGGAAAGCTGTATGTCATCTGCAAAGAGAACCCTCGTTTTAAAGCACGACAGCGCTAAACCAGTTTTTTTAAGAACAATGTAATTATATCGACAGGGTGAAGTAGTTTTATGAAGTGGTACCTAACGACGTTTGTATCAATTGGCCTCATCGCAAGCCCTACGTTTGCGAAACAGCAGAGTAATAAGCAGCTTTTTGATAAAGCATTCTTCGCAAAATATACCGTTCAAACGGCTTGGGATATGACACAAATCATCCCAGGCTTTCACCCTGATTACGGTGCAACAGTACGAGGATTTACCGGTGGCGGCGGTAATATTTTAATCGATGGAAAAAGACCTTCAGTTAAGTCTGGTAATATCAGTGATATCTTGCATAACCTAGCAGCTAAAGATGTTGATAATATCGAGCTTATTGTCGGTAGTACAGGTGTTGGTGATGCCGCGCAAAAGTCGACTATTATTAATATCATTCGCACTAAAGCCACCACAAGCTTACGTGTAGAAACGACAGCCAATTATGTTGACCAAGGAGAAATAAAGCCTAAACTCTTATTGAACTATGCCAGTCAATGGCAAGATTGGTCATACCAAGTAAACAGCTTGTATGAAGAAAAGAAAATACCTAAGAACTCTCGGGTTTGGCAATATGACAAACAGGACTTAACAGCACATTATCAACAATCCCAAGTCGCAGCATTTCGCGAATATACACTCACTACCGACGCTTCTCGTTTTATCGAACAAAACAAACTCGATATATTCACAAAAATAAAGTGGAGTAATTACCACCCTGTCACATCTAGAGTGACACGAGATAGAGAGCAACCATTTTTCCACAACGATCGTGATAGTGAATATTACATGGCCGAGTTCGGACTTGACTATGGCTTCAATTTAAATAACCAATGGCAAGGTCGAAGCCAAGCTATTTTTTTAGCTAATCATTGGACCGTTGATCGCAACACAACTCACTCACCGATAACGCCTTCACCAGATGCATCGGCAATCGAATTATTACGCTACGACTTTGAACGCGATAAAACTGAGTCTATCATCAAAGGCACTTGGTTCAACACTGAGCTCGACTGGCAGCCAGAGTTCGGAGGGGAAATAGCATTCAATCAAAGTGACTTTGACTCAACATTTACCTCAAGCATTGATGGTATCACTCAAGCCATTCCCCAAAATGCCGCTAACGTTGTAATCTCCGAGTTAAGGAGCGATATTTTTCTTCGCGGCAACAACGCTCTGACACCACAGTTACGACTTAATTACGCGCTTGCCGCGGAATACTCACAACTGAAAGTAACGGGTGAAGCAAGCAATCAACAAAATTATCTATTTTTCAAACCCAGTCTCAGTTTAATTTACACTGCTGAATCAGGGTGGACATGGCAAAACCAAATCCAACGAACGGTGGGGCAGCTCGATTTTAAACTTTTTGCAGCGCAGTCAAATTTAGTTGATGATAGAAATACAGCGGGTAACCCTCAACTGAAACCAGATTCGGCAACGAAGCTTAGCACAACGTTTAACTATACGTTTATTAACCACGCTGCGTTTAGCTTCTCTCTTTATCACGATTGGCGACAAGATGTGCTAGAACAGATAGTGCTTCCCTCTGGCCATATTGGTACTGGAAACGCTGGCGATGCTCGCGTTATTGGGGCAACAACCCAATTCACATTGCCCTTAGAACATATACTGCCCCAAGGGCAACTCTCTCTAAATGCCACAACATTCGATGGTGACTTCACCGACCCGCAAACAGGGAACTCACGTCAACTCACGGGCACTAAGAAGCCTGAAATCAAGGTCTCAATTCGTCAGGATAATTTGTGGGACTCAGTTTCTTGGGGGGCATCATATACGGCCGAGAACACTACAAATAATTACTACGTTGCTGAACATAGCAAGGTGATACAAGATGAGATTTGGACATTCTTTATTGAAAAGCAATTGGCCAGTGGCTGGCGTATCAAACTCGATGTCACTGACTTAGGTACCCCTTTACAGCTTAATAAGCGCAGCTTCTTTACCGATAGTCACGCTAAAACCATTAACGCTCATCATCACAATGAAACAGAGCAACCGTGGCAAGCCAACTTATCCGCTTCTATTGTATTGTAAAAATGCCTTTCTTGGGCGCTATCTCTAGCGCCCAAGCTCTATTTTTGTGGTATCACTAGACAGAGCAGTCCTTCAACGCACTAACCAGTTTCTCTTCTAATGGGTGAAGCTCAGTGGCTACCAGCTTCTTACAATAGCGGTGACCAAAAATTTTTTCTGCGGTTGCTGCTCGTTAGGCAACTGACTAATAAGGGTTAATTCCTTGGTTGTTGAATCGCTTCTAAATATCGACAGTTGATGCTGTGGCTGCCCTAACTCATTATAGTCAGTACTTACCACACGCAAGAACTCACCATACTCACTAAAACGATATTGACTATTGCTCCAGCCAAAGTCACCTATCATTGATGCTGATGCTGATGCTTATCGTATTTTCATTAAGTGAGAACTTATGGATCACGGGATAGTTTTTATTACCTTCTTGATCGTAGTGCACGCCATAAATAGAAGATACTAGCGCAACGCTCCGTTGATAGTACTCAACTAAAGTCTAGACAACCCCCGATATAATGAGAGAGCGAACCGCTACTTCATCAGGTTACTTTTTCGTTGCAACAAAGGTTTTATTAACGATACGCCACGCATCATTACGCTTATACATTACTAAATAATCTACGTAATGTGTTTTTGGTGTTTCGAAATCAAGCTTCACCATTGCCATTTTATTATCGACAATATCTACAGATAGTATTTTCGCCTGCCAAGTATCCTTTGTGGCTTTTTTAAAAAAACCAGCAAATTCCTTGAGTGGCACTGTTCGAATGATTTCTTGCCCAGAGTCTTTATCAATCCTTATCATTTTCACATCGCCAAATGCTGTATCGAAAGCCTGCTGTAACTGTTTTTGATCGCCATTAGCAGCGCCATTAAAATAGTTATATGCCGTATCAATGACGGCTTGATGCTCCAAACTGGTGATAGACTCTGCCCGCACTGTCATTGAAATAGCAACCAGCACAATTATCGTCGTCGCAGTCTGTTTAATAAAGTTCATGAGATTTAATCCATTAATAGTTAGTTTCAGTTCATTTGATATCGATTACGTCTAAAAGTAAATGATTCAAAATGTAAAAAAGTATGTAGGTAGATTCATTACTGACACTACGCTGTCAGTAGCCCAGTGCTATTGTTCCCTTACTGCAATTAATCAATAAAAATAATTAGTTGCACACTTAAAAACTAATCAAGGAGAATACTGATGTTAGAACACCAACCACTTGTCTGGGCCGAAATTGCTGTCACCGATATGGACCGCGCTGTCGCTTTTTATCAACGTCATTTTGAGGTGTCGTTTAAGCTAGAAACCATGAACGATATGGAAATGGCGATTCTTGAGTCGACGAATGAAGAAAACGCCACCATCGGTTTAGTTAAACATGAAATGATGAAGCCAAGTCTGGATGGCAGTACTGTCTATTTACATCTAACACCAACACTTAACGCAAAAGTGTCAGAGTTAGAACAAGCAGGTGTCACTATCTTGCTACCTGTTATGCCTATTAGTGATGGTGAATGTGGTTACATTGCCATTTTCGTTGATAGTGAAGGTAATAAAGTCGGTTTATGGTCTAAAGACCTATAAACCTTTGGCAACTATCTAAATAATAAAACGTAAATATGAATAGCCCGAATGTTTCATTTGGGCTAAATTACAGTTGAGCCTTCGCCTTTCTAGCAAGCAGAGACCTTAGAACGTTATGCGCCGAGCAGATCGATTATTTCAAATTATACAACTATTAAAAAACCGCCGCTTAACCACCGCGAGCTTACTTGCCGAAGTACTTGAAGTTTCAACGCGCACCATTTACCGCGACATTCAAGATTTAATAGCCAACGGTATTCCAGTTGAAGGTGAAGCGGGGGTCGGTTATTTATTGCGAGAAGAGGTGGATGTACCACCACTGATGTTTAACGAGCAGGAACTCGAGTCCATTCAAGTGGGTTTAAGAATGGTTGAAGCCTGGGCAGGTAGTGAGTTAGCCAGCGCAGCCAAACAAGCCATGATTAAAGTGTCAGCCGTACTGCCACAAGAGTTACAGTCATTTAATTCACTCATGTTTGCGCCTGACTTTTATAGTGAATCTCTTGAGTTTAAACACCTTGACGGGTTACGCCGTGCCACTAAAAAACGTCATTACATTACCATTAATTATACAGACGCTAAAGAAAATCAAACACAACGTCGGGTTAGACCACTTGCTATTCATCTATGGCGTGGTGCTTGGACATTACTGACTTGGTGTGAACTTCGCCATGATTTTCGTAACTTCCGAATCGACCGTATCATCGACTTTGTAACTAGCGAAGCGACTTTTTCACACACTCCCGGACAGGAGTTAGCTGACTTTATTGAATATATTCAGCAACATTATAAGTAGTAGCCCCTAATTAATAAATAAGTTACCTACCAAACAGAATTAAAGATGCACAGCCACACAATTAAAGTATACTGTATACAATAATAATTCTACTTAACTTATGAGCATCCATGATGAAAACAAAATTGGTTATCGCCCTCCTTAGCGTTGGGCTTATTGCTGGCTGTCAAACAACCTACTCACCAAAGATAGTCGATTACAGTAAACTCAAACTGGCCAAAGGCAATATCGTTAATGACGGAGAAGTGTACGTGCCAGCTTGGGTACGTAATGAAAAGCAAATCAATCAAGTATTAGTCAACGAACATCATTGCGCCGATAACTTAGTACTTCGTTATCAAAACATGAGTGAACAAAATATTACTGATTCTTGTCAATTACTAAAAGACACTGAAACTCGCTTCCATCAGTTATTTAAACGCCAAGGTAAGCCGCTACTCCATGATAACAACCAAGTGCTTCGCGCAAATATCTACGCAGGACGTGACGATTACGTCAAATATGTAACCGATCATTTTGATGTTCCATCCAACAATGGCGGGATGTATTTGGAAGGGCTTCCACACATGGAAAACAACAGCGCTGAATATGTTGCTTATCTACGTAATGGCCAAGTATGGAATTTAAATCATGAATTTGTACATTACCTTGATGGCCGCTTTAATACCTATGGTGACTATTGTTCACCGCCACACGATAATCATTATGGGCCTGAATATTGTCCAGAGCCAGCACCAGAGCCCCCTTATTTAATCTGGTGGGGAGAAGGCTTGGGTGAATACGTCGCTCACATGAACAACAACCCATCAGCACTTAAGCTAGCTGGCAATAAGACCTACCAATTAAGCGAATTATTTTATAATAGCAGTGCTAATTGGGATACCGACCGTGTATATCGTTGGGGTTATTTAGCCGTTCGCTACATGATGGAATTTCAGCGCGATAAAGTGGATCACATGCTAACTCATGTTCGTCGTGGTGATTACGCTCGCTACCAAAAAATCGTCAAAACTTGGGGCACTAGCATGGATGCCGACTTTCATGTTTGGTTGGATACGGTTGCAATAAAGTAGCATAACAGACGCACCATGCAATGCGTCTATTCAGGGCTACATGACAAACTCATCACCCTGAAGCGCTCTTATTAAGGACCTTTTAAATTACCCGTCGCCCTGAAGTTTTTATTCAGGGCCTTGCTTTTATACCCACGCACAAATACTCGCTAACGCCTACTTCTCATCGTCCTTAGTTTGAGCTTTCTTCTCTTCGGTGCGCCAATATCCCTGAACACCTAGCTGTTGCCATGCCCATTTGATCCAGCTAATAAATGAAAAGCTTAGCCAGATAACCCATATCAGCATAATCCCTTTATAGAACAGGTTAGAAATATTAAACACTGTCACTTGTGGTAACTCACCGCTAGACTGATCTGCAAACCACTTTAAATGATTACCGTATGAATTATTACCAGCCACTCCCATATCAGCCGAGCTTAACAGGCTCGCTGGGATCACACTAATAAGGGATAAAATGGCAATAATAGATAGGCCATATAACAGTAATTGCGAAATATTAAACGCGACTCGATCCAGTGTTTTTGGTCGATAAGTACTTGCGCTAACAGCGCCAAACCACAACGCTAATAGTATGAGTACGCCCCAGTTATTCAGGCTTAAACCAAATCCGAGAATTATCCAATTAGCGGTATTAAGTGGTGAGAACTTTACTCGTGCTAATAGTAATGCTAATAAAATAAAGGCGATTAGCTCTCCCCAATAAAGTACTGCTGGGCCTAATGCTGGCCCCTGTGTCCATAACACCCAGCGCTGCTCACTTATATCGTAAACCGTATCAATATTGCTCACTGGTGCGCCTAGATTGACCTTTGGTGATGTTAATAACAGCTGCTCAGATACGCTTGCTCGCATCTCGATTTTAACGTGATGATGGCCCGGCTGAATCGGAAGGGTTAAACGCCCTTGCTCCAGCTGTAAATTAATCAATTTATTATCTATTCGAATCTCTTTAAGTTGATACCCTTCAGGGAGTTCAATGGTATGTTCCCCGCCTCGAGTACTGCGATACTTAAAAGCTAAGTCTAGGGTCGACGTCCGTGTACCTTGCTCGATATGATAGCGAACGTTATCAATAGCCAATACATGCCCTTTGCTCACTGTAGGACGAGACAAAGCCATAGTTAACGCCTCACCCGCATAAGGGTAAAACGATGTAACAAAGTAATCATCAGGGTCTTGTTCACCTAAAATTACTGGAGGGCCATCAAGTGACACATGCCAAGCAGGGCTAACCACGACATGCCAAATTTCACTAAACGATTGTCCAGCTTCTGTTTGTAACCTAAGTTGCTCAGTTCTATCTAAAGTTGAACGCCACGAAAACTGACTTTTTCCCGACGCAATGGTCGCAACAACACTCCCTTCATTAACTTCTATTTCATTACTTAATACATGCTCACCTTGCAACGTTGGTATCGTAAGCGTAATCGAACCAGCATGGGGAGCAACCCGTTCAACTACGGTATTGACACTCCATTGCTGGTCGATAGTTAATGTTCGCGTCACCTTAACAAAAGGAGAATAGGTATAACGACTCGACGCCCTTTCATTATCGCCTTGTTTCGGTTGCAAACTAGTAAACTCTAACGTGTTTCCAACCAAGCGGTTATTTTGATAACCAACCACTTGCCACAGCTTAGTCGGCTCAATCGTTATAAATTTAGGGTTTTGTTTAAACTTGAGCTGAAATGCATCCACAGGGGCAACCTGCCCTATTAAATTTAGCTTGGTAATGCCTTTAGCTACTGGCACGTAGACCCAGTTATTATGCTTAAACAAACGTTTCGCTAGTTTGCCATTAATGAGCACTCGCTGGGGTTGCCAAAATAGCGATTTAGGCAGCGCAACGGCACTACTAACTTGCGCATGAACGTTAAGGGTTAGCACTAATTCTTTCCCTTCTGTGACTAAGACTAAGTCATTAATCGTCGCACACTGCGGCGCGCACTCAGGCGATTTCGTTAAGCGCTTTTTTAATTCTGTTAATAGTGGCTGATCAGGGAATTGCGACGCACTGGTATCAAATGAACTTAGCGGCAGCAATAACAATAATGCACAAGCTGCGCTTACATTTTTCTTGTCAATGCGCTGCACTAGTTCGCTAATGCTAGCTTTCAATAATAAGAAGAGGCAAAAAACACTTAACAGCACACCCAAAACCTTAACCACGCGATAGCTATTTTTCGATAAAATCAACACATCAAAGGATTGCTCTTGAGCCACTGGACTATGCCAATTAATATGATATTTATTCCATTCCCAACTTGGAATACCTGAGCCAGCCTGCATCTGAGCATCCGATTGATAGAGGGTCATTGACTCAGATAACTTAACTTTCGAAGCCGTCACTTCAATACGCTCATATTCGTTGGCGTCAGTCATTGGTCGCGCCATAGCCTTTTGCTGCGATAGAGCCTTTTGCTGTGCTTGGCGAGCACGAGACTCTATCGCCTCCTGCTTATGCCTCATTTCATCCTCTTTTTGCATCACATAACTTACTTGTTTTGATTCCAGTTGCGGATGAAGCACTGTACGAAGCTGTATTGCCGAGAAATACAACACGGTGGCCACCGCAATGACAGCACTCATTAGCCAGTAAGTTCTTACCATCCCTTCGATACGTTTAAAAGGTTGATGTTGTTTTAATGCAATAGCTAGCAACAAATTAAACACCGCCGCGATAGGTGCGCCGCTTTCTTGATACACAAATAGCATCATTAACCCAGTGACGACACCGGCCACAATGCCAATTAATCGCCCAGCTATCAGCGCAAGAAATAAAACAATAAAACTTGCCCAAATAGACCAGCTGCTTAACCAACTATTTGAAACATGATCTGCACCAAAAACGGCGAAAAGTTGATGACCAGGGGGGAGGTTCAATTCAAGCGAGACGCGCTCAAAATGACTTTGCCAACCAGTAATAGGAAGCGAACTCGTTGCTTCAATTTGTCCTCGCGCTTGAACATCAAGATTCGGGTAACGATTCTCGATTCCACGCTCATTGTTATTGAGGCTAGTAATTAACATTGGGCCATCTTGATTCTCGGCTGATTCCAGTTCAAAAGGCGCTGACATGCCCAAACGCCAGTTATCTAACATCGAGCCTCTAAGTCGGTCATTAAACGCAAAAGAATCATTGTCAAATGACAGCCACAGCGAACGCGTTAGTGTCAGTTGGTTCTCTAAATGCAGTGGCTTACCACGATGCTGCACCTCAAAGGTTAAGGTGTCTTTACTTGTCATCAAGTAACTTGGTAATTTATACCAATCATTCGGCATTTTCGCCTGATTACTATCAATGGCAGGCACACCCGTTAACTTACCAATACGCAGGCGCTCATCGCCTTGAAAGGTCCAAACCTCTTGCTGTGGCCATTGATGAGACTGAGCTGGCTTAGTCCATGATAACAAGGACGGTTTTGCATAAGCGTAAGCCATGATTTCATGACGCCCCGGCTTTACTTTTGCTTGCAAAACGCCCTCACTATCTAAAAAGACACTGAGTTTTGAGTTTAAGCCAACGAGTTTAAAACCTTGTGGTAACAACGTGCCTAACGCGACTTCTCGCATTTTTCCGGATACATTTAAACTAATATAAGTTGCTAATGATAAATAAGCTCCATCGCTCACGCGTCTCGCCACTTGAATATCAAGCGCATCTTGTTTGGCCGCTATAGGGGTTAACTTTTTCAGCCACAGCATATTTGCTTCAACTTTAGGGAAGTCAATTGCTTGGTCCTTCACCTGCATATCAATTAAGGCATATTGTGGCGGCACGGCTAACGTTTGAGGAATTCTCTGCCATTTAAATAGTCCTTCAATATGATAATCACCAGTGGTCAGCTTAATTACAGGTCGGCCATTTTGTTCAATCACCGCTTTAGCTTTACCATTGACTTCAACTTGCTGTGGCCAGTGCTGATGATTACCCGGTAATGGCACTGTACTTGGCGTTAAGACTTGCCAATTTAGCGAAAAACGTGCTGACTTATCAAACACCTCTAACTGTAATGTACTTGGCCATGCACAAATATGATTATGTTTTTTACCAAACCGCGTATTGTTGATAAACGGACAGTTGCGCTGATCGTCACCAGCAAGGACCCAAGGAACCCAAGGCTTCAGTGGTTCAGGGATTGAGGTATTAGCCAGCACGTTAGCCGAGAAAAGTAAAAAGAAAAAGCCTGCTATTAAAGCAAGTGTAGTAGTTGATTGTTTCACGATAAATCCTTTTGCGTAAGCTCAAAAGTAGTGTGCACGAAACGCCGCTAAAAATACAACTGATTTAACGATTCCCCCCTCTTAATACATAGTGGCGCGATGTAAAATCAGCAAAGTCGACCATTATCGCTAATACTTAACGTTTAAGGTAATTCCCTTTTCGAAGGTTTGTTATGCATTTGGGGTCAGGTTTATTAGCTCTAGTCTTTGTCATACTCGCACTTTTTCTTGGTGCGTTGGTTCGCTATAGTCTCAAGCGAACTCAAATTCCCTACACCGTCGCCCTACTGCTGCTTGGTATTATGATTGGGTTAGCCCACCGCGCTGAATACTTCACTGGCAACGCCGAGGTTATTGGTCAAAGTTTTGGCTTGGTAGCTGCGATAGATCCTCATTTATTATTGTTTTTATTTTTACCAACCTTGATTTTCGAAAGTGCTTTTTCCATGGAAGTGCACTTGTTTCAACGGATGTTTACTCAAATTACCTTGCTCGCCGTCCCTGGATTAATGGTCGCAATTTGGCTCACCGCCGAATTAACCCAAGTGATTGTTCCAGCTGATTGGGGCTGGAGTTGGGCAATGTGTTTGATGTTTGCAGCGTTAATTAGTGCAACCGACCCTGTGGCAGTGGTTGCACTCCTTAAAGAAGTGAGCTCGCGTAAACGGTTAGAGACGTTAATTGAAGGAGAGTCATTGCTCAATGACGGTACCGCGATTGTATTTTTTAGCTTTTTCTACGCCTGGGTTATCGCTAGTTTTACCAGTAATAGTGAAGCTGTTATGTCACCTCCTTGGCAAGTAGTTGGGCAATTTTTAGTCGTGGTGTTTGTCGGTCTCGCTATCGGTTTAGTATTAGGTGGGCTGTGTATTTTTTGGATCGACCGTGTATTTAACGATCCAATGATTGAAATCACCATTACCATTGCCGCCGCTTATTCGGTTTTTTTTATTTCTGAAAGCTTTCATGTTTCCGGTGTTGTTGCTGTAGTCACTTTAGCGCTTATGTTCGCCAGTATCGGGCGTACCAGAATAAGCCCAGAAGTGGCTGGATTTTTACATCATTTTTGGGAAATGATGGCCCACATTGCCAATACTTTGATTTTCTTATTAGTAGGAATTTTAGTCGCTATTCGTGTGCCTTTGGATGATATGGCGGCTTGGAAAATGTTGTTCATTTTGTATTTGGGTATTTTGCTCATCAGGGCCAGTAGTATCACTTTGCTTATGCCTATTTTAAAACGAATTGGCATCGGAATTACTTTTGAGAAAGCCGCGGTATTATGCTGGGGCGGACTGCGAGGTGCAGTGTCACTAGCATTGGCACTCACTGTCGCTGCTAGTGAAGTTATCCCTAAACAAGTAGGCGACCATGTTTTGTTTTTATGCGCGGGCATTGTGGTTTTAACCATTTTAATCAACGGTAGTACCATGGGCTTTTTATTAAAAATGTTAGGATTAAATAGCTTACCTCCCGCTAAGCAAGCCACCGTAGACAAAGCGCGTAGTACGGTAAATGTCGCACTCAATGAGATGTTGCCTACCATGATGAATAATCAATTTTTACAAGGCGCAGATTGGAGTTACGTCAAACATAAAGCAAACCTACATGCAATTAATAAAGCCTGCGACGCTCAGGATATAACCACGGATGATTTAGCTACGGCATTTGAGCGACGCTTACTTGAAACCGAACGTAAGCATTATTGGACTCAATTTGAGCAAGGGATATTAGGGAAACAAGCCACATCTCGCCTCGTTGAGGCCGTTGAACAAGCCCTCGACGGAGAACCATGTATTGGCCCAAGAACTCACCTGCTAGCAGGTTGGCAATTGCCCCGTTGGTTAACTCCGCTACGACAATATCAAGTATTTAATTACTTATTATTGCGGATCTACTTTAAGAAGCTTGCGCTGGGATACGACGTCGCTCGCGGCTTCATTTTAGCGCAAGAGGCACTTGAAAGTCATATAGAAAGTCTTGCGCCAAATGAACAAGCCGCTGATAAGGTTTATCAACTTGTATCTCAAAACAAGCTCCTCACCTTAGAGCGCATCGACTCATTACGCAGTAGTTTCCCAGAGATCATCCAAGCTTTGCAGTCTCAAGCCGCAACGCGTTTATTATTAAACAGAGAACGGGCAATCATCGATGAACAATTAAAACAAGCAGTATTAGATACGCCTGAGGCAATGAGGCTACTTAATGATGTCGAAAGTAGAATGTGCGATTTGCAGAAACTATCTATTTTTAATAAATCTCAACAACAAAAACTCACCAAAGAGATCCCATGGGCTGAACATTTAAAGCCGGCTACGAAAGAGCAATTATCAACGATAGTAGAAAATAGTGTTTATGACGCTGGGCAAGTCATTTGTCACCAGCAACAAACATTTAATAAGGTCGGTGTAATCAGCCGTGGTAGTATCAAGGTTGAGACTCTTTTCACTAATGAAGGCGTTGAACAGACCCGCATCATGACTAAAGGACCTGGTGAAACCATCGCAATTGAGAGCATTTTAACTCAGCATGTAATAGCAAAATACACGGCCGACACTCCTACCGATGTCATGTGGGTTAACAATGAAAAACTAACCTCTTTAATGCATAAAGACAGTGCATTGGTAAGTGCAATATGCCAGCTATTAGCTGAATACAATCATGAAACTTGAAGTAGGCTTACTTTTGGGCTCAGCTTTTTTAGCAATGCCTTCCTAGAATTATTTCGCTAATCCGCTTAGAGTCTATTAATAATCACCCACACTACGATAATAGAGAGCTTCCTCTAACAGTATTTTCTCTTTCATTATCTTTGCAACACTCTATAGTTAAATTAATAAAGCTAGAAAAAGTGAGTTCGATGAGAATAAAACATTTCATATTATTAGCACTTATGAGCATTACCACCCTTGCCTGTCAGGAAGCTAATGCGAAAGTCACTTTAATTGTCGGTTACGGTGATCACAACAGTGAACCTTATGCTATTGAGCAAGGGGATCGTCTCTATAATGGCATTATAAAAGATATTGCGAGTGAGGTAGCTGCCGAGCTCGATATCGATGTTAAGTTCGTAAAGACACCGCGTAAACGCATTGAGCGCCACTTGGGCAACAATACAATGCATTTATATTTGATCGCTAACCCTCAATGGTTTTCGAATAGCCATCAGCTTCAATGGAGTGATGAAATATTTGTTGAACGGGATAAAATCGTCGTTCGAGCTGATAATAATGAAATTTATAACACACTTGATGACCTTAAAGGCATGACCATAGGAGCCATTAGAGGTTATAGTTACCCCACCCTACAACCCTTTTTTGAGCAACATCATTTCAAGCGTTATAACGTCAGTAGCCTTCAGGTTAACTTTATTCGCCTCGATTTAAACCGTATAGATGCTTTTGTGGACTCTGAAATACTCATTGATTACCATCAAAAACACTTAAAAACACCCCCAAGCTTCAGAGTTTTACCCCTTGACGTGAGCCAGCATGGCATCCATGCAGCCTTGTCACCACAGGCTCCCATAACTCTAACGCAATTCAATCAGGTACTGGCTAAATTAAAGCATGAAGGTGTTATTGCAGCGCTTTTAAAGAAACATAAAATTAAATAAAAATTAATATATACGCCCTCTATCAATCAAGCTTTCGGTAGCGCTTATTGCTCAATTACAATATCCGCTCTCTTTGTTATTATGCTCACTAAAATACAGTCCAGAGTTTACTATGTCAGATCTCCAACAAAAGCCTAAAAGTAAGATAATTCGTATAATAAATCATTGGTCTACTCACCTAGTGTTAATAATATTCATAATGATGTTCTTAACGCAGCTATTAACTCGACACATGCTCTCAGATAATCAACATGTGAGTAACTTAACCAGTAGCGCTCACGCCCAGCTATTAAAGCCTGAAGACAGCCTCAAAGAGTGGGCAGATGCTCCCCAACATTTGGTCTATTTCTTTGCACCATGGTGTACGGTGTGCGCATTAAGCCAACCATCTCTTGATGTGTTCACTACCATGAAGCCCAATACGCAGGTTATTATGGTGGCATTAGATTGGGATAACCCACAAGCGGTTGAGGACTTTAAACAAAAGCATCAATTTGACTTACCAACGTTGCTTGGCGATCAAACCTTAAAGCGTCAATGGCAAGTCGACGCTTACCCAAGCTACTATTTTATCGACAGCCAAGGTAGAGTGACTAGTAAAGATCGAGGCTTAGTGACGCTACCTGGGCTATTAGCTCGTTCGATTTAAACAGTCCACAATGATTCAATGCTTATTGTTCTTTGCTAACAGTACTTAACCCAATGATTTTATAAAGTGGACAAAAACTAATAAAAGCAGTCAACAATGGTACCAACCCTATTAGTCCCCATAATGTTTGGGGACCAATAAATACCGTACTTAGCAATAATAATCCAACTGCAATTCGAATAATTTTGTCTATCTGACCAACGTTTTTCATCTTGTTTAACCTCTAATTAAATTATCAAAACAATTGTTGGTTAAACGATGTAAAAGTTCAGTGACTAAGTCACATAAGGACGATATTTTCCTGAGCAGCTATCCCTTGCATGATCTAAATCAAATGAAACTCACCTAAGGCTCTTAACGCCTCTTTATCATCAAGCACGATAATCCCTCTTGAGAGCCGCACCCATCCGCGCTTTTCAAATTCTTTCAAGTGACGACTAACCACTTCTCGGGCTGATCCTAGCTCAGTAGCAAGTTGCTGATGGGTAATGTTAAGTTGATTATTCTCACACTGAGTTAAAAGAAACTTAGCAAGACGTGCATCAATACGGGAAAAATTGACTTCCGATATTAATGAAATAACGTCCTTTAATCGCTGAGCATAACTATTAAAAATCGCCGCTCTGAACTGGCTTGAACGGTTTAATTCAGACAAAAATGCTGGTTTAGAAAGTACATAAGCAACGACATCACTTTCTGTCACTGCTTCTGCGGGGTAAAATGCATCCCCTAATAAACAGCTAGTCGTTAGCGTACAAGATTCATTGGGTTTAATTCGATATAGCACCAGTTCACGACCATTCTCACTTCTGGTAAACACTTTAACCCCACCAGACTTAATAAACACATACTGTTGGCAGGAATCCCCTTGACGAAAAAGAGTTGTTCCAACGGGGATCTCCACTTTATTACCAAATAATTGATAAAGTAATTCATCGATTGTCTGCTCTTCATTTCTTTCATTAATCGTCATGTTTTTCAACCCTTTCATGCCATAGTTAATGGTGCTGCTTCTAGGCTCTACTAAGCCATACTACGTCATGAGAAAGTTCAATTAAAGGGTCTCTTTTCATACTTAAATGCCTATCTGTCACTGTTTTTATTGGCAACTTTCAGCATCTAGTTCCATAATGATTGTATGGCTAAAAGAAACTGTCACCAACTCACTGCTCAGCCCAAGTGGTATAACTGCGACTTCCGCTTAGTTCGCGCTTGCCTCCATTGTTAAAACACCACACCACTCTAGCAACTCATGTCTCTAGCGTAAATTCGAGAACCTTTAACAAATATAGAGTAATGAATGATGAAAAGAATTCCTGAACCTTTTCGAATTAAAATGGTTGAGCCGATCAAAATGACAACACTACAAGAGCGTCAAAAGGCATTGTGCGAAGCAGGCAATAATCCGTTCTTACTCAAGAGTGAAGATGTGTACATCGATTTGCTCACAGACTCAGGCACTGGCGCGATGAGTGCAAATCAATGGGCAGCATTAATGATTGGTGATGAGGCTTATGCTGGTAGTCGTAGTTTTGTAAAATTAGAAAAAAGCGTGCAAACATTATTTAAATACCAGCATGTCATTCCTGTTCATCAAGGCCGTGGTGCAGAGCAGATCTTATTCCCAAATATGGTCAAACATAAACATTGTGAGCACCCCGTATTTATTTCAAACTATCATTTCGACACCACGGCGGCCCATGTTGAAATGAGCGGTGCTAAAGCCATTAATGTTTTAACGCCACAAGCGCTTGAAACTGGGCAATGGGCCGACTTTAAAGGCAACTTTGACCTTGATGCCTTACAACAAACTATCGATGATTATGGGGCCGATAATGTCGTTGGCATCATCATCACGATTACATGTAACTCTGCAGGAGGTCAGCCAGTCTCTTTAGCCAATATTCAGGCGGTTGCGGCCATCGCGAAAAAGCACAACATCCTTGTTGTCATTGACTCAGCCCGCTTTGCTGAAAATGCTTACTTTATCAAACAACGAGA
The DNA here is from genome assembly GCF_030689115.1 of Psychrobium sp. 1_MG-2023. Taxonomy (NCBI): domain Bacteria; kingdom Pseudomonadati; phylum Pseudomonadota; class Gammaproteobacteria; order Alteromonadales; family Shewanellaceae; genus Psychrobium; species Psychrobium sp. 1_MG-2023. Next base: position 9,756 of record NZ_JAUYVJ010000018.1, on the reverse strand, counting down.
GCATGGCTTAGCACAAAAACCAATTGGCGATATCATCCGCAGTATGTTCGCATGCGGTGACATTTTTACTATGTCAGCTAAAAAAGATCCTATCGTCAACATGGGAGGGTTATGCTGCTTTAAAGATAATAGTGAAATGGCATTATTTAGAGATGTCCAAGTAAGCTGTGTGCCCATGGAAGGCTTCATCACCTACGGTGGACTTAATGGGCGTGATATGGAAGCGCTAAATGTTGGCCTATGGGAGTGTGCGGATGAAGATTATCTAGAGTATCGTATTGGGCAAGTAGCCTACTTGGGAGAACTACTCCACGAAGCAGGGATACCTATTCAATATCCGACCGGTGGACATGCTGTATTTATTGACGCAGGTAGGTTGTTACCCCACATCCCACCTGAACAGTTTCCTGCCCACGCTTTAGCTAACCATTTATATTTAGAAGGTGGAGTCCGAGGTGTAGAGATCGGTTCATTATTGTTGGGACGAGATCCAGCGACGGGACTGCAAAAAAAATCACCTCTGGAGTTATTGCGTTTAACTATCCCTCGGCGCGTCTATACCAATGATCATATGAAATACATCGCAGATTGTCTTATTGCGGTTAAAAATAGCGCTGCCAGCATCAAGGGGCTCACTTTTGAGTATGAACCACCGTTACTAAGGCACTTTACTGCCCGATTGATAGAAATAGAAAAATAATAGGAAAAGTACAGAGATTAACCTCACAAAACACGTTCATTTATTAATCAGCTATTGACTTTAATTTTAGATTCTATAAAGTTGCCACCAGCAAAAAAAGAAAGCCTTTTGTTTATATTCTTCATTTCGTTGTTTTATTAGTAATACCTCGCTCTGTAGTTTTAAAGTTTCGCTCTGTTTTTACGCTATTCGAGCCTATTAAAGGCATTATTACATTAAGTTACAGGATATTATTATGTCTAAAGTTCAAGGTACAGTTAAGTGGTTCAACGAATCTAAAGGTTTTGGTTTTATTGAGCAAGAGTCTGGTCCAGACGTTTTCGCTCACTTCAGTGCAATCACTGGCGAAGGTTTCAAAACTTTAGTTGAAGGCCAAAAAGTAGAATTCACTGTTAGCCAAGGTCAAAAAGGCCCTAACGCTGAGAACATCGTAGCTCTTTAATTAAATATTTTAATTAACGAGTGATGAGTTAGCTTTTTAATGAGCTAATTTAAAATTTAAAAAGGTAAACCATCATGGTTTACCTTTTTTGTTTCTAAGGTCCACTGATATCAATTACAAGCCAGTATGATATTGATTATTAGTTGACTGAGGCACCATCTCATTAACTACTGACTCTACAGCTCCATTACCTGATAACAGCTGCTCAAACTGAGCAATTAACGAAACTCGATCAGGCAAGGTTTTATCGCCCATCCCTATATTCGTTAAATCAATCATAAAGCCATCAAACATACTCGAAAGATCGTTAATGATCTCCATATTTAAAAATTGATCTTTATTATAGATCGACGGATAACCCGCTTTTTGCTTATCAATCGCAAAGTCAACGCCCTTCAAGTTAGTAATACTCGTTGATTTATCACATGACAGCATACAACCGTTGTCAATACGAGGCTTCTCACAACCAACGCTTTGTTGGAAAAAGCACTGTCGACTTGTCATCAACAGAATTGGGTGATAAATACTATAAAACAACTTAAAGTTTTCGGGGCGTGCAATGTGTCTAATCTGACCATGATTAATCTCGTTAGAAATAAATGCGCCAGTACAATCAAAGTCTTCTTTTAGTGCCATCAATGCATACGAGTTAGTCGTATTTAAAAACGGACCAGCAATCCATTTAATTCCCAGTTCATGAGCTTTATACGCAATCCCCGTGTTATTGGTAACAATTAATTCAGGCTTTACTTGCTCTAAAATATTGACCGCAACATCGTAATCTTTGCCGATAAGTACCGCAGGGAACCATGGGATTAAGCGAGGATTATCATTAAAGAAGTCCACATACTTTGTGCAACCTCGCTTATATGCATCAGGTAACTTAAAGTAGACATCGGCATCAGTAGCATTAGCCAAAACTGCGTCTTCAGGCTCGCTTATTAAAATTGATAACGCCGTCTTGCTAGGGTCGGCCTTCGGATGATTTTTCAGTTTAGGTAAGTCAACGGCAGGTAACAACGCTTGGGAATGATTAAGCAGCGTCGCTAATTCTTTTTTCATCCCATCGAGTTCTTTATAAGGGATCACTACCCCATCATCAAGCTGTTCAATTGATAACTCGGTTAGGTTGTATTCAGCGTTATTTAATGATTTAAAACGCTGCTGAACCACCGTTTCGTCGATCCCGCCTTGCTCACTTTGACTTAATACGCTCGTTGACGTCACCACAAAACGCTGAATGTTAACCTCATTAATACAATGCTCAGAGTTATCTTTAGCCGTTGCGGTGATTGTTAATGGCTGGCCTAACTGACCAGAAAAGTTGAGTGCTAACGATAACTTCTCAATGCTAAGGTATTTGATCTTATCGTCTACACAAGCATTGATTTCATTTTTATCATCATAATAGGCTTTGCTCGCATCATGGATTTGCACCACCGATATTTGCTGTTCTGACTTCTCCTTCGCCTTTTCAATCGCATAATTCTTTGAGTTATCGCGTGGATTATCGATGAACATCGATTGATTTAAATCACCACGTAAAAAAGCATTAGAGAAATCACGATTAAAGACCTTGTATAAACGTTCCCCATCTTCTAGTAGTTCACCGGTTTCAAGGTATCCATCAATTTGTTTTCTAAAACTATCCACTACAGTATGGACATAGCTAGAACCTTTAATCCGTCCTTCTATTTTAAAGGAATCAATCCCTGCATCGATAAGTGCTGGCAAGTCAAAAAAGGCAGAGTTATCTTTAATGTTTAATGGGAAGTTATTACCCGATGGCGTGGTTTCATATTCTTCACGACACGCTTGACTACAACGACCACGGTTGCCCGAGTTACCGACACTCGCCGATGTTGAATAACACAGACCAGAGAACGCAACACATAACGAGCCGTGAACAAAGACTTCGGTCAACGTGTCATTTTCTTTAGCAACTTGATTAATTGCGGTAATTTCGCGCAAGTTTAATTCACGCGATAAATTAACGCGTGAGGCGCCTAACTTTTTCAGAAAGGGAATTTGCCCAATGTTATGGGTCGTCATTTGCGTTGATGCGTGAATATCTAAGGTTGGAAAATGCTTTTTAATTAAATTAAACATGCCAATATCTTGCACAATCACACCATCAAGCGTGGTGTTAACCAAGCGGCTTAGCAGCTTAGCCAGTGCCTTAAACTCGCGTTCTAGAATCACGATGTTTAAGGTTAAGAATATTTGGCAATCGTATTGATGTGCTAACCGAATGATCCCGACCAATTCATCAAATGAAATATTAGCAGCGCGATTGCGCGCATTAAAGCTATCTAAACCACAATAGACCGCATCCGCTCCTGCGATAATGGCCGCCTTAATTGCTTCTACACTGCCACCAGGCGCTAATAATTCTATTTTTTGATTCATTGCTACAACTTATATTTCGGTCGGTTTTGATAAAGGAAGGTGATTTTACCTGTATATTCGGCTCATGAATATCGTTAAAATAGATTAATAATTGATAAGTAACCGTATTAAAACGGCGGACACCTAATGCAACCACCAATCCTTTACTCTTTAAGAAACTGCCCTTACGCGATGCGTGCACGTATTGCCATCTACAAAGCTAAACAAAAGATAGAGTTACGTGATGTAGTATTAAGTGATAAACCACCAGAGATGCTAGAGGCATCGCCAAAAGGTACGGTGCCTGTACTCGTGTTACCGCAAGAAGGTGACAATGCGCGGCCACAGATTATTGAAGAGAGTTTTGAAATCATGCAATGGGCACTAGGGCAAAGCGACCCTGATAACTTATTACACTGCCATGATGAGAACATTTTGCCGCAAATGGTGAGCTTAATTAATCAATTTGATAATGAATTTAAGACGAGATTGGAGCAGTATAAAAGTGCTAAGCGCTACCGTGAAGCCAACGTCGCTGAACAACGTCAAGCCTGCGAACACTATATTCAACTATTGGAACAACGCTTAACACAACACGCTTTTCTTTTTTCAGATAAAGAAAGCTTTGCCGATATAGCGCTTGTTCCTTTCATCCGCCAATTTGCCCGTGTTGAACGCCAGTGGTACCTACAAGCGCCTTATCCACACCTTCGTCAATGGCTTAATAACTACCTGCAAAGCAAAATGTTTTCAAAAGTCATGGCTAAATACCCACTATGGCTCGAGAGCCGTGAGCTAATTTTGTTTGATTGCAACTAATCGTTTGTTCTCATGGATAGTGTCTTGAACACGTTTCATTCAAACATCACTATTAGTCTTTAGTGACTCATTACCAAGCGAGCCAAATCACATGACGTGCACCTTTACCATTGGTATGAGCACGCACTGTCACTGGTTTAACTTTAAAGCCTGCTTTAGTCAGCTTTGTCGTAAATTTAGAATCTGCGCCTGCTGACCAATAAGCAACAATACCACCTGAGGTTAGCGCAGCTTTCGCAGCCTTTAGGCCTGCGGGGGTGTAGATCCATTCATTGTCATCGGCTGTATGTCCCTCTGGACCATTATCGACATCAAGTAAAATAGCATCGAACTGCCCTTTGGCCTGTTGTAATACTTCTTTAACGTCACCGACATGAACATGAGTTCGGGGGTCATTAACCGGGAAGTTATTCAACGCCCCTAATGGCCCTTTATTCCACTCGACCACTTCAGGGACTAATTCTGCAACGGTAACTTGAGCGGTATCACCCAATGCACCCAGCGCTGCAGTTAAAGTGAACCCCATTCCTAAGCCGCCAATAAGTACCTTCGGGTTAGCACGACTACGAATACGCTCACAGGCTAAAGTGGCCAGGGCATCTTCCGACGCATGCATGCGGCTATTCATTAAGTCACCAGGGATGCCTGCAATTTTAATGGTAAATTCGTTGTTTCGTTCTAATAGGCGTAACTGACCTTGTTGACCGGGAATAGGCGCAGTGCCCAAAACATTAAAGCGAGCCATGTTGCTTCTCTATCTAAAATAATGAGTGCGATTATACCCGATTACTTTGCTAGGGACATAGGAAGAAAACTACCCCGTGCCTTTATTATCTAATAGCTCGATATTCATCAACTTATCTACGGCACCACCCTCACAACGGCTATGATACTCCAACCAATGCAATGTATTACCCACTAACACCACACTACCAGAGACGACCAAAGAAGCGGCAGGCGCACCAGCCACAGCAACTAAACAGCCAATAGCATTACCAGCACAATCCAAGCTCTCAACTTCCTTTACTTCGAGTGTGTATTTTTTCGTTATCGTATCGCATGGGCGAATTAATTGACTCGGGACTGTTTGCTCAGGAACAAAAACGCATGCACTTGATAATAAAACTAGAAAAGTAATTAAGAGAAGTCTAGACATTAAAATATTTCCTTTAAAGTTAACCAGTTAAGATTACCTATAAATATATTTTAATCAAATAAAACCCAACGCCAATCATCGCGAAGTGTTTATTCACTGTTTGTCATTGAGGTTATGCTCCATAATGAAATCACCTCCTGGCTCATCACAATATAAAAAACAACTTAGGAGACCTTATCCTCTATTGTATTTGTATGTCTATTTACGGTATAAAACTTAACCAACAACGGTTTTAGCTCTTAATCTCAAGTTCAGATTAGCTGTTTTACAATCCAAGCTCTATCCGTTTGACTCTAAACGCATACCGGTTTTTAGCCATTAATTTATTACAAGGAAATCTCTGTGCTCAACAATACAACAAACTCATTAAAAACCGCTTTGGTTGGAGTGATTGCGCTAGCAACAATCTCAGGGTGTGCAACCACGTCTTCAAAAGTAGTCGAAACTCCAACTGTTGCAAGCTATAACACCAGCTACAAGGGTGAACAAACTAAACTCGTGGTAGGTAGCTTTGTCAATCGCTCAAGCTTTCAAAATGGTATTTTTTCAACAGGGCAAGACCGCTTAGGTTACCAAGCAAAAACAACATTAATGAGCCACCTACAACAAACAAATCGTTTTAGTGTTCTCGATAGAGATAACATGATACAGCTAGCCGATGAAGCCGCCCGATCGGGTACGACACAAACAATCAAAGGGGCAAAGTTTATAGTGACTGGGGATGTCACTGAATTTGGTCGCAAAGCAATTGGCGATAAGCAGCTTTTTGGTATTTTGGGCAAGGGAAAAACACAAATTGCTTATGCCAAAGTAACGCTTAACGTGGTTAATGTGACAACATCTGAAATTGTTTATTCGGTTCAAGGTGCAGGGGAATATAGTCTTTCTGAGCGTGAAATCATTGGGTTTGGTAGCACCGCTAGCTACGATGCGACCTTAAACGGTAAAGTATTAGATTTAGCGATTCGTGAAGTGGTGAATAAGCTAGTGACAGGCATTGAGTCTGGACATTGGAAAATCTAAGGCTATCAAGCTCATGAAAAAGATCATGTTCGCTGCGGTAATAATTACCGCCGTTTCAGGCTGCAAGACTATCGAACCTCAGTATTACTACGGTCAGTATAATAATGCTGTTTATAGTTACTTTAAGGCTGAGGATGTTACTGTTGAACAGCAAATTTCCGTGTTACAGGCCGTCATTGACACCGCCGCAGCAAAAAACAAAGCTATAGCTCCTGGTATCCATGCCCATTTAGGAATGTTGTATTTTGAAACAGGCAATAATACGCTCGGTGTTGAACACTTCGAACAAGAAAAACGCTTATTTCCAGAGTCAGCACATTACATCAACTTCCTATTAAATTCTGGCAAGGAAGTTCAAGATGCATCAAGTTAAACTAATTCTAACACTAGTAGTGATCACTCTAGCAAGTGGCTGTGCCAGCCTGCCACCCGCACATGATTATAGTGCATTTAGAGAGGCTAACCCTCACTCGATTCTAGTCCTTCCCCCAATAAATAACACTCCTGAAATCATTGCTCCTTACAGCTTTATCTCGCAAATAACCGCCCCAATTGCGGAATCTGGTTATTATGTGTTTCCCGTCGCTGTAGTCGATCAAACCTTTAAGAGTAACGGCCTTACTGTGGCCAGTGATGCGCATGCGGTTCCGATACAAAAACTTCATCAAATCTTTGGCGCTGATTCCGCGCTATATGTCACTATTGAACAGTACGGGACTAATTATGTGGTCATTGCCAGTGATACCACAGTTGGCGTATCTGCGACCTTAGTTGATCTCCGTACTGGGACGACATTATGGCAAGGTAGAGCCTCGGCGTCATCGTCAGAACATCGGAATAATGAAGGTGGGGGGATTATTGGCATGTTGGTCGAAGCAGCCGTCAACCAAATTGTTGAAACGACTGCTGATACAGGGTTTGATCTTTCCGCGATTACAGCAAACCGACTACTATCATCAGAGCGCCATAATGGCTTGCCGCACGGGCCTCGCTCACCTAAATATGTTCAGCCAATCACCAGCGAAAAAAATAAAAGTAAATAACCAAGTCCTCGCTGATATTTCCTTGGTGCTATAAGCCAAAAAAGCGAACCTACGGTTCGCTTTTTTATATCATGAGCCACGTGAAATTAAATTAATGACGCTTACCGAGGTATCAACTGCCACTAGCGCTCAACGATTTGCCAGACAGCCACGGTTCCCGATATCTCATTGCCAATAATCAATAACGCCTCGTCGGTAGGGCTGTCACTTGCAGCAACAAAAACCATCCCTTCAGGCGCTAGGTCGCCAGTAATATCAGCACCTTCCACCGTACCGCGGTTAATAAAGTAGTCTAAAAACTTACTGTTATAAGGGTTTGTAATATCAAACGCCATAATACCCGCCATACGCTCTAAACCAACAAACGCAATGGTGCGATCCCCGACTTGACCAATGGCTAATGCCTCTGGCTCAGCCCCTTTAGCATCAGAACGTGTATCCCCTTCATTTTCATCTTCATCATTATTAAACTGTTCACCATGAATAGAAGCAGTGATGCGATCAACCATATCCCCTGAGTCAAAAACGACTAGACCGTTGCTGTCCCAAATCGTAAATGAGCGACCCCCAAAGGTATACAGAGACTCAAAAGTGCCATCGTTATCAGCGTCACCTAATATTGTTGATACCTTCAATCGACCGATATCATTGTCGTCATTATTGAGGTAATCAAAGTTAGCCGCTAAGCTAAGATCTTCAACTCGACTTTCATCGGTATAGGCCAAGCACCCATCGTCACTATCAAAGTCGAGACCGCCAGCAGCGAGACAGCTCGTTTCATCGGCAGAGTCAAAGAAATACTCACGGCCATCCCCCTCATTAGCAGTGACAATAAAGTCAGCACCTTGCCATTGAAAGCTCGCCACAGAATCTGGCTGATACATCCCTTTTAGGCCAGGGTAACGCATAAAGTTGATGCCGCCATCTTTATCAGAGGCATCAAAATCAAGATCCCCCCACTCCTTAAAGCCAAAGCCCTTAATAGACATCGAATTATCGTTAAGGTTAACCGTAACTAATGCATTATTCTCTTGCAGCGTCACAAACGCTTTGCTGCTATCTTGTGATATAGCGACATATTCTGGCTCTAAATCCATCGCTACAGTGGTGCTAATCAGCTTACCGTTAATGGTTCTGCCATTAGGGCTTGAGAAAATAACCCCTTGGGCCTCAAGTGCCTCTTGCTGGCCATTAAAGACGGTTAAGCTAAGATCGGTCGCCGTATCCTGCGGGGTACCAGAAACAATATCAATAATTGATATTGAGCCCTCAGGATCAATAGAATAATCACCTGCAGGTTCGCCTTCATTGGCAACCACAGCCTTTAAGCCATCATGAGAAAAAGTCACCATGTCGGGTAAATAGCCAACAGTCACGTTTTTAATAAACACTGGAACGTCTGCTGAAATGTCATAGAAGGCAATCTTACCCAACACACCAGTGTCGGCAGCCATAGCCACTGCCAGTAAGTGATTCGCTTCGGAAATAGCAATACTATTAGCATCCCCGGTTGTGTTTGCCGACAAGTCGATAGTACGTTGACTGACTAAGTTACTATTGTTTATAACACCTTCACTGTCTTTGACTAATGCCGCGCTATCAAAATCCTTGGCTGACAAGACTTCAACGACGGCTTTGTCACCCGAGCTATTTAAAGCAAAAATTTGCTGTGACGCTTTATGATAAGCCACTATTTCAGCAGCGCCTTCTGGAGATTCAACATTCAGCTGCGCACGTGCAACAAGTGACACATCCAGCAATGCGTTCGCATTTTCACCATTACGCCCGTCACTACCATTAAGCCCTGTAGCCCCTTGTTGACCGGCCACACCTGGCTGACCATCATCACCTTCAAGACTACAGCCCGCTAGCAGTGTCAGTAGACTAATCGCAATTATCGACTTCTTCATTTTATAACCTATTGATAGTAAATATATAAATTACTACTTATGACAACAGAGCAAAATGACGAGGTGATGACAGAAACATGACGCCACTGATAAGAATAAGCCGCTCAGCCGACAAGCAGCGAAAAAACAAGAGCAAATGGCTAAGTGTTCGTTGATATTTCCTTGGTGCTATAAGCCAAAAAAGCGAACCTATGGTTCTAATGCCGATCAGTTAAGTAAAAAATAACTTGAAAAATGGCTCAATGAGATCAAAATCCGATGAATGCTTTTCATCG
>NZ_JAUYVJ010000017.1:0-82807 GCF_030689115.1 Psychrobium sp. 1_MG-2023 | reverse complement strand
GATGAAAAGCATTCATCGGATTTTGATCTCATTGAGCCATTTTTCAAGTTATTTTTTACTTAACTGATCGGCATTAGGGCTTTGGCCCCTTTTTTTTGGCAGAGTGAGGTCTGACGCTTGCTTACCTTGCTACATCACGTAAAATTACCAACAATTTTTACGATGAACGCATCTTGATGACTAAACAAGCACACATAGGATTAACGGACCCTAAAAGCCCAGATAATGTTGGTGCCGTAATGCGCGCCGCTGGCTGTTATAATGCCAATTCCGTTGTTTATACGGGTAATCGTTTCAATAAAGCTGTTGCCCGTGGGCAAAAGCTACATACCGATACTAAAAATGTAGCCAATCGAATACCACTCAACCACATAGACACATTTCAACAAGCTCTCCCACACGGCGCTGTCCCTGTTGCAATTGAACTCGTTGAGGGAGCAACTTCACTAGTGGAGTATCAGCACCCTGAAAACGCTTTTTATATCTTTGGCCCAGAAGATCGCTCGCTCGATAAAGAAGTCGTTGCTTGGTGCGATGACGTTATTTATATTCCTACGGTTGGTTGCATGAATCTTGCGGCAACTGTTAATGTGGTTTTATACGATAGGATTGCAAAGTTGGGAGCTGAGGCGCAAGGTGATGAACTCATCAAGCAATCACGTGACAATAATAATCGATTGAAAGTGACCTAAATTTGGGAGTCATTATGAACAAAAAGTATATCAATGTAATAGCTTCAACGTTTCTATTTTTTGGACTAATTGCTTGTCAATCTACCCCCCGTGAAGAGCAGCAAGTTGTCACTGTGGCCCCATTTAAAGTATCCTGTGTTGGAGTCGCCAATCAGCAGTGTTTGAATGTATTGGTGGAGGATGAATGGCAATTATTTTACCAACGGATTGATGGTTTTAATTTTTCTGAAGGGCACTATCAAACGATTAAGATAAACAAAGTACCGCGTACTAGTGTTGCCGCAGATCAATCAACTGTTGATTATCAGTTTATATCGCTAATCTCGCGGGCTAAGCAAGTGTTTCTACCGAAGTCGATGTTAACCGCAAAGCGACAGTGGCAGTTAAAATCCGTGTCAACTATTGACGATCTGTTATCACATCCTGGCTTTACAGCGATTGATCAAAAACCCTACCTGACATTATCAAATGAAGGACTAACAGGATTTTCTGGGTGTAATCGTTTTTTTTCATCGGTGGTGAATAGTTTCGAAAGCAATGAGTTTTCAACTTCACACTTAGCATTTTCAACGTTAGGTTCGTCTATGAAAGCTTGTTATCCAAACACTATTGGTCAAATTGAACGAGCGATGCTCAATGCACTATACGACACAGACCAGTTCGTAGTTAACTGGCCTGAGCTAATTTTTTATAGTAAGGGAAAACAAGTCGCAAGTTTTGTTGCCAGTGATTGGGACTAATAATGAGTGTAAGAATAATTGCTGCTGTGGCTTTCGTAGCCGTCACATTTTTATTTAGCCAAATGGCCTTTTCAATGCCGCGAGGGAAAACAATCACTGGGCCTGTTATCGCTCAAGAGCTTCTTACGCGTGACGCTCACTTTTATGATCAATATCGACGATATATTATCGATGAACAAGAGATAAGTTCACTGAGCCGCATCGATGAGTCCTATGAATTTGTCGTATTGTTTGGTACATGGTGTCATGACAGTGTAAGAGAAGTACCCAGACTCATAAAATTATTCGAGCGCGGGAATAAAAAATTACAACTTATCGGTGTAAATACGAATAAAGAAGCTGACGAGAAATATCATTTACGCTTTACACCGACATTGATCGTTTATCAGCATGGCCATGAGATTGGACGAATCGTAGAAAAACCCAATCAGACTTGGACAGTCGATATTTTAGATGTCATCAGCCAACGAGAAAATTAATCACAGCGACGGACAACGATAACGTCGCCTTGTTGACGCTGTAAACCTAGCATTGTGATGGTTGATTTGGTTTTTGCTACTGTAACGATTTCTCTTTCACTGTTTATAACGATAGCTATTGCATCGTCGTGTTTTGAAAGTGATATTGTTCTAGATGCTTCATCGGTTATATGTGTCGCACCGTGTTTTTGTGCAATGTCACGTAATTGATTTGTCGAATAGTCACAAGCTATTAATTCTGCGACAGTGTCTAACTCTGGCCAATTACTGTAACAAGCACTTAAAAAAACTGCGCTTAGAGACACAATAATAGTTTTTAGGGGGGAGCGTAGATATTTATTTTTAGTCATTTGGGAGCCATTTAACGAATAACATCAAAAAATATTATCGTTATGTTCAATTATTTAGTATCTTTGCAACAACAATTTTAAAGGAAAGTAACTGTGTCAAAATTTATTATACTCGGCTTAATCATTATTTCTATTTTTTGGTTATTAAATCGTAGCGCTCAAACAAAGAAAAGTGCACAAGTGAACATAGAAATAGGGCAGCAGTTTCTAGAAGCCAATAAACTAGAAGAGGGCGTCCAAGTCACTCCTTCCGGTTTACAGTATAAAGTATTAACAGAAGGTACGGGGGAAGAACACCCAACGAGTCGCTCAAAGGTAACCGTACACTACCACGGAACACTTATTGACGGCACCGTCTTTGATAGCTCTGTTGATCGTGGTGAAACAATATCTTTCGGACTTAACCAGGTAATAAAAGGCTGGACAGAAGGTCTACAATTAATGGTTGTTGGCCAAAAAACGCGTTTCTATATTCCGAGTGAATTAGGTTATCAAAACCGAAGCACGGGCTCGATCCCTCCTGGTTCTGTTCTTATTTTTGACGTTGAACTATTTGAATTTAAATAATCATTTTAACTACTTTTGGGGGGCTAACTAAGTTTAATACCTAGTATTAACTTATACTCATTTATGGAACTTATCTTCTTTAGTACAGCATTTGTCTGTGGCTTCGTTATTTTACAGTTAAGATTACCTCCGATGATCGGCTTTTTAGCGGCTGGCTTTATCTTACATTTAGTGGGTTATCAATCAACTGATTTACTACAAAACATTGCAGACTTAGGTGTCACTTTATTACTTTTTACTATCGGTTTAAAATTACGTGTAGAAAGCCTGACCAAAGCTTATGTCTGGGCACCCGCTTCAATCCACATTGTGTTAAGCACCGCCTTATTCTCTGCGTTTATTATGCTTTTAGCGCAGTTCGGGCTACCGCTATTTACTGATTTGACACTTCAAACATCTTTATTGATAGGCTTTGCGTTTAGCTTTTCCAGTACCGTTTTTGCTGTGAAAGTGCTTGAACAGCGCGGTGAAATGGGAAGTTTGCATGGTAAGGTATCCATCGGTATTCTGATAATGCAGGATATCTTTGCTGTTATATTTTTAGCGGTTAGCACAGGAAAAGTTCCAAACTGGTATGCGCTTGGGTTGTTAGTTCTATTACCGCTGATCCGTCCAATATTTTATGTCATTTTAAGTCGTTCTAAACACGGTGAATTACTTCCGTTGTTTGGCTTCTTTTTTGCTTTATTGATCGGTTATCAAGCATTTGAATTTGCTGGTTTAAAGGGCGATTTGGGTGCACTTATAATAGGTATGATTTTTGCTCCGCATAAGAAAGCAGGGGAGTTAGCTAAATCTTTACTTAACTTTAAAGATTTAATGCTAGTTGGCTTCTTCTTAACCATCGGACTAAATGCAAATCTGACTGCTGAGGCTCTATTTGCTGCTCTAATTATTGTCTTAGTTCTACCTATAAAAGTCATCTTATATTATGTACTGACCAATCAGTTTAAGCTCAGAGCTCGTACGTCATTATTAAGTTCATTCACATTGGCAAACTTTAGTGAGTTTGGTTTGATAGTTTGTGCGCTAGCTGCTTCAAATGACTGGGTTTCTGGTGAGTGGCTCGCGGTTGTTGCTATTGCAGTCTCTATAACGTTCATTTTAGCCTCTCCGTTGAATACCAGTTCAAATGATATTTACGTTAAACTCGAAGAGTTTTTATCGCGCTTTGAGTCTAAAGAACGTTTAGATCAAGAGAGACCAGTAGAGTTAGCGGATACAAAAATTCTTATTTTTGGTATGGGACGTATTGGAACGGGTGCTTATGAAACTATTGCACAGCATTATCCAGACGCTGTTGCAGGTGTCGATATTAACCAAGACAGTATTGTTAGACATCAAGAGAGAGGTCGCAATGTTATTCTTGCTGATGCAACCGATCCAGATTTTTGGCAACGAATTAACCATTCAGAAGTTGAAATGGTCATGTTAGCGATGCCAAAGCATATTCAAAACATCTCTGCTTTGGAACAATTAAAAGCATCTGGTTTTGACGGTCAAGTTTCTGCTATTGCAAATTACCCTGATCAACAGAGCGAGCTTGAAAAGATGGGCGTACATTCTACTTATAACTTCTATTTAGAAGCCGGTAGTGGATTTGCGGAACATGTTACAGAAAAACTATTTAACAAACCTATTTAAACTAGGTTGATAGTTGAAAAGAAAAGGGAGCTTGTCGCTCCCTTTTCTTATTATTACGATTAGTTATTCTTTTTATCATCAGATGGTCGGTTCTTTTCACATAAACCGATGAGAAAGTTTCTAATCATTTGGTCACCACAAGGCTTGTATTGTCGTGAACCTGGCTTGCGGAAAAAAGCACTCATCTCAGATTTAGAGAATTTAAAATCTGCAATTTGCATAATCTCTAACAGATCGTCTTCTCGTAACTCGAGTGCGATACGGATTTTTTTGAGGATGATGTTGTTATTAATACGAACTTTTTGTTTCGTTAGCGGTGCTGCAGACTCGTCACGAGGTCCGCGTAACTTTATAATCAAACCATCGAGAAACTGTTCAAGAGTTACATCATCACATTCAACGAAACCTTCTTGTTTTTCGCGCATTAATAAATTGCTGATTTCACCTGCTTTAATTTTTCTGTCAGCTAACTTAAAAATCTCGACCATTGATGCTTCACGTAGATTCAAAGCATAGCGTAGGCGGCGTAAAACTAAATTATTTATCATGATTCTGTCTCTTAAAATTTGAAGTGGAAAACTATCACAATTTGCATTGTTAATGTAGTTAATTATTTAAAAACTGCCAATCTGTTAATTATAATTGGTACTGAGATTATTTTTTGGCGGCAGATTGTACTGATGTTTGCTCACATTTCACGTACGGACGCGCAATAAATAAACCAAATGACAAATTTATATTTATAAATCAGTAGTTTACACAGGGGATCCGTCAGCGCAAATGAAGCCTTAGTGGGCTGATTAACAACGGAATCAGTCACCAGAGCAGTCACTTAGGTCCCTAATGTCCAATACTCTTAAGTATTGGACATTAGGGGTATCATAAGATAGACTCTGTTTAATTAAGTTTATGATTTGTTATCATTATTATCCTAAGGTTTATATGTACACAGTAACACCACTCATTAATACGTTTTCGGAAATAAAGTATCAGCAACAAGCCATACAAAATAATACGCTGGCCAACGAGTATCCTGCACTGGACACTTTTCTAAATTCCTTGGGCGGTCTCAAATCAACAGCCACAAAAGAATTACTCTTTGTTCTAGAGTTTTTACACATTATGGGACGAAAATCAGACGGCACATTTTTACGATTTAGAAATGAAGCAGAACGTTTGTGTTTATTTTGTTGGCAAGTTCGTGAGAAAGGAATTTTCGATGTTGGTCGTAAAGATATCGAGGCATATATTGATTTTGTCTGGCAGCCGAACAAACAATGGATTGGCTTGTCTGTTCAACAACGTTTTATTGAACACGCTGGAATATTTAAATCCAATCCCAACTGGCGTCCGTTCGTGGCAAAAGTAGCAAAATCTCTAAGTAAAAAAGACCCAAACCGCGTGGCAAATGTAGATGATTATCGGCCGTCGCAAGAATCTTTAACATCTACTTTTACCGCCATCAGCGTATTGTACAAACATGCACAAATGGAAGAAGTTTGTGACAAGAATTATGTTCCTGTCGTTAAACGCAGTTGTCCATTTCTTATTAAGCAAGTTCAACGTAAAACACCAGATACCTTAAGCCAACTTCAATGGGAATATGTCCTTGGAGTGACTAGAGATCACGCTGATAAAGATGCTAAATTTGAACGAAACCTGTTTATTATTGCCACACTTAAAAGCCTCTATCTACGTGTGTCAGAACTTTCCGAACACAGTAAATGGCAACCGAAAATGTCACATTTTACTAAGGATAACGACAACTTTTGGTATTTAACCGTCTTTGGTAAAGGAAATAAGATCCGTGATGTCACAGTACCACCCGCCTACATAAGCTATCTACAACGGTATCGTAAGTATCGTGGATTAATTGGCCTACCTTCTCCAGATGAAGATACCCCGATGCTTAATAAGCTACGCGGTAGCGGTAATATGACGGCGAGACAAATTAGACGGATTGTTGAACAAAGTTTTGATTTAGCAATTACAGCACTCAATAATGATGGTTTTGATGATGACGCTAATTATTTAATGGCTGCGACTACACATTGGTTAAGGCACACCGGAGCAACAGAAGATGCAGGAACTCGACCATTGAAGCATTTAGCAGACGAACTCGGTCATGCTTCATCTGAAACGACAGACAAAAACTATATCCAAACGAATATTAAAGACCGTGCGATGTCAGGGCAAGATCGTAAAGTTTAGAAAGGTTGCTATGTCAGTATATTCGCTATTTGTTTATATATTTTAATAGCTTGAGTCTCTGTTAACTGCCCTACTGACTGACTTTTTCCAAGACTACTTGAAACTCTAATAGCCTCATTCGCTTGGGGCTTGTCTTGGCTTAATGCTTGTAATCCCTGTTCTTGTTGCTGTTTTTCACGGGCTAATTGGGTGACTTGAACGACTTCTTTCTTAAATTCTCCTAAGTCGGGTTTAGGCAAACCCGCCCTATTTTGTGTGATGTGTTGATCGGCTGCTGAATTGGAGGATGACCGAGCCAAAGCTATCTCAGCTCCTGCGACCAAGGGGTTAATCTGTGTCATAAACCCTCCCTCTGTTAGGCATATTGTTTATTTCACTCTATTAGTGTAATACAGATAGACTGATTAAAAAAGAAACATTATTGTGCGGAGCCGCTAAAAATTTCACATAAAAAAAGCACAGATTACTGTGCTTTTAAGATTTGTGTTAGGTGTTAATCAATTTTAACTAATGGCCTACCTGGTTCTGACCATTTGACATGGAATTTCTTACCAGCCGGTTGATCGATTCGCTCAAATGTGTGAGCACCGAAGTAGTCTCGCTGCCCTTGTAATAAATTCGCTGGCAGCGTTTCAGTACGGTAAGAGTCATAATACGCTAAAGCTGAACTAAAACCACCACAAGGAATGCCATTAAGGGTCGCACTTGCAATGGCTTGACGCCAGTTATGCTGATATTTAGCAACTTCGCCAGAGAAATAACTATCGAGTAATAAGTTACCTAATTCATCATCACGGTCATACGCATCGGTAATTTTTTGTAAAAAGGCAGCACGGATAATACAGCCAGCACGCCAAATTTTGGCAATACCGCCGAAATCTAAAGGCCATTTTTGCTGTCTCGCTGCTAACTTAATTAGTTGAAAGCCTTGGGCGTAAGCAACAATCTTCGAGCAATATAATGCATCATGTAATTGTTCAATAGATTGTAGTCGTTGTTCTTCACTAACCACTTGCGGCTCAGGCCCTTCTAGCAACTTTGCAGCTCTGATACGTGCATGCTTCAATGTCGATAAAGAACGAGCAAATACTGATTGAGCGATGGTTGCTGCCGGGCTTCCTACCTCAAGAGCGCTGACAGCTGTCCACAAGCCAGTGCCCTTTTGTCCTGCCTTATCGAGGATAATATCGACTAGTGGCTTCCCAGTTTCTGGATCGTCTTGCTCAAGAACTTCAGCAGAAATCTCCATTAAATAACTGTTTAGTACACCTTTATTCCATGTTTTAAAAACAGACGCAATCTGTTTAGGAGTCATGGATAACGATTCGCGCATGACGTGGTAAGCTTCACATATTAACTGCATATCAGCATATTCGATGCCGTTGTGAACCATTTTGACGTAATGACCAGAGCCTGCCGGGCCTATATAGGTTGCACATGGCTCGCCTTGTGGTAGCGGCTGGTCAATTGATGTTCGTTCAAGAGCTTTACCGGTTTCAGGGCAAACCTTTGCAGAAATAGCATGCCAAATAGGCTCGATCCGTGCCCACGCGTATGGGTCACCACTAGGCATTAAAGAAGGGCCGAAACGGGCTCCCACTTCTCCACCCGAAACGGCAGTCGTAAAGAAAATGAATTTACCATGGTATTGCTTTTCACGCTCGATAGTGTCAGTCCATAAGCTGTTACCTGTATCAACAATGATATCGTCGGCACAAATACCAGCATCGATTAATTTATGACAGACATCATCTACGGGTGCTCCCGCAGGAACAGATAAGATAATAAGGTGAGGTGCAGTAAGTTTGCTTAATAGTTCTGTATATGAAGAACATGCAACAATACGAGGGTCTTGCTCTTTACGCTCTATTTTATCTTGAGCAATGATTTCATCAACTTTTTGGTGGTCTAAATCAAAAGCTGCAATTTTATAGCCGTTATCCGCTAGATTTAGCGCAATATTTTTCCCCATGACACCTAAGCCAATAAAGCCGATATCACATAATGGAGTCTGTTCTGTCATACAAATAAACCTAAGATGAGTCGTTTAAATAAAAATACCCTCATATTATAGCTTATCCATTTTTGTAATAATAATACTACATTAAAAAAATTTCACTACGCAATAAGTAGAATACTGTGGCGTACTTCAAAACTAAGTTAAAAACGCGTAATTATATTACGTAAATAAGCAATAAATTGTCTGATATTTCTACATTCGCGATGGTCGCTGATTATATAAAGTGCATTTTGATGTTTTTATAACCTCATACTTTTACTACTTAAGTCATACTCCTTATTGTGGTGTTCTAATTATCAACTAATATAACCTTCTGAACAATAGTATGAATTTTGTTCATTTCCTATGATTAATCAACTTACAGCACATAGGAAACTATAATGAAAACTAAAATTACACTTTGTAGCGCTGCAATAGCATGTTCTCTTTTGTCACTAAATACACAAGCAGCAGTGACTTTATATGAGAACGATGGCATGTCATTTTCTTCTGACGGCCTTGTTAACGTTTTTTACAGCAACAGTTCAATTGAAAAAACTGATGCTACAGGTGCAACATCTGACCGTGACCAATCTCGTGTAAGAATGGGTTTCTTACCAAACAACATTGGCTTTAATTTCGCAAACCAGATGTCCGATGTAAAAGTCGATGTTCGCTCTTCATTTTGGGTTTCTGTTAATGACTCAGATAATAATCGTGACGCGTCACCAAATGATTTAGGTACAGGCACACTTATCGATGTTCGTCAGTTCTACGGTAAAGTGAGCGGCGACTGGGGTGAAGTTTTAATCGGTAAAGATTTTGGTCTATTTAACCGTGAAAACATCATGAACGATCAACTACTATTAGGTTTTGGCCAAACATCTGATTTCTTTGGTTTAGTTGATGGCGGCAATGTATCTTTTGGTAACATCTCAACGGGTTATACTTATACTTTCCCTAAATCTCAAATTACTTACCGCTCTAAAGAAATGAACGGTTTCAAATTTGCAGTTGGTTTAATGGACCCGAATAAAGCAGCAGCAGGATCGTCTGAAGATATGCCACGTTTAGAAGCTGAGTTAATTTATAGCGGTAAAGTAAGCGATGGAGCAGACTTTAAAGCATGGGCAAGTGCAGTAACACAATCATCACAAGTTGCTGGTAAAGATCATGACCAATCAGGTGTCGGCTACGGTGCAAAATTCAGCAGTAACGGCTTCTCACTGACTGCATCAGGTTATCAGTCTGAAGGTTTAGGTCATGTTGCTGGCTTAGATCACCTCGTTGGTTCTGATGACAATGAGTCATCAGGTTTCTTAGTTCAAGGTGCATTCTCTAGTGGCGCAAACCGTTTTGTCTTGACATACGGTGAGTCAGAAAATGAGAACAAGAGCAGCTCATCTGAAGTCACTCACAGTAATGCTGGTGTTGCTTACTTCCGTACACTTTACACTGGCGTAACATTTGTTGCAGAATTTAACAAGACTGAAGTAGAAATGGCTGGTTCACCAATGGGTGAAGAAAACAATACTATAGCATTAGGTGCTGTTCTTACTTTCTAATGAATGAGAACGTAACTTATTAATATTAAAGGGCCTTAATTGGCCCTTTTTTTATCTGTTACTACTAAAGCAACGGTAGTCTACTCCTAAGGTATGATAACTATTGCTTGTTTCTTTGTATGGTTAGGGTACATTAAACTATATTCAAAAGTTTCAGTGAGTTTAGTTATGTATAAAGTGTTAATAGCAGATGACCATCCTTTATTTCGTGATGCTATCGTCAACATCATCGCTGGACGCTTTAGCGACAGTCAGACGTTTGAAACCCCAGACATGGACTCTACGATAGAGTTTGCTAAGTCTAACGATGATATCGACCTTATTTTACTCGATCTAAATATGCCAGGCATGGCTGGCCTTAACGGATTACTAGAGCTACGTAATGAATGCCCTACAACTCCTGTAGTGGTTGTATCAGCGGAAGAAGAAAAACAAACAATCTTACAAACTATTGCATATGGTGCCGTAGGTTTTATTGCCAAATCATCATCTAAGGATACTATTGGCGACGCAATTGAAAGTGTATTCGGCGGTAATGTTTACCTACCCTCTGACATCATTCGTAGCGATGACAGCTCATCAAGCCAATCTGGCTCTCAAAGCAAAGAGTTTAAGGTATGTTCAGAAACGTTATCGTCACTAACACGTCGTCAGCTCATGGTGCTGCGTTGTATGACTAAAGGGGAAGCCAATAAACAAATCGCTTATAACCTTAATATCTCTGAGACAACAGTTAAATCACATGTATCTTCAATTTTGAAAAAATTAGGGGTTTATAACCGTGTTCAAGCTGTTGTGGGTTGTAGTGATATTGACTTTAATCAATACCTTAAGCGGTAGCTGAACATTCACATGCTAAGCAGAGCCCAACTTGAGTAATCAAGTTGGGCTTTTTATTAGCTATGTCGCAGTTAACTGTTACGATTTGTTAATCGTAGCGGTTCTTTAAGAGTAAAGCTGTCTTAACGTCACCGACTTTGATGTGCATCCATGCGTCAAAATCTAACAATCCGTCCCTAATTTTTTCTCCTAACAGTTCTTCCCTTAAAGGCAATTAATACCGGGGCATGTCTCACGCAGAAGTGTCATCTGATACATTTAATACATTGAATTAAAGTAATAAAAATATCTACAACAGTTAACTAAGACATAGCCTTTATATTGGTCAGCTCTATTCTATGCGATAGACTTAGCGGCCTCATTCAATAAATACATCATCGTTGTTTTAAGTTTCATTGGTTTAACGGGCTTATTTAGTAAAAGAATATGTTTTTTCTTTACAAAGTTCTTTAAACTTTGGCTGTAATTGGCGGTGATCATTATCATTGGTAATGACTCCCCTCGTGCTTGTTTTATTTGTTCTGCAACTTGTAACCCTGTGACACCATCATCCAAATGATAATCTAGAATAAGTAAGTCGGCACAGCTGTTAGCTATATCAACTTGATTGGCAAGGTCGCTATAATCCGTTGCAGTGATAACCTCACAGCCCCAATTCGATAAAAGTACTGCCATACCTTCACAAATTGTTTGGTCATTATCAACCACCCATATTTTAGCACCATTAAGGTTATTGTTTGAATGTTGTACTAGCGGATTTAATTGCGATGTTTTCGGTCTAACAATAGTTCCAAGGGGGACTTTGACAGAAAACATTGAACCTTTAAATTGCTCAGATCTAACCTTAATTGGATGTTCAAGAACTGTCGAAAGCTTATCAACAATGGCAAGACCCAAGCCTAATCCATTGCTAAAGGCTTTGGCTGAGCTTTTTAATCGTTTAAATTCTTGGAAAATAACTGACAGCTCATCCTCTGCAATCCCGGCACCATTGTCCCACACTTCAATATAAACATGTTCGTCGGTTCGTCTACAACCAAGTAATACTTTGCCTTGCTCAGTATAACGAAAAGCATTTGAAAGGAAGTTTCTCAATATACGTGCTAACAAGACGCTATCACTATTAACGACCAAGTTTGGCCGCACATAATGGAGCTTTACAGAGTACTGCGGTGCTAAATGACGATACTCTGTCACCAAGTTATCCATCAACTCACCAAGATTAAACGAATTCTTATCCGCTTTAACAACACCAGCATCTAACTTTGAAATATCAACTAAGGTACAAATTAAACTTTCTAAGTCGTCTAATGAATTGGCAATGTTGCCAATGAGTTTGCGTTTATCCGGTGAAGAAATCATATCAGAAACCGAACTGGTGAATAACTTCGCCGCGTTAAGCGGCTGTAATAAATCATGACTAACAGCGGCTAGGAACTTGCTCTTAGATTGGTTGGCTTGTTCTGCTTCTTTTTTTGCTGAAAGAAGGTTGGCTTGAGCTTTACGCCTGTCTTCAACTTCTTTGAGTAATTTATCATTTACATTCTGCAATTCAAAAGTACGCTCAGTGACACGCAATTCCAATTGATCATGTGCACGTTGTAGTGCGAGTGCACTTTCCCGTCGTGATGTAATATTCCTCACTAGGACAAAGAAGCCTAGTACTTGCCCATTGCTATCTTTATTCGGTACATAAGATTTTAGTTGGTAACTAATTCTGTTTTCGAGATCCATCTCTTCTATTTCAAAACTAACACTATTACCAGATAATGCTATTTCTACGTAAGGACGTAACTTGTTATAATCACCTTGAGTACGGCTCTCTTCTAAAGTGACCCCATTTAAACTATCAGGTTGTAAGCCATACCAATCAACGTAAACTCTATTTGTGAATTGAAATTTAAGATCCGCCCCGATGTAAGCAATCATCGCTGGTACATTATCTGTGATCAATCTAAGCCAATTTTTCCTGCGCTCAAGGGACACCGCATATTGATGCCGTTCAGTAATGTCTGTATAGGTTTTAACTAATTGATCATTAGAAATGGCATGTTCACGAACTTCAACAACCATGCCATTAGATAGTTCCTGCACATAAAACGCTTCACCCTCGGATGATTTTGACAATAAATCTAATTCGGTCAAGCTTTGTAGTGTGTTGAAATATGGCGTATTACCCAAAATACTTGGTGAAAGATGGCTAATTTCAGAAAAGCGCTTATTCCATATTTCTACCTTATTATCACCATTAACAAGCACAACACCTTGAGATAGGTTATCTACCAAGCTTTGCAGCATTTGTGATTTTTGCTCTATGGCACGCTCGAAACGTGCAGACTCTGCAACTTTCAACGCGGTGATATCGGTATAGAGCATAACCCAGCCGCCCTCAACGGTAGAGCGTTCATTTAATTGAAACCATCGACCATCATTTAACTGATACACAGGGCTAGTATCAGCATCACCTGGATATGCTTGACGAATAATCCCTCGAACCTTTGCAAGTTCTTTTAAATCACGCAGATTCACGCCTTTGTCTGTTGGTAGGTTTGAATTACGCCAGAAGTTACTAAAATGACTATTTTGTAAAATGATCCGACCTTCATTATCGAGTAAAACAAAAGCATCAGAAATACTTTCTATGGCATCAATAAAACGTTGTTTAAATAGGTTTGACTGTTTGTTCGCTTTAGTTAAATCGCGATTACTTCGTTCAAGCTTGACCAGCGTCTCATTTAACGCTTCGGTTTTTTCACGAACTTGTTTGGCCAAGTGAACAGAATTTTCAAACGTCGAGTAAGCATCGTAACGGTTAGAACCACCTGCTTCGACACGATCAATTAACGCTTGATTTATTTTTGATAATTTTCTATTTTTTTTCTGCGCATCTTCTAATAGTGACACGAGTTCATCATAACTTGGCTTTAATTCACTCATTATCTTCTCCACTAATATATACACCGGTGAATGTTTGGTTTAAGTGAATGCCATTGATGTGTTCACCATAGGTATTAAATCCAACAATGTTGTATTGTTCAAATAATGATTGTGCTGTGATCTCAAGATTTTTTTGCTGAATCTCAAGGCGCCGCAGAATGCAATCGCACGCCAGTACAATGTCATGTTCTCCATGCCGGGCTGTTATATGCATCAATTTTTTACCTAAACGTGCAAACACATCCTCTAAAGTCACCGCAGTTAATACAATGCCACTATCTACGGCACAATAAAACGTCAGGCTATTATCTTGTTCATTAACTTTTTGTATAGAACGGAAATAATAATTACCCCCTACCTTTACCGCTAAGGGGTTGAGTGAAAACACTTCAGGGGTTAGCTGGTCAACAGATAGATTAAGCAGTCTCGCATACTCTATAGCCGCTGGCTCTGCATTGAGTTCATAGATCGTCCTAGTAGGTGAATCTGCAGCGGTAACAACGAGTTTCTCTTGGGCAACGCCAATATGATTTGTTGAAAAAACTTCGAAATTACAGCGAGTATTAACCATGATCACAATCGCACTATCTTGGTAAAATTTACCTCTGTGATAGATATGAGTTTTAGCCAAGTTAATATCATCGCCAGCAGAGCCACCGAAGTGCTCAATTTCTCCTGCTGCTGAATCTAGGCTGTTCAAAAACTGTTCTTCATCTGCTGATAACCCATCAAGGAGTGTCATCATGAAACGTTTATCAAAGCTAGGGTGTTGAGACTGTTCAATTAATTCATTAACGGTGGTATGTGCTTGAACAAGGTTAAACTCAGTGATTGGGTTTATCATCTGAGCTGAAATTTTAAAGTGACTAGATTTAAAGCCTACAGCGATAATGCACTGCGATTCGTACCCTTGATTTGTGATTTCACCTGCTGAAGTACAACCAAAAAGTGGAATGCCAGCAAAAGCCTTGTCCAGTGCAACGCCAAGTTCAGCTAAGCGGTAACAAGTAGAACAAAAAAAGATCACTGCATCTATTGAGTGATCAAATTGCCTCCTTAACTCTTGACTAGCACTGACTGGATCTTTATGTCGTGTAACTGCGGTGATTGTATATTGCTGTGTCATGAAGTCCCTTAATATTAGTAGTGTTATTTTTAATTATTATTACTAATTCTTTAATCATTTCTTGTATATCAGATACGCTTAAGTCAATCGAATCGGTTTCGTGTGTCGACACTAATTCTTTGGCTAATTTATCCTTTGCAGATAATAAGTAGTGTTTTAGATAGTCAGTGTCTTGCTGCAAAGATGTTAACCCCTCAAGTACCGAGCTGATCCTATTTTGTGGATTAATGTCAAACGCGGTATAGATATAGAGTGCATTCTCACCTTTAAGAAAGCGAATATCTGTTGCGTAACACAGCCCTGCCAACCGTGGGGCTAACAATTGGCTCGAACCCGCTAACAGGTAACTCAACACAGTCACTTTGACTGCATGTTGATTTTTAACACTGAAACACAATAGAAAGTGATCTTTGTCATAACAACCGAGCACCTGTTCGATAAACAGATCCTTGCTCGTTTGTTTATTGAATAAAATGCTACTTTTGTCTAATTCTGTCTTGATTGCTTGCTTTAGTGGACTGAACAGGCGGGGAATTTGTTGTGGTGGTGCCTTTGGGTAACTCAATGAATTAATATCAGCGGAGTAGTGACTGCCTTGTTTATTACAAACTAGGAAGCTAGCTGGGAACCCTCGGCCGTTATCATATAAACTAGAGAGACTGGTAGGGGTTTGCGCAGCAGGCTTTGTCATTGACAAGACCGCTTGCTGGTATATTTTTGTCGATGTCACTTCAAGTTTTGATGGCTGACTGCCTGTTGTATTCCTAAGAGCATTTATGTGCCATTTCATTATATGGCTAACTTGGTCTTGCTGTTTTGTACTGTTAATGTTGTTGTTTTCTGAAAGGGTCGCCTTTTCCCCCTCTTGCTCTAAAATATCTACAAGATAACTAATAATACTATCAATGTTCTTGCTCAGATTAGATTGATGAATGAACCTCAGAGCGAATTGCTCAGCTCCGTTTTTAGTTTCATCAAAGGGCAACACTTGAAGCTGATCTTTCACATCAAACCCCTTTATCACACAATAGTTCTGTTTGATGGTTGTAATGTAGCTTACCGGAATCCAACATGAGGTAAGCAGCGTATCGTTAAGTTCAGTACATACCGATTCTTTTAGGATGGATTGTTTTTCTTCATCATTTTTTTCAGGAAGTCTTTCATTAAAGCAGTCACGTTGCGTTAACGCATTCTGTAAGAGATGTATGATTTTATTAAACGAATCTGACGGCTTTACTTCCGCTAGCTCGGTGTACAGAGTAACGCGTTCCGGTCTATAGTGAGTTTGATAATACTCCGTTAATTTATCGACGGTGATGTTCGTCAACTTATCACTGATACCTCCATAAAGAGAAATGCGTTGATTAGAACTATCAAGTGATAATAATTGCGTATAAGACAAAGCCGTATTTCTAAATTTTATGGTTTTCTCTAATGCTTGTAATTCCCTAAAAATAACGCCTTTACCCCCGCTACCATGCACCTCGAAAGGTAAATCCTGTCTAGAAAACGTTGGAGAGAAAATATTTGATACGAGGTAGTCAAATGCTAGCAAAAAGTCGTCGATATAATCACTTTGGCAAAAATAATACGTGATACCGTCTGTGGTACTTGCGTTAATCTTTACACTGGCCAGGGCATTGATTTTAAACAAAGTACTGGGATTAGGAAATCTCGTGCTTCGCCTAAATATAAGATGTTCAATGGCGTGGGCTATACCTGAGTCATCGGTAATTGGCGTTGGTATAGCAAAAACCGCAGTGTAACGAACTAAATCCGATTCTGGTGCAACACTACGGTGCTGGTGTGTTAAAGGTGAGCTAGATACTTTAGTAAAGAACAATGCAACCTCATTTATAACTTAACTCGGACAATATCTTTACTATTATCCCGATAAAGTAAAGGCGTGTCTGGATGTTCAGCTTTAGCAATCGCATCTTTGATTAAGTGCTTGTGAGGAGATTTTGCACACACAGGGTCTGTATTTTCCATGTCACCAGTCATCATATAAGCTTGACAACGACACCCTCCAAAATCATCTGCCTTTTCACTACAGCTGGAGCAAGGTTCTTTCATCCAACTATCACCACGAAACCGATTAAAAGAAAAGTCTTGTTGCCAGATTTCTTCAATGGTTTTATCTTTTACATTTGGAAACTCCAACGGTAGAAGTTTGGCGCTATGACAGGGTAACGCAGATCCGTCAGGAGTTACGGTTAAGAAGGTAGATGCCCAACCATTCATACAAGCCTTGGGTCTGTCTTCGTAATAATCTGGTGTCACAAAGATAAACTGGGGGCCTTGCCCGTTTTGGTTTGCTCGATATTCATTAACTTGCTGTTCCGCTTTATCTAAAGCGGCTTTGCTTGGTAATAAATGGTCCCTGTTATGATAAGCCCAACCATAATATTGTGCCGTGGCTAACTCAACATAATCAGCTTCAAGTTCAGTGGCAAGGTCAAGTATCTGAGGGATTTGTTCAATATTTTGCTTGGAAATAACAAAGTTAAGTACCATTGGGTACCCTTGCGCTTTAACTTGTTGTGCCATTTCGAATTTCTGTTGGTATGCCTTACCTCGACCAGCAATTGCGTCATTGACTTCTGGATCTGCCCCTTGAAAACTAATTTGAATATGGTCTAGCCCAGCTTCCTTAAGTTTTGCAATTCGCTTACTTGTTAGACCAATCCCTGATGTAATCAAGTTAGTGTAAAACCCCAATTGCCTACCATGAGCAACAAGCTCTTCTAGATCTTTACGTAAAAGAGGTTCACCACCCGAAAATCCTAATTGGACGGCCCCCATTTTACGGGCTTGAGTCATAACATCACGCCAAGCTTGCGTGTCAATTTCATCTTTTCTATCGCCCATATCTGTTGGGTTTGAACAGTATGGGCAATGCAATGGGCAGTCATAAGTAAGTTCAGCCAGTAGCCAAAACGGTGGCCCTGCATTAACTAAGGTCGAATCACGCATAGTAAATCCACTTCTTCTCTTCTGCAGTGATTAAAAAATCACAGACATCAGGGGTTAAATCTCCCGCTTCAGGAAATTTAGACTGTAATTTATTTATAATACCAGCCACAGAACTATCACCGTCAACTTGTTCAAGGATTGCACCGGCACTTGGGTTTAGTTTTACCATGCCTTCAGGAAATAGAAGCACAAAGCTATCTTGTGCAGGTTCAAACTGCAAACGGAATAAACGGTTAAACTGAGGTACTTTAGATAAATCAGACATTAAAATATTCCTTGATGATAACTTGGGGTCTCGATTATACCGTGATATGGGGCACGTTTATAATCATAGGCCATAGTCATTGCATCAAGCATTGACCATAAAATATCTAGTTTAAACTGTAGGATGTTAAGGGCATGCGCTTGTTGTTCAGCTGTTTTAAAATGATCAAGGGTGATTTGCAAACCGTGATTCACATCGCGTCTCGCTTGGGATAAACGCATTTGAAAATACTCTAGCCCTTTCTTATCTATCCAAGGATAGTTATCTGGCCAAGAATCTAAACGACTTTGATGAATTTCAGGCGCAAACATTTCTGTTAATGAAGAACAAGCGGCTTCTTCCCAGCTCGCACGACGTGCAAAATTTACATACGCATCAACAGCGAAACGAACACCGGGAAGCACTAACTCTTGTGACAATAGTTGTTCACGAGTGAGGCCAACAGCTTCACCTAATTGTAACCATGCCTCAATACCGCCAAGCGTTTCATCGCCAACACTGCCATCATGATCTAAAATACGCTGTATCCACTGACGGCGAGTATTAATATCTCTACAGTTAGCCATAATAGCGGCGTCTTTAACTGGTATGTTGACTTGATAATAAAATCGATTTGCTACCCATCCTTGGATTTGTTCTTTGCTGCATTCGCCGTTATGCATAGCGATGTGGAATGGGTGATATATATGATACAAGGCCCCTTTCTCACGTAGCTGTTTTTCGAATTGTTCTTTTGTTAAAGGCTGGCTCATAGCAACTCTCTCTTAAATCGTGATTTCTAGACCGTCGGTGGCAATCTCGACACCGTTCTCAATAACGTATTGATGTGCTTTAGAATCTTCATTCAAAATGGGATTGGTGTTATTGATATGTATCAAAATTTTGCGATCAATGTTAAATCGATTTAACAATGATACAGAACCAAACTCTCCATTAACTGGCATGTGTCCCATTTCACTCCCTAGTTTTTCGCCAACGCCTTGACTGATCATTTCATCATCAAGCCATAACGTGCCATCAATAAGCGCACAAGAGGCCCCATCTAACATTTGTTCCACTAGTGGGTTTGTTTCAACAATACCAGGTGCGTAAAATAGCCATTTACCGGTTTTCTCGTCGACAATCTTTAGTCCGATATTATTACCATCGACAACGGCATCACGATACGTTGAGTAAGGCGGCGCATTACTTTCTAGCACAACAGGATAAAAACTTAGCCCACTGACACCAGTTACAGTAAACGCTTGAGTATGATCTGTCCCTATTGTCTTGTAACTAAGACCCCCATGCCAATGAGACAACATGTTAAAAAGGGGATAAGTCGTAGATAAATCTTGATGTACCTCTTTAGTACAATATACATCGAGTGGTAGACCTTCTCGTAAAGTTAACAACCCAGTGGTGTGGTCGACCTGACTATCACAGAGTAAGACTCCACGAATATTGGTCCCACGTGTTTGGTTTTCTGGCCACAACTGTGGAGACTGATTGATTTGTTGTCTTAAATCGGGGGATGCATTAATTAACACCCAATCTTTACCATCAAGACTAACGGCAATTGAAGACTGGGTACGAGGTGTTGCTTTTATAGTGCCTTCTCTAAGGCCCTTACAATTAGCGCAGTGGCAGTTCCATTGAGGAAATCCACCACCTGCAGCTGATCCGAGAACTAATATCTTCATAGCTATTTATACTCGTTTGTTGTGATTTTAATTGAGGATAAAATGGAGGGTAAAAAGGCTACAGAAGTAGCCTTTAGGGTGTTTCTTAGCGATTGCTGATATACAGAGTCACTTCAAAACCTAAACGCATTTCTTCAAACTTTGGCTTAGTCCACATAGCTTTCTCCTTTTGTAGTTTTAGCTAGAGTTTCACTATAGGCTGTCCGCAGAACAAACAAAATCATACTTTGGATTGAATATATCGGTTCGTTGGTTGAGGACACATATTAATTAGCATCAAAAAATCAACTATTTAACTCTCTTCTTATATTTATCAATCACACACAACTTAGGGTCGTTGATGGTTACAACACAATCGAAACACCCAATACATTCACTGTAATTGATACTTCCTGTTTTATTAATAGCATCTATGCCACATTTTTTGCTTTGGCAGAGTTGGCAAGGATTGCCGCATTCTTGACGTCTGCGTATCCATTTAAGCAACGGGAAACGACCAAGTACTCCAAAGCCAGCCCCTAAAGGACATAGATAACGACAGTAGAACTTATGAATTTTTAAACTCAGAATTACAAGGATAATTGCATACACTGTAAAGGGCCAATAGCGCACAAAGTATAAAGTAATAGCCGTTTTGAACGGTTCAACTTCAGCTAATTGACCAGCAAGGGTTAGCGAATAAAAAGCACTGCCAACAAGTCCAAGCAAAAGAATGTACTTGATTGCTCTAGCACGTTGATGGTGGTGAGGTTTTATTTTATATTGCTTAATTTTTAGTTTAGTGGCCAATGTGGTGGCAAACTCTTGTAAAGCACCAAACGGACATAGCCAACCGCAAAAAACACCTCTTCCCCATAAAATCGTAGCAATAAATACAAACAACCAAAGAATGAAAATAATAGGGTCTAGTAAGAATACCTCTATATTAAATCCCTGATATATGGAAAGGAACAATGTGTATATATTTACGACTGAAAGCTGACCTTGGCTATAAAAGCCAATCACCGCAATCACGAAGCACAAGGCAATATGACGTACCTGAATGGTGATGTTCAAAACCCTAATCGTTGTATTAGTGCTAAATCTATCAGGGTTTAAAAATATAAACGTGACAAAAGCTAAGTAGAGGATAGTGATAACGACTTCCAACCAGCGCTGTTGCCATAACTTCAGCCATAACGGTTGTTGTTTTGGTTCAAGAGCAGCCGCATTCTCAACAAACAGTGAATCAGGTAAAGTGAAATCAAAGGTGAGGTGTTCTGTATTTTTAACTAAAAATGATTGGCTATAATCAACTGTAACAGCAAAATTTATTGGCGATGATAGTTCAAATCCAGATTGAGACTTGATGTTTAATACTTTCAAACGCTTGTGAATTGGCAAAGGGCTATTAAAAAATGGGTCGTTAAAACTATAAAAATCGATATCTCGGCTATCTTGTGGCAACCCTGACTGCCCTACTTTAAAACGCTCAGGCGCCGTTTGGGGGATAAAATCATCACTAATAAAGCCATACTCTCCATTATCGATGACCATTAAAGCACTGCTGCCAGGCGCAATACTATCAATTAAACGTCGATACTCATTATCACCTAAAATGTTTCTGCCAACGATGGGAACAGTGATCGGAGCTATGTATAGGTCAATGAGAGGCCCAGCGTCATCATAATCACTTAATGGTTGAGCTAGGTGTGAAAACGCTTGAATAGTGTCCTGCTTGGCCAATGACCAGTGAGCGACCATTCCACGTTCGACTAATTGGTTGAAAGACAAGGGTTCGAAAAGGTTTTCATCTAGAACTTTTGTACTCAAAGGTGCAAAACCCTCGAGCATCGTACGAGCAACTTTAAGCGCTGACGCGATAATTGTATCATTAATCACTAATGCTGAGACTGTCGCTTTTGTTACGCCATCAATGTGAGTCACATCCTTCATCTGACGGTCTCGAGCGTCAACTATAAAGCGCTCTTTGATTGAATGCGATTCAAACTGTTTGATAAATTGAATCATAGGCCTTTCACCAAGCCCAT
Organism: Psychrobium sp. 1_MG-2023; assembly: GCF_030689115.1. Classification (NCBI taxonomy): domain Bacteria; kingdom Pseudomonadati; phylum Pseudomonadota; class Gammaproteobacteria; order Alteromonadales; family Shewanellaceae; genus Psychrobium; species Psychrobium sp. 1_MG-2023. The sequence goes on along the minus strand of NZ_JAUYVJ010000017.1, from coordinate 60,704 downwards.
GAATAAAAATGGGTTCGTGGTGGTCTAGCACTTTGATACTGGTTATCACCCCGTGAGGATCAAGGGCAATAAACAAGTTTATTGTTTTACCGGAAAAACCGATGAAATTGGTAAAATGATCTGACTCGAAAGTATAACCAATGAGTTCGTTCAACTGGTAGACACCAGTTATGTTTGGATTTTTTTCGACGCGTTTTACTCGTGTCGCGCTAGGAAATGCTTGTTTAACATCAACGGGGATTGTAGTAACTACGCCCTGCTCTCCAACAAAAGCGATTGCTGGTTGGGCTAATGAGATTATTAAAAACAGAAAAAGCCCTACTATGCTTTTCAATGAATTAATCAGCATAGTAGAGCTCCTTATTATACAACGTCAGCTGGGTTTAGAAGAAACCTAACGGGCTTGTGCTGTAGCTAACTAATAAGTTCTTAGTTTGTTGGTAATGACCAAGCATCATCTTATGAGTCTCACGACCAATACCAGATTTCTTGTAGCCACCAAATGCAGCGTGAGCAGGATATAGATGGTAACAGTTAGTCCAAACACGACCAGCTTCAATACCACGACCCATTCTGTAAGCTTTGTTTGTATCACGAGTCCATACACCAGCACCTAGGCCGTATGCTGTATCGTTTGCAATTTCTAGAGCTTCAGCTTCATCTTTAAAGGTTGTTACAGCGATAACTGGACCAAAAATTTCTTCTTGGAAGATACGCATTGAGTTATTACCTTTAAGAATAGTCGGTTGGATGTAATAACCAGTATCGAAAGAATCACCTAGTGTTTCTTTATCACCACCAGTTAATACTTCAGCGCCTTCGTTAACACCAACTTGTAGATATCCCATGATCTTGTCGAATTGCTCTTTAGAAGCTTGAGCACCAACCATAGTTTCTGTATCAAGTGGGTTACCACGAACAATCTTCTTAGCTTTAGCGATAACGTGTCCCATGAATTCTTCAAAGATGTCTTCTTGAATTAATGCACGAGATGGACAGGTACATACTTCACCTTGGTTAAAGAAACCAAGAACGAAACCTTCAGCACACTTCTCTAGGTAATCATCTTCGTGAGCAACAACATCGTTGAAGTAGATATTAGGAGACTTACCACCTAATTCAACAGTTGATGGGATTAGATTTTCAGCAGCACATTTTAAGATGTGGCTACCTACAGGAGTAGAGCCTGTAAATGCAATTTTCGCAATACGAGTGCTAGTTGCTAATGCTTCACCTGCTTCACGACCAAATCCATTAACAATGTTTAATGTACCCGCTGGTAAGATATCTGCAATAATCTCAGCAAAAACAAGAATACTTACTGGTGTTTGTTCAGCAGGTTTCAATACGATACAGTTACCGGCAGCTAAAGCTGGAGCCAGTTTCCAAGCGGCCATTAGTAATGGGAAGTTCCAAGGAATAATTTGACCAACAACACCTAGCGGCTCGTTGAAGTGGTAAGCAACAGTGTCATCATCGATTTGAGAAAGTGTGCCTTCTTGAGCACGGATACAACCAGCGTAGTAGCGGAAGTGATCAACACATAGTGGAACATCAGCAGCTAATGTTTCACGAACAGCTTTACCATTATCCCAAGTTTCTGCAACAGCAAGCGTTTCTAGGTTAGCTTCGATTGCATCAGCAATTTTTAATAAGATATTTGAACGTTCTGCTACAGAGGTTTTGCCCCAAGCATCTTTTGCAGCGTGTGCAGCATCTAGTGCTAGCTCAATGTCTTTTTCACACGAACGAGGGATTTCACAAAATGCTTCGCCCGTTACTGGCGTAGAATTGGTAAAGTAATTACCGTTTACTGGTGCAACCCACTCACCGCCAATGAAGTTTTCATAACGTGGTTTAAAAGTAACGACAGAACCTTCACTGCCAGGATATGCATAGATCATAGAACACCTCAATAAAAGTGCTAACTTGAATTTTATACCAAGTAGCTTTAGTTGTAATATGTTTGCTAGCGCAAACGTTTTTGTTTTATTAATAGTAGTGTGAGTGTGTTGGTTAAACCTATGCTCCCTTGGCACGGAAAACATCATACCTTAGTAGGAACACCTTAGATATTTACTTTATAACAATGAGTTAGATGTGATTTTTTTATGAGGTAGTACGTAAAAAAGCCAGCAAAGCTGGCTTTTTTACTCATTAAGATAAATTAGAGAGAGCGTACTAATTTATCTTTGCTTGAACATTAACTATTTTGGCAGTTTGAAAGTCCAAACCATGCCACCTTGGTTAAAGCTCTTAACACGCTTAGCAACTTCACCACCCCAAAGTGGAACTGCACCACCCCAGCCTGATAAGATTGACACGTATTGTTCACCATTCATTTTCCAAGTGATTGGAGAACCAACGATACCTGAGCCAGTGTTGAACTTGTATTCAACTTCACCAGTCTTAGCATTAAAGGCCATTAAGTACCCTTCAGGGTTACCCATAAATACTAGATTACCCGCTGTCGCTAATACACCGCCCCATAATGGCGCGTAGTTCTTATGGTTCCAAACTTCTTTACCCGTTTTAGGGTCAATGGCTCGTAACACACCAATGTAATCTTCGTTAATTGATTTGATAGTGAAACCAGCACCTAAGTAAGCAGCACCTTTTTTGTATGCTGTTGGCTCATTCCAGATATCCATTTCCCATTCGTTAGAAGGAACATAGAATAACCCTGTATCCTTACTATAAGCCATAGGCATCCAGTTTTTACCACCTAAGAAAGAAGGTGCAGCAAGTACAGTAGAACCTTTCTTACCGTCTTTACTTAATGCTGGGTTACCAGGGCGAACTGGCTCGTTAAATATCGGACGACCTTTGTCGTCTAAGCCTTTAGCCCAAGTGATCTTATCAACAAACGGGAAACCTCGGATGAAATCACCATTTTCACGGTTTAATACATAGAAGAAACCATTACGATCAGCTGTTGCCGCCGCTTTAACTGTCTTGCGACCGTCTTTGTAGTTAAATGGAATAAGTTCGTTTACACCGTCGTAATCCCAACCATCATGTGGTGTGGTTTGGAAATGCCATTTAATTTTACCCGTGTCAGGGTCAATACCTAGACGTGATGAAGAAAAGTAGTTATCGCCAGGACGTAAGTGAGAGTTCCATGGAGCTGGGTTACCTGTACCAAAGAATAATAAATCAACTTCTGGATCGTATGTACCACCTAGCCACGGAGCAGCACCACCTGATTTCCATAAGTCACCAGTCCATGTTTTGCCAGCTTCGCCACCTGAAATACCGTTTTCCATTTTCTTACGGTTTTTCCAGATATAACCCATGTGACCTTCAACTGTTGGACGTTCCCATGCAATTTGACCAGTCTTTGCATCATACGCACGAATTTTACCAACGATACCAAATTCACCACCTGATACACCTGTGATTACTTTACCTTTTACAACAATTGGTGCTGCTGTAATTGAGTAACCAGCTTTATAGTCTTCTACTTTTTTCTTCCAAACAGTCTTACCTGTCTTATTATTAAGTGCGACTAATTTTGCATCAAGTGTACCGAAGATAACTAAATCATCATAAAGTGCAACACCACGGTTGATAACGTCACAACAAGGCATGATGCCATCAGGTAAACGTGCGTCATATTGCCATAACTCGTCGCCTGTAATTGCATCAATTGCGTAAACACGTGAGTAAGAACCGGTAATATACATTACACCGTCTTTAACAACTGGTTGAGACTCTTGACCACGTTGTTTCTCACCACCAAGTGAAAAACCCCATACTGGACGCATGTCTTTTACAGTTTTAGTGTTAATTAGGGTTAATGGGCTAAAGCGCTGCCCTCGAGGACCTAAACCATTTGATACAACATCGTTAGTTGTGGCTTGGTCATTAATAATGTCTTTATCTGTTACTTTTGCATTAGCACCTGCTGCTAATGTAAAAGCAATTACAGCGGCTACTGCTTTTAGCTTTGTTTTACCTGCACTTATCATTGTATGTTCCTCGCGGGCTTTAGTTATAATGATTGCTCAACGTGATTTAAAATGAATCAATTCGTTGGTTCATGTTATTATTTGAACAGTTATAGTGTATGCATCAATAAAGCGACTGCCCATAACACTGCGGTAGGTAAACGCATCATCACTTAGTATGAAAATGGTTTGTTTTGTCCGATAAGTATCAATTATTTATAGATTTCCAAGCTTGGGAATATCTACAAATATAAAAAAAGGCGTGATTATTAATCACGCCCAAGAAGGAAATTTTGCAGAGTAAATAACGATTCAATTCTTTATGGGTTGTAGTAAGTTGGCTGTTGATAAATGGAACCATACTGCTCAAATATCCGAGCCATTTGGCCATTTTTTACCATTTCAGTAACAACATCACCGATAGCATAACTCAGTTGGCGATAATCACTTTTTACTGCCATGCCAATATCCCATTGTTGACGACCGATTAGAGGGAATGCATTAGTCGCTAGTTCAAAGTTAGCAGGTTGTTCCACTAACAGGTGACTGACTTCACTGCGCAATCCCATGATTGCATCGACCTCTTCAGCGAGCATCGCATCGCGCGCCAAGCGGATATTTGGGTAATGATGAGTGTGTTTAGTCATGGTTCCTCGAAATGCACCAGTAAGATAAAACGCCGGGACGGTATCAACTTCAACACCAATATCATGGTATTGAAAAACCGCCATGGTAGACACTTCTTCTATCTTATTTTTATTAAATGCAATTTGCCAAGACTCAGTATGATAAGGAGCAAACATGTGCACTCTATCATGAACCAACTCACCAATATCATCACGCATCTGTGAATAGTCACGATCATAAGGAACGCGCATCATTAAGTCGCTTTTGGTTTTAGTTTGAAAATCTCCCTTCCATAAGGTGTTTCTCAAATCATCTTCCACACTCTCGTCGGCCGTTGTAAAACGCACAGTAAGTTCAACGTTCAGAGACTTAGCAATCTGCTTAGCTATATCAACATCGATACCGTGCGCTTTACCGTCCTTTTCAAATGAAAAAGGCGCAAAATCACGATACACCGAAACTATGAGCTGCTTAGTTTCAATAATATCGTCGTAGGTTCGACCCTGCGCTAAACTGCTAATAGCACTTACGACTAGAAGTGCTATCAATAATATAGTTCTACTCTGCAACACTTACAGACTCTAACCAAGTTCTAATTGCCCAAAGTGCTTCTTGACTAAGGTGTTCTGACATTTTAGGCATATAAACAGCACCATTTCGTACAGCACCGTTTTGAACACGGTAAACGAACCATTCATCGCCATCATAGTCTGCTGGTAACATTCTTAGGTCAGGTGCGATTCCTCCAGAAATACCTTCCAAGCCATGACAACGTGCACAGTTTTGCGTGTAAGCAGATGAACCAATGCGAGTAATTTCGTCTAACATTTTTCCTGTTTGGTCACGGTAAGGGTTAGTTTCTTCCCACTCTGTCCCTAATTGTGGGATAGTCGATGTATCAATCGATTGAGGCGTTACATCACCGTGTGCTGATGCTAAAAATGGTGTTGCACAGATCATAGCTGCAAATATTTTGTTTTTTAGTGACGACTTGTTCATTACCGAATACCTTTTAATATTTTTAATAGGATCATTGTAAAAGTACTCGGCAATCTTGTTTATTCCACTTTAGCTCGGTTGAAAGTCATCCTTTAGGATGAAAAATACACTGAAAGTAACAGCGCAGCTCATCGTAATGTATATATATCAACCACTTAACCTTAATTAATGAAATAACCTACTCTTCAAAAGAACACATTTTAATTATATGCTACGGCTTATGTAAAATTAGAACAGTAAAAATAATATGAAATATTTTCAACAATTTGCAGCCAAATTTACAGCTATACCAGCGCCTAAACTATCTATTTTATTCAAGCCTGCGAAATTAACATCGCTGTGCGTAACCGTTTTATCTGTTTTGATCCCTATCTCTGCTGAACAACTCGTCCTTGATGTCGATTATATCAAAGAAAAACAGCCTGTTATCGCGACGCTGTCAAATTTGGTTAAACCTGCTAGTGACAGTGGCTTTATGGGTTCAACACTTGGCGTTAATGATTCTAATACCACCGGCAAGTTCTTAAATCAGAAGATAGTATTAAATAAAGTTGATATAAGTACACCTCAAACTATCATCTCTACTTTAGAGCAGCAATTTAGTCAAGGTAGTCGTTTTTTTGTAGTCGAGTTATCTCGTGCCAGCTTAAAGCTTGCCAGAGAATGGGCAAGCGATAAGCCCGTTATATTATTTAATATAAACCTTCAAGATGACTTTTTTCGACAACAACAATGCAGTAGCAACACGTTACACACCATTGCGAGTTACGCAATGAAGAATGATGCCCTTGCTCAATGGTTGTTGAAAAGGCGCTTTAATGACGTGCTCGTTGTTACAGGTCAACGTGAAGAAGATAAGCAATTAACAGGTTCATTTAAACGTGCAGCAAAACGTTATGGGATCAAATTAATTAAAGAGAAAACTTGGGACTTTGATTCAGATTTACGTCGTAGCGCCGGGGCAGAGATGCCTTTATTTACCCAGACAAGAAAAGATTATGATGTTGTATTTGTCGCTGATAAACATAAAGACTTTGCTCAATATTTACCATTTAATACCTACCTACCGCGCCCTGTGATTGGCTCTGCTGGGCTAGAAGCATTAGGTTGGCATCGCAATATCGAACAATGGGGAGCAACGCAATTACAAAACCGTTTTATTAAACTTGCTAATAGAGCAATGAATGAAGTCGACTTTAGCGGATACTTGGCTATTCGTACTTTAGCATCAGCCCTTACAAAAACTAATTCAGCAGATCCTGCAAAGTTATTGGGGCATATTAAATCAGATCAATTTGAATTGGCGGCGTATTTAGGTAGAAAACTCTCATACCGTCCGTGGAGCCAGCAACTTCGTATGCCAATAGCACTTGTTCAACCTAATGCACTTATTTCGCAGTCACCACAAGCAGGAATGTTGCACCCGGTCACGGAACTTGACACACTCGGTTTCGATCACAAAGAATCTACTTGTCAATAAGGACTCCCTCAATGATTAATAAAATCTCACATACTATTACAACTAAATTATCTGGTTGTCTTGCGCTTGCCTTATTAAGCTTTGCAGCCCACAGTGCCGAGCTAGCTTATGTCACTAATGAAAAAGATAACAACATTTCAGTAATTGATCTTGCTAGTTTAGATGTGGTTAAAGAAATCCCAGTTGGTCTTCGTCCTAGGGGAATTATTTTCAATAAAGAGCAAACTCTCGCTTATATTTGCGCTAGTGATTCAGATACCGTACAAATTCTTGATTTAGCGACAGATCAAGTTATTGGAGAGCTGCCCTCTGGCGCTGACCCTGAGACTATCGCATTACACCCACATGGTAAGATAATCTATACTGCCAATGAAGATGATGCATTGATGACTATCATTGACATTGAATCACGTAGTGTTATTGGTCAGGTTGACGTTGGTGTAGAACCTGAAGGCTTGGCTGTAAGCCCAGATGGAAGTCTTGCTATTGTGACCTCCGAGACCACTAACATGGTGCATTGGATAGAGACCAAAACAAACACTAATATTGCCAATACACTTGTTGATTCGCGCCCTCGTGCTGCAGAGTTTACCAAAGATGGTTCTCAATTATGGGTCAGCTCGGAGATTGGTGGTACAGTTTCGTTAATTGATGTCGCAAGCAAAAAAATTATTAAAAAATTCAACTTTGCTCTTAACGGTATTCATAAAGATAGAATTCAACCTGTTGGGATTAAATTAACGGCTAACGAGCGTTTTGTTTATGTTGCGTTAGGTCCAGCGAACCATGTCGCTATCATCGATACTAAATCACAAGAAGTCACTAAGTACCTCCTAGTAGGCCGTCGGGTCTGGCAACTTGCATTTAATCATGATCAGTCTTTATTACTGACAACGAATGGGGTTAGTGGCGATGTTTCGGTTATAGATACAGCCAAGCAGAAGGTTATTCGCTCTGTCAAAGTAGGTCGTTATCCTTGGGGTGTGGCAATCCGTCAACTAAGCAAATAACGGGGTGAACTTAGATGACTGCAACACTTGAAATCAATCAAATTAGTTTCAATTATGGTCCGAAAAAGGCCCTAGATAAAGTAACCTTTGCGATCAAGCCTGGTTTCAATGTATTACTTGGCCCTAACGGAGCGGGTAAAAGTACTCTGATTTCCTTGTTAACTAGATTAACTAAAGTCGATTCCGGGAACATTCTTTGCGATGGCTTTGACCTTGAAAAAGAAACTGCGAAAGTAATGCGATTGTTCGGGGTTGTTTTTCAACAATCAACCCTAGATTTGGACTTATCAATTAAACAAAATTTGGTATATCACGGCGCTTTACATGGGTTAAGTGCAAAACAATCCCTGTCTAACGTTATGCCGTTACTTGAAGAGTTTGAACTATCATCTCGTTTAGGTGACAAAGTGCGAAGTTTAAATGGCGGTCATAGGCGTCGTGTTGAGCTAGTCAGAGCATTATTACATAAACCAAAAGTACTCTTACTTGATGAGGCCAGTGTGGGTCTTGATAACCCAAGTCGCCACATGATCATCAACTACTTACGTCAATGTGTAAGGCAAGAGGGTTTAGCTGTGCTCTGGACAACACATTTACTTGATGAAATTAACGCAAGTGATTATTTGATCATGCTTAACCAAGGGCGAGTAGCACAGCAAGGCCAAGTCTCAACACTTTTAGCCCAGTATGCAGTGAATGATGTGCAAGCATTATACGCAGCGTTAACCGATGCTTTTGCATTCAATAAAATATAGCAAATGAGCTTTATATGAACCTGTCACATTACTATGTCGCTTTTCTTGGGATCGTATCACGTGAATTGCACCGTTTTTTCCAACAACGCACCAGATTACTCAGTGCGTTAATCAGACCGCTGCTTTGGCTTGTCGTCTTTGCTGCTGGTTTTAGGGCTGCGCTTGGTGTTTCCATCATGGAGCCTTATGGAACTTATATTACCTATCAAACTTACATTACACCTGGTTTGTGTTGCATGATTATCTTGTTCAATGGAATGCAAAGCTCACTGTCTATGGTCTATGACAGAGAAATGGGAAGTATGAAAGTTTTACTAATGAGTCCACTGCCCCGCCCTTTTTTGCTGTTCTGTAAGGTCTTTGCGACCGCGCTGTTATCATTAATCCAAGTCTACATCTTTTTAGCACTTGCCCAATTGGTCGATGTTGAAATCGATTTTATGGGTTATATAACAGCTATCCCTGCTGTCTTTTTAATTGCACTATTTTTGGGTGCTTTAGGGCTTATGCTATCAAACCTCATTAAGCAATTAGAGAATTTTGCTGGCGTGATGAACTTTGTTATTTTTCCAATGTTTTTTCTATCCAGTGCGCTTTACCCTTTATGGAAAATGAAAGAAGCTAGTTTGTGGTTATACTGGATTTGTCATTACAATCCGTTTAGTTACTGTGTCGAGTTATTACGGTTCGCTCTCTACGAGCAGGCTAATACCGATACTTTGATGGTGTTAATCCCAATCACTTGCGTTGTTGTTGTCCTTGCTCTTGCAAGCTTTAGTCCTAAATCAGGTGGTAGACGGTAGTCATCAAGCTTTTTCAGGGCTTGACACTTAATGTCACTGCCCTGAAGGTATCCCATGTTTCTATGTCTTTTTTAATCTTATCTTTGAGCAGTTAATCGTTTAATTAAATTAGGATTGTAGAAGTGAATAGGTCTCTCGTACGATTTCCTATTTATAAGCAGATTTAACCCTTGTCAAATTAGGTCGCGGATGCCTCTCTAAATGAATGATCTGATCTTCTCCCACTAACCTCAATGATGGTTAGAAATGCTCGCCATTACGCTTACCACTTTCATTCATACCCTAATCACATTTCACCAGATTAACCAATGATAGCTGCGTAAAAACAAAAAAAGGCATAAAACATCACTGCTTTATGCCTTTGAGTAAATTATTAATTAATATTAGAACTGGTAGCTTAATTCTACAGATACTGACCTTGGTTTTGCTGGTCCAACAAAATACGGGTCTTCAATATCAGGGTAGACATTTTCTAATACTTCATCTGCTTCACCGTATGCGCCAAAAGTGAAGTATTGGCGATCAAACACATTATCAACCCGTAATTCTAACGCGAGTTGTTGGGTAATTTGATAATTTGCAAATAAATTAACCACGGTATGTGAACCAATTTGCTGGTTCTCGTTAGCCTCATCTCCACGATAATAGCTTTCAGATGCATAACTAAGCTCAGAACCAATATCGAAACTTTCAGTTGCTTGGTATTGACCAATTAATTTGATTTGATGCTGAGGTTGCCCAGGTATTGTATCACCTGGACTCACTTGACGGTTTGGTCCTAACGGATTAACTGGGCTAAATGAAACAAATGGAGATTCAAATGTCGCATCTAGATAGTTATAGCTTGAGGTAATATCAAAGCTCTCACCGCGATAGCTTGCAGATAGCTCGACACCACGACGCTGTGTTTCATCAATATTGACAAAGTAACCGCGAGCTGGGTGCTCTCCGGCTTGTTGAAAGATGATATCGTCTTGGCTTTGTGTACTAAAGAACGTTACTCCATAATTTAAATTATCGTCTTTACCCAATAAACTCAATTCAACGGTGTTTACCACTACCTGTTTTAGCGGAGGATCTGAAACAAAACCATTAGGTAGCTTACAAGGATCGTCTTCGTCGGCACAGCTCAACTCTGCTGGACTAGGGTTACGAGATGACTCACTGTAGCTTAATTTAGCCGTCAATTGTGGTGAGATTTGGTAGCTTAAACCAATCGCAGGATTAAAACGTGAGAAATCATGATCACCATCTAAAGAGCCTTCACCGTCGTCAATTAAATCATTCATCAGGATGTTTGAGTCATGATAACGACCAGCAATGTCTAAATGTAAATCAGAAGCTAATTTAAAACGGTTGGCTAGATAAAAATAATACTGTGTAGTCTCAGTATCTAAACGAACCGTTGATTCTTGATCAAACAGGCCGGGTATCGGTGTAACGCTTCGGTCATCTTCTGCTGTATCATTATGTAAAATAGCAAATTGCGTGTCACTTGCAAATGAGATATCAGCTTTATCTGCACCACCACCAATAATTAATTCATGGCCATTACCCCATTGGGTAACTAATTGCGCACTAAAGCCAAAGCTTTCATTATCAGTGGCCCCCGTATTATAAGTACCGTCTATATCATCAGCATCGAGTGCTGGCATGATGTCTGATAAATACTGTCCTTCGTTATAGCCAACAAAGTGAACAGGCTCTATCTCTTCACCCTCATCATCGTCATCGCCGTGTGACTCAATACCATCGATTTCATCATCATCGTCGTCTTCACCTTCACATAGTGTAACAGCTGTTCCAAATTCACATTCATCATAGTCACTGTCATCGCCATTAATGCTGCTGATTTCATTTTTGCGATAATATGCATTGACCGCCAATGAAGAATCCTCTGTTAACGCTGCCGTGATATTCAAGCCAAGCATGTTCAAGTTGGTCTTCGTTTGATCCGGCTGTGTGTAGATTGCTGTTGAAGACTCCTGCTCAAGCAGTTCGATTGGCACAGTACCATTACCGATCATGGTATTATTGTTGGTTGCAAACAATAAATCAGCGGTTAAATCATCTGTTTTATAGCTGAGGTTTGCTAAGTATTGCTTTACCTCACTTGGAGAGCCATCTCGCCAACCATCTTCTTCATAATGGTTTAGGTTAAGGTAGTAGCCCCAATTTCCACTCGTACCACCACTTTGCACATTAAGCTGTTTCTCTCCAAAGCTACCCGCTTGCGCCGATAATTCATGACCATCATAAGTGAAACCATCTTTAACAGATAAAGCTAAAGCGCCGCCCAGGGTGTTTTGACCAAAAACAGGGTTCGATCCTGAGTATAAAGTAACATTATCAATGGCGGTTAGTGCAATCAGATCCCAGTTAACGGTGTCACCAAAAGGTTCGTTAAAGCGGATGCCATCTAGATAGACAGATATACCTTGCGGTAAGCCTAACAATGGTGAGGCAGTAAATCCACGGTATTGAACATCAGGCTGGAACGGGTTGTTTTGAACATCATTAATATTTACGCTAACGAGCGTATTCTTTAATTGTTGTGTCAGTGTTTTTGCGTTTGAACGTTCAATCTCTTCAGCGGTTATCTTTTGCGCCACGCCAAGAAGGTAAGGACCTTGTTGGTCATTTGTTAACGGGGTTTGACCAGTCACTTTGATGACTTCTTGTGCTGGGGTTTGTGCCCCTGGCGTCGGTGGCGTATTCATTGCAACATTCATTGCTGTTGCCAGCACTGTGAGGTAGAACATTCGACTTCCTTAGTTTCTATAACATTAGTAAAAACAAATAGATCATTTGCTATTGTTACTAAGTATTCATCGAATGACATAATTTGTCTGTTAGACATGGGTACTCATTCTAAAGGATGATAAATTCACATCAAAGATAGTAGAATCTTGATTAATTTTGCCGTTTTTTCTTCCGTTTTTATCCTGTTGCTATTATTATCTTTTTTATTTAACTTCTAACTAACATGTATGAATCTCTAGAGTTGTCAGCCCTTGTTAACTGGCTCGGTTTATTTGGTATTGCAGTGTTTGCCGTTTCAGGTGCCCTTGATGCTGCCCGTAAACACATGGACATTTTAGGCTTCATGTTGATTGGTACTCTCACTGGATTAGGAGGCGGTACTGTCAGAGATGTGTTGCTCGGGCGCTTACCCGTTTATTGGACAATTGATGCTACTTTTGTTGGTCTGTGCTTACTGATGTCCTTTATCACTTTTTTTATTGCACCTAAATTAGACTCACGAAAAAAAGCCTTAATTTGGATGGATGCGCTTGGTTTATCACTCTTTTGCGTCACTGGCGCACAAATTGCTGTAGAAATTGGTGCAGCCCCACTCATCTGTGTTTGTATGGGAGTCATTACAGCAACCTTTGGTGGTATTCTCCGAGACGTATTGTGTGGTTATGACTTAGTCCTTGGAAGTCGTGAGCTTTATGTAACAACCGCAGTGGTAGGTGCGTCGGTTTACCTGGGCTTGCACTGGTTGGGTATTGGAGAAAATATTGCTGTGGCAGGTGGTTTTATCGCTGCATTAACCCTTCGAAGTGCAGCGATTATCTGGGGATTATCACTGCCCTCATACCGTGGGCAGCATAATCGTAATTAATAAAATAATTAGATACTAATTGCCAATTTATTCAGTTCGAACTCTTGGTCCATCAGTTGGCCAATCACGTTCTCACCACATAGGTGGTGAGCATACTGCATATGAAGACAACGAACTTTGTCCCATTGAGAAATGCCTCCGATACCGTATTTATCGAATAGCTCGATGTAACCTAGCGCTTCTAAGCGCGCCTTGTCTTCAGGGAACATGGCTAACCATCTAGCTTTCACATATTGTTGATGGTTTTTGTAAAACGTCTCTCTCAATTCATCATCTTCAAGGATGCGTTGCTCAATCAGTTTAGTCCAACCTGAAGTTTCAATCTCATTAATAGCTTTATGCAGATCTTTAGAACATAACCAATACATTGTTGGGAATGGTTTATCAGCAACTAAAGAACGCGTTTGAAGTACCGTTGGAATACCTTGAGGAGTTTGATGAGCAATTTTTACAATACCGCGTGGTGTACGGCCTAATTGAGTTTTAATAATTTCTAACTCTTGCTCAGATAATTGGCAGTTTGACATCGAGAATCGCCTAAATTTTAAAAAGGCTGATTATACGCACAAGTGGATTAAATTTAACGTCATAAACTGTTTAATATGATAAAATTCGCATAATTAATTAAAAAGTCTCTGCTTGGATATACAGTGAAAATTAAAAATATAGATAAAACGCGTTACCGCAGCCATTTAAACAAAATTATAATTGTATGTATTGTCGCTTTACTCCTAGGCTCGATTGGCATTTCTCAAATGCTAATTTTATTACTGAGTCAGCCCGATGCTGATAATTTCTATTTCAATTTGATGGGGGTCGTATTAACACTGGTTAGCATCCTAATGACATTGAGCGCGTTTAAACATCACCCTTTTATGACTGAAGTTTATTATGTATGGCAATTAAAGATGGAAATAAACCATATTAATAGAAAATTGCGCCACGTTGAACAAGGGATAGAAAGTCAACAACATGCAGCATTTGTAATCATGAATTTCTTTTATCACGCATCACGTCAATTATGGACACTTGATGACAATACGATCTCAATCGATAGCTTAACCATTAAAGAGCAACAGCTTGCAGGTTTACTAGCCCAAAATAACCTTAAAGTGTCGACCGATGATTATAAGCGTGAGCTTTTAACTAACTATTAATTTTTTTAGATAACTATATTACTTTTAAAACCGTGTGATAAATTTGTTATAGTTAATTGATGTGCGCGCGAAGATTCCCTTCGCGCCACATTGTACATTGAGTAATAACCTAAGTTAACCTTGTGGAGTCGCTCATGTCCCTATCATCCTTTTTTAAGTCTATATCGTTTATCCCCTTTGTTTTTGTCTCTGGTTTTTCAGCCAACACTTATGCTCAAAAGCCCAGCGTTGCAACTTTCGCTGGTGGATGTTTTTGGTGTATGGAACATCCTTTTGAAAAAATTGAAGGTGTAAGTGCAGCGACTTCAGGCTACGCTGGCGGCACAACAGTTAACCCTGCCTATAAGCAAGTTGCATCGGGTAAGACCAATCATGTTGAAGCTGTACAGGTGCACTTTGATTCTAGTAAAGTGAATTACCAACAATTATTAGACATTTATTGGCGTCAAATAGATCCAACTGATAATAAGGGATCCTTTGTTGATCGTGGTGCACATTACAGACCCGTTATTTACTTTCATAATCCTGAACAAGAAAAACTGGCTAAAAAGAGTCTAGTTTCGTACACAGAAACTGGCCGTTACCCAAAGCCTATCACACTTGAAATTAGCCCATTCACAACTTTTTATAAAGCCGAGGATTACCATCAGGATTATTACCGCAAAAACCCACTGCGTTATAAGTATTACCGCTCCCGATCAGGGCGTGATAATTATTTAGATAAAATTTGGGGGAAAGATCGAAAGTCCTCACCAAAATACAAAGCGATGATTGATCAAAACAAGCAAATGAATAATCACCGGTTTGATAAAGCCATGCTTAAGAAGACCCTAACCCCATTACAGTATAAAGTGACTCAAGAAGATGCGACTGAACCAGCATTTAATAACAAGTATTGGGACAACAAACGAGAGGGTATCTATGTTGATATCGTGTCAGGGCAAGCATTATTTAGTTCAACCCATAAATTTAAGTCGGGTAGTGGCTGGCCAAGTTTTTACCAGGCAATCGACGAAAAAAATGTAGTACACAAGATAGATAAATCGTGGTTTATGACACGAATCGAACTTAGAAGCAGTGAGGCCGATTCACACTTAGGACACTTGTTTTCCGACGGTCCACAACCAACAGGCCAACGTTATTGCATTAACTCGGCGTCCCTACGATTTATCCCAGTTGCCGAACTTACAAAGCAAGGATATGACAAATATCTGTATTTATTCGCAACCAAATAAAGGCATAGCTTTAAAAATTGACTAAAAAACGCGATAATAACTTTATAACATTTAAAGGAAATCATCCGTGCAAGCATTATCAAATGAACAAGAGCAGCAACTTTCTAGTTGGCTGCTCGATAAAGCACCCAGCAACACATTAAGTCTCAACGCTGTTAAAGGGTATTTTTTTGCCTTAATTGCTTCCCCTGATCCAATTGACGTCAGTCAATGGCTTCCCGTCATCTTTAACAACCAAACTAATGACTTACCAGATGAAATAACACTCTCATTAGCACAGCTTTATAATGCGACCAGTGATCAAGTGTTCGACACAGGCTATACGTTGCCTGAAGTAGTTGAGTGCTCTGACATGATTGAAGCGAACTTTCTAAGTGGCCACCCTCTGCATGAGTGGTGCTTGGGTTTTGCTTGTGGCGTTAATTTTTATTCCAATAAACTCCTTGATAACATGCCTGAACAAGGGGAGATTACCGAGTCATTCTCTTTAGCGATAATGGCAATGACGTTTTTTGCTGATCGCGACATTGCTCAAGAAGTTGTAGATAATCAAGATGAAAGTAATATTAATCTTTTCTCTCCTCTAATGTTTCAGATGATCAATGAGTTAGCACCTGAGTATGCCAGTTTAGTTGAGCATGCCGCATTAAGCACGGGTTTGTATGATGAAGAAGTTAATGACGACGAAGAATGGGATGAAGATCAGCCATTAGATTAATAAAATATTCATTGCAACTGAATGAAATTTAATCTTTACTAATAGTATCTAGCATTTAAAGGACGGTAGGTATGCATTTAGAACTTGATATTCACAACTACTATGAACATTTAGTCGTTGAGCGGTTGCACGAAGATAATCTATACAAATCATATGACAAGGAGTTTCTAGCCGATCTCTGTTGCCTAGCACTAAGTAAACTACCAGCTCGTTATATTCGTCATGAAGTTGATATGGCATTTTACCTAAGCGTCGAACAGCGAACATCGATGGTTGAAGAATCAAGAAAAGCTGTTCGTGAGTCTCTTGATTATCTTCTAACCAAATCAGATGAGTAAGCACTTCCACATTAGCGTTTAATTTCAATTATTTGGCTGTGCTGCATTCGTTGTTCTCCTTGCAGCCAAGTGATTAGCATTCGCCACTCCATAGAAGGCTCTGTACAACTTCCGACTATCACTTGAGAATGGTAATCTTGAAGATGCCCATTTTCTTGCGCCGAGAATATAATCGGCATCGTCCCCATATCCATATTGATACTAATGAGTTTTGCTTTGACATCCCTGACCGGTTGTGAAAAATGTAAACTCACCGGGAATAAAGTTTCTGCGTTCATTTGCTTTGGTACAGTCATCGTTAAATGTTCTGACATAAATGTCACGGTACTGTCTTGCCCCATTTTGTTAATAGGACTATTCTTAGCCGATTCTTGGCAGCCTAATAACGCTAAAATAGATAATAAAACTATTTTCTTAACCATAAAGTTGTACACCTTTCCCCTTCAAAAGTATGGCTTTTGACGTTAATGTAAATGAAATGACTAAAAGCCATGCATATTAATTGACCATTCAACTAAAGTTATGAAATTTATTTCCATTTTCTCATTTATCAAATTTCATCTTTGATCTAAATCAAGCTACAATAGACCCGATTTATCGTATGATAATACCGCTTAAATTTAACATCAATAAAGTTAAATGTAGCAAGGGTCCTATTTACGCTTTTTGTAAATAGGTTTTTCGCTGATTTAGAATCTTCTAAATCGGTTTTCACAAGCAAATGTAAGCACTGGAAGCAGAAAGATGACTCACACTAGTCCATCACACGCTGATTATAACTACACTGTTATTCGTCAGTTCGCTATTACCACAGTAATTTGGGGTATTATCGGCATGACAGTAGGTGTATTTATCGCAGCACAGCTATACTGGCCACAATTAAACTTTGATACACCGTGGTTAACCTTTAGCCGTTTACGTCCGCTACATACTAATGCAGTAATTTTTGCATTTGGTACTAGCGCCCTCTTTGCAACGTCTTATTACGTTGTTCAACGCACATGTCAAACAAGACTGTTTAGCGATAAACTCGCAAGCTTTACCTTTTGGGGTTGGCAGGCAGTAATCATATCTGCAGTAGTAACTTTACCACTTGGTTATACCTCGTCTAAAGAATACGCTGAGCTAGAATGGCCAATTGATATCCTTATCACCATCGTATGGGTTGCCTACGCGATTAACTTCTTCGGAACGTTATTCCAACGTAAGACATCACATATCTATGTTGCTAACTGGTTCTATGGTTCATTCATCTTAGTTGTTGCTATTTTACATTTAGTAAATAGTGCAGCTATACCTGTAGATTGGTTGAAATCTTACTCTGTTTACAGTGGTGCAACCGATGCAATGGTGCAATGGTGGTACGGTCACAATGCCGTAGGTTTCCTACTAACGGCTGGTTTCTTAGGTATGATGTACTACTTCGTACCAAAACAAGCTGAGCGTCCAGTATACTCTTACCGTTTATCTATTGTTCACTTCTGGGCCCTTATCGCATTATATATTTGGGCTGGCCCACATCACCTTCACTACACAGCGCTTCCTGATTGGACGCAAACTGTAGGTATGGTTATGTCTGTTATTCTATTCGCGCCTTCTTGGGGTGGTATGATTAACGGTATCATGACACTTTCTGGTGCTTGGCATAAGCTACGAACTGACCCTATTCTACGTTTCTTAATCGTTTCACTTTCTTTCTACGGTATGTCTACCTTCGAAGGTCCAATGATGGCGATTAAAACAGTTAACGCTCTATCGCATTACACTGACTGGACTGTTGGTCACGTACATTCTGGTGCACTTGGTTGGGTTGCTATGGTATCTGTTGGTGCTTTATACCACATGATTCCACGTCTATACGGCAACACCCAAATGTATAGCACAAAATTAATTAACACTCACTTCTGGTTAGCTACCATCGGTACTGTATTGTATATTGTTGCAATGTGGATTTCTGGTGTAATGCAAGGCTTGATGTGGAGTGCTGTTAACGCTGACGGTACATTAACTTATAGTTTCGTTGAGTCGTTACAAGCATCTTACCCATTCTACTTAATGCGTACTATCGGTGGTGTGTTCTTCGTAGCTGGTATGGTTATCATGTTATACAACGTGATCAAAACTATCCAAGCGCCTAAAGGTTCACTAACTGAAAAGCAAGCATTGTAAGGGGTCGCTGAAATGTTTAAAAAATTAAATCATGAAGCAGTTGAAAAGAATGCTGGCCTATTAGGTGTACTAGCTATCGTAGCGATTAGTTTCGGTACGTTAGTTGAAATTACACCACAGTTATTCTTAGAAGAAACTAACACGCCAATGAAAGGTATGAAGCCGTTAACTGCATTGCAGTTTGAAGGCCGCGATATCTACATTCGTGAAGGTTGTGTTCAGTGTCACTCGCAAATGATCCGTCCATTCCGTCACGAAACTGAGCGTTATGGTCATTACTCATTAGCTGGTGAATCAGTATGGGATCACCCATTCTTATGGGGTTCTAAGCGTACCGGTCCAGATTTGGCTCGTGTTGGTGGTCGCTACAGCGATGCATGGCATGTTGCCCATTTAATCGACCCACGTGCGGTTGTTCCTGAGTCTAATATGCCTGGCTTCCCTTGGTTAGCTGAGAACAAATTAGACGGCGAATTAACGCCTAAGAAGTTATCTATCTTCAAGAATAGCTTCGACGTTCCATATACTGATGCTGATATTGCAGGGGCTACAGATGCCGTTAAAGGTAAAACTGAGCTTGAAGCACTTGTTGCTTACCTACAATCACTTGGCACTAACTTAAAATAGGAGTTCCCATGGATTACGCTACATTTCGTGGCATATCAACGGTGGGAATGCTGATTCTGTTTATCGGCATTTACGCCTGGGCATATAGCTCACGCCGCAAAAAGTCATTCGATGAAGCAGCAAATCTTGTATTTGCTGATGAACAAAATCATGACAATAAAATAGCAGGAGAAGAGTCCAAATGAGTACCTTCTGGAGTGCATGGATCATCATCGGTACATTGATTGTGATCTTGGGCAGTGCCTACCTTTTACGCATGGTTATCGTTGATACTATGGGTAAAGAAGGCGAAGAAATGCCGCATAGCTTTGACGGCATTGTAGAAATCAATAATCCGCTACCAAAATGGTGGACCATTATGTTCGCAATCAGTATCGTATGGGGCCTTGGCTACCTTGCGATATACGGATTAGCAAACTTTGGTGGTGTACTAGATTGGAAGAGTGCAAATAAAGAAGTCTATTCTTTAGAAGAATCTCGCGCAGCGATTAAAAAGTCTATTGAAGACGGTGATATCGTTCAGTACAACGCGGAAATGCAAATTGCTGATGAAGTTTACGGTAAAACGTACGCAAACTATGCAGCTAAGCCAGTAGCAGAATTACTAGAAGATCCTGAAGCACTGAAAGTAGGTCAACGCCTATTTATTCAAAACTGTGCTCAGTGTCACGGTAGTGATGCTCGTGGTCAACACGGCTTCCCTAACCTGTCTGATAAAGATTGGTTATATGGTGGTAGCTTTGATAAAATCAAAGAATCTATCATGATCGGTCGTACGGCTGTTGGCATGATGCCTTGGAAAGACGCGTTAGGCGGCGACCAAGGTGTTGAAGAAGTTGTTGCATACGTTCGTAGTTTAAGTGGCCGTAAAGTTAATGCTAAGCAAGCAGCTGCAGGTCAAGCTAAGTTTGGTTTATGTATGGCTTGTCACGGTGCTGACGGTTCTGGTAACCAAATGATGGGTGCACCTAACCTAACTGATAACATTTGGTTATACGGCGGTTCTACTGCTGCGATTACTGATTCAGTTGCAAACGGTCGTGCCGGCGTAATGCCAGCTTGGCAAGACATTTTAGGTAATGACAAAGTTCACGTTATCTCTGCATACGTTTACAGCTTATCTAATAAATAATTATCTTCGGGTAATTATCAATAAGGCTCCGTAAAGGAGCCTTATTTTTGTTATAAGTTTATTTCTATTAGCTTTTACTTACATAAGTATAAGTTAACAAATATAAATTTAAACATTGGAGTTTTTGTGGAAACGATTCAACCTTGGTATAAACAGTTCTGGCCTTGGGTCTTAATTTTCCTTCCTGGATGCGCAGTAGTTGCAAGTGTCACTACCCTCTTTATAGCCATCGACAACAAACCGGATATGGTTGTTGAAGACTACTATAAGAAAGGTAAAGCCATTGACGTAGATTTAACGCGACTAGAAAATGCGTACAAGCTTGCACTTAAATTCCGCTTAACAGTCACTGATGATAGCTTAACAGTTAAACAAACGTTCGGTGAGCCTCAGACGGCAGCACTAAAAGTACGATTTATTCACCGTACTCAAGAAGCGAAAGATTTTGAACAAATGATTACCGCTAATGGTAGTGGTGATTACACCCTTGCATTAGAGAAACCATTACAAGGGAAATGGACCGTACAACTCGAGTCATTTGATGGTCATTGGCGCATTCAAACGGTTGACACCTATCCATCATCGATAGATACACTTTTAGATTCATTTGATCGTTAGGTGACACAATGACATCACCTCATGATTGCTTCCATTGTGGTGAAGCTATCCCCGTTGATAGTGACTTTAATGTCACTATCAACGACATTACACAACAGATGTGTTGCATAGGTTGTGAAGCCGTTGCACAGTCAATTGTTGATAATGGATTGGTAAACTACTATAAACATCGCACCGAAAAAGGTGTTCAAGCCACGGAATTAGTCCCTGAACAGCTTCGCCAATTACAATCCTATGATATAACCGAAATTGAACAAGAGTTCACTTTCAGTTCAGGTGAGACTAAAGAAGTTTTACTGACCGTTGAGAATGTCACTTGTGCCGCTTGTGCTTGGTTAATTGAAGGACAACTAGTCAAGCTAGACGGACTGATTAAGTGTAATGTCAATACAACAACGTCTCGAATTTCACTGACATGGGATGGCAGTAAACTTAAATTATCTGAGATCCTTTTAGCCATTGCTAAAATTGGCTATAAAGCATACCCATTCCAGCCAGATAAAGCTGAACAGCAAGAAGTTGAAACAACCAAAGCCTATCTAAGAAAGCTAATCGTTGCTGGCCTTGCGACCATGCAAGTGATGATGTTTGCTATCGCTTCATATTTTGACGCGCTAGGTACATTAAGTGATGGTCTCAATGACTATTTCCGCTGGATAAGTTTGATTCTTGCTGTACCTGTTGTTTTTTACTCAAGCTTACCCTTCTATCAAAATTCTATATCCGCACTGGGTGCCAAAAGACTCAATATGGATGTACCTGTGTCCATTGCGATACTGTTGGCATTCTTTGCGAGTGCTTGGGCGACTTATACCAATGCTGGCGAAGTTTATTTCGAGTCTGTCTGTATGTTCGCCTTTTTCTTGCTACTGGGTCGATTCTTCGAACAACGAGCAAAAAAGAAGGCTGCTGAGTCTAGTTCAAATTTATTGAAATTGATTCCTGCAACGGCACTTAAACTCGTTGATGAGGACTTCATTGATGTCCCTGCTAAAACACTACAACCCGGAGACATAATTCTTGTAAAGCCTGGTCAAACAATTCCCGCTGATGGTCAAATCGTTGCAGGACAATCTCACAGTGATGAGGCTGTGCTCACTGGTGAACAAATGCCAGTCAGTAAACAAATCAATGATTGGGTTTACGCCAGTACTATTAATATAGATAGTCCCATTCGTTTTGAAGTTAAAGTTGAACGAAGTAACCAACTCATCACACAGATCATTCGTTTACAAGAGCAAGCATCACAAGATAAGCCTTATCTAGCTACACTCGCAGATCGGTTATCCCAATATGTTGTTGTTGGTATTCTTTTGCTCGCTTCTTTTGCTTACATAGGATGGAGCCTTGCTGGGAACCCTGATGCCTTTTGGATTGCGTTAGCTGTTCTCGTTGCAACCTGCCCTTGTGCTCTAAGCTTGGCAACCCCTTCTGCTTATACAGCCGCTGGATCTGCTATGACCAAGTTAGGCATGCTATTAAAGCGTGGTAATGCCTTAGATACTCTGACTAAAGTTAACCACATCTGCTTTGACAAAACGGGTACGTTAACCACTGGTAAATTTCGGGTCAGTCAGTTAGACACAGCACTAGAGCGCACACAAGTTCTTTCGTTAATTGCAGCACTTGAAGCTGAGTCTCAACACCCTATTGCAGCCGCTTTCAGTCAATATTTCAATAATGATCTTCGCGCTATCAATGTCAAGAGTATTTCTGGCGCTGGCATTGAGGGTGATATTGACGGCGATCACTACAAACTCGGCCATAACGGTTTTATTGGACTCTCATCCGTTGATGATAAAGAACAGCAACAACGCGTGGTTATCTACCTCAGTAAAAATGACGAACATATAGCAACTTGTTATCTAGAAGACGATATCCGTGAGGCGAGCGAGCCGCTAATTACCTACCTCTCAAGTCACAATATTGAAACAACATTACTCACTGGTGATAATTCTACCCATGCATTGTTTGTTGGCGATAAGTTAGGTGTTAACCAGGTTGAACGAGGTAATACACCTAGTCAGAAACTAAATTATCTCAATACATTACAGACAAACCCGAAAAAAGTGGTTGCGATGTTTGGCGACGGTGTTAATGACGCTCCTGTCCTTGCAGGTGCACCACTCTCATTCGCTATGGGTACAGGTTCAGATATTGCAAAGTCTAGTGCTGATATTGTCTTATTGCACGACGACCTTTCAAAGGTTGCTGATGCCATAGACCTCGCAAAGAAAGTCAAACGTATCATCATCCAAAACTTTTGCTGGGCATTAGGTTACAACCTAACCGCAGTCCCTTTTGCTTTGATTGGATTATTACCTCCTTGGTTAGCTGCCTTAGGTATGTCACTTAGTTCACTCATCGTAGTAGTTAACTCGTTACGTTTATTAAAGGTTAAATCATGAATATTATTCTACTTTTAATCCCTGTTGCTTTGATCATCGTCGTTATTGCGATTTATTTCTTTTTCTGGGCAGTCAAGAGTGACCAGTTTGAAGATTTAGACCGTCAAGGTTCAAATATCCTATTTGATGAAGACGACACATCGTCTAATAAAACAGACAACCCTAAACGCTAATGTAACTGCTATGTTTGATGCTACTGAATATGACTTTTATGCCGCTGTTATTGTCGGGCTGTTTAGCGCGGGTCATTGCTTTGGCATGTGTGGCGGCATCGTAGGTGCCTTTTCTAATAATCTGCCTTTACATCACCAGCATGCACTTAAGTATAAGTTACTCTACATATTAAGTTATAACTGTGGCCGAATCGTAAGCTATTGTATAGCCGGTGCTTTAATCGGCTATTCCTTTGGCTTTTTCGCGCTTAAATCAGCGATTTTTTTGCAAATCATCAAACTTTTCTCAGGTCTGATGTTGGTCGTCATAGGTCTTTATATCGGGCGTTGGCTTAATTTGGTTCAAAAAACAGAAGTTATTGGTAAACTTATCTGGCCACTGATTATGCCATTGGGCAAGCGATTCATCCCTTTTTCAACACCACTTTCTGCATTTCCTTTTGGTGTTATTTGGGGATGGTTACCATGCGGGCTTGTGTATACCACTCTTACTTGGGCAGCTGCTTCAGCGAACGCCACGTCTGGCGCTCAGATCATGCTGGGTTTTGGACTTGGCACGTTGCCAGCCTTGTTTGCTCTAGGTCTATTCTCAACCTACCTTAATCAATTACTTAGCCATGTTTGGTTTCGAACTGTTGGTGCTTTGTTAATAATCTGTTATGGGCTTAATATCACAATTACAAGTCTAAATATGTTAATAAATTGATCTCGCTCAATCGATTAATAAATGGTACTATCCTGTCAACTCAATTGTAAATCGGAAATCTAGTAAATTATGAGTTCTCAATCTTGTTCTGGAAGCAATAGCATTCACTGTCAAAACTGCAGTATGGCTGATTTATGTATTCCATTTACATTAAATGATACAGAAATGGGACAGCTTGATAACATCATCGAGCGAAAAAAACCGATTCAAAAAGGTGAACTGATCTGTAGTGCAGGTGAACCATTAAGTTCTCTTTATGCTATTCGTTCTGGAAGTTTTAAAAGCTATATAATAACACCTGATGGCCATGAGCAAGTCACGTCGTTTAATCTAGCGGGTGATATTGTTGGGTTTGATAGCATCGGCCGTGAAATACACCAAAGCTTTGCCGTCGCTTTAGAAACTTCAATGGTTTGTGAAATCCCATTTGATACAGTAGATCAACTCTCAGGTCGTATGCCCCGTCTACGTCAACAGATGCTACGCCTAATGAGTGATGAAATTCTTAACGATCAAACCATGTTGATGCTACTTAGCAAGCGGAGTGCTGAAGAGCGCTTAGCAACATTCATCGATAGTCTTGGTGACCGTCATGGTGAACGAGGTCTTTCTTCTAAAGAGTTTCGCTTAACGATGACACGTGGAGACATCGGTAACTACCTTGGTTTAACTGTTGAAACTATCTCTCGCTTATTAGGGCGCTTTCAAAAGAATAACCTGATTGAAGTCCAAGGTAAGTACATAACGATTGTTGACAAACAAGCTCTCGCTCAACTGAGTGGTGTGACAACCTCTTCATAAATATCTCTTCGCCAAAAGCCAGCCTCGCTGGCTTTTTTTGTCTATTTAACAAAAATTTGACCTAAACCATATTGTCTTAGTAACGATTCAAGCTATTATCAATAGTATATTAAAATAAACTATTGGTAGTCTTATGATGGAATACAAGAATATATTGGTGATGGTTGATCCAAGCAAACAAGAACAACCAAGCCTTGCACGAGCCGCATTCTTAGCCAGAAGTTATGGTGCGAAGATATCATTATTCCTATGTATCTATGATCTTTCGTATGAGATGACCTCTATGTTGTCACAAGATGAACGTGAAGCAATGCGTAGCGGTGTTGTAGAACAGCAAAGACAATGGCTTCTGGAATTAGCTGCACAGTATGATGATTTGACGATCGAAACAACGGTTTCTTGGTTTAATCGCCCTTTCGAAGCCGCTATTAAGCACGTTCAACAGCATCAAATTGACTTACTCGTCAAATCAACGCATAAGCATGACAAATTAAAGTCTGTGATTTTCACACCTACAGATTGGCACTTGTTACGCAAATCACCATGCGACGTCTTGTTAGTTAAAGAGCATGACTGGCCCGAAGACGGCCAAATTGTCACAGCAATTAATGCCGTATCAGAAGATGAAGATCATATTTATCTCAACCAAAAAGTCATGCAGCATGCAACTGATCTTGGGAAAGTCATCAATGGCAACGTCAAAGTTGTCAATAGCTTTCCAGGAACCCCAGTCAACATAGCAATTGAAATCCCTGAATTTAACACCCAAGAATATAATAGCTCGGTCTATAAGCATCACTTACAAGCAACAGAACAATTGGCGCAACAGTATGACCTTGCAACAAGCTGTTGTATCATCAAAGAAGGTTTAGCAGAGGATGTGATTCCCGAAGTAGCTAAAGAACTTGATGCTGAATTAGTGATTATCGGCACAATAGGCCGAACGGGATTATCAGCCGCGTTTATAGGCAATACTGCAGAGCATATCATTGATCAGATCGACTGTGACTTACTGGCTATCAAACCCGATGGTTTTGTTTCGCCAGTACAAAGTGATTAATATCGTAACAATCCGTTTATTTAAGCGGTAATTTTGCATTACTGAACTAGGTCGCATTATAATAGCGGCCTTTTTAACGCCGTGGTACCTAGATAAATGCAATCAAGCCCTGAACAACAATCAACTCAAGATAAAGCTAAACTAAAGAAGTTAGATAAACGTCTTTCTCGTCATGTTGGTAAAGCCATCAGTGATTTTAATATGATTGAAGACGGCGATAAAGTCATGGTCTGTTTATCTGGTGG
The DNA here is from genome assembly GCF_030689115.1 of Psychrobium sp. 1_MG-2023. NCBI lineage: Bacteria > Pseudomonadati > Pseudomonadota > Gammaproteobacteria > Alteromonadales > Shewanellaceae > Psychrobium > Psychrobium sp. 1_MG-2023. The sequence continues at coordinate 34,065 of NZ_JAUYVJ010000017.1, read as the reverse complement.
TAAAGACAGTTACGCGCTATTAGATATTTTGTGCTCATTAAAAAAGCGAGCACCAATCCATTTTGATATCGTTGCTGTTAACCTTGATCAAAAACAACCAGGTTTTCCTGAACATGTATTACCAACCTATCTGGATAGTATCGGTGTCGACTATAAAATAGTCGAGGAAGATACTTATTCAATTGTCATGGATAAGATAGAGCCTGGAAAAACAACTTGCTCACTGTGTTCACGAATGCGTCGTGGAATTTTATATCGAACTGCCAAAGAGCTTGGGGCCACAAAGATTGCACTGGGTCATCATCGAGATGATATGCTTGAAACAATGATGCTCAATATGTTTTACAGCGGTAAGTTAAAATCGATGCCACCAAAGCTTGGCAGTGATAATGGCGAACACATTATTATTCGTCCCCTCGCCTATTGTGTTGAATCAGATATTGCAAAGTTTGCTCAGTTAAAGCAGTTTCCGATAATTCCTTGTAATTTGTGTGGCTCGCAAGAAAATCTGCAACGCCAGGCAGTTAAAGCGATGCTTAACGACTGGTCTCAACGTTTCCCTGGACGTATTGAGTCAATGTTTACAGCAATGCAAAATGTCGTTCCTTCCCACCTTGCTGATAGTGACCTATTTAACTTTAAAGAGATCACTGCTGACGCATTGATAGAGGGTGGAGATACCGCATTTGATCAGCCAGTAGTCAAACAATCTGCTGCCAGTAATTCTGATGTTCAAATCGTAGAATTAAGCTAATGCACTGCAGTAAATAACTAAAAGCACCCTATTGGGTGCTTGTGTTATTTTTCAAGAATCGGTTTGGCTGCAACCACTGACTGACTAAATACAAACTTGCCAGATGTATCAAGTGCATTAATCGTGTCGACACTCAAGTTTAGTTTGCCATCACTGTCCACTTTAAATGTCTGATCTCCCGTCACTGAACGATAGACTGCTGAAGTGCCATTTGCCTCAAATTCGAGTACTAACCCCGTTAGCTCTGGCATAAAATATTTACCAGGCCAACCCGCTAATGTTTCATAAAGGCCGTTTAATTGTTTCACCCATGATTTAACATTGCGTGATGATGTATTTTCAAGCTCAAACTCCGCTACCTCAATTTGCATCGATAGGTGACACATATTTGCTTTAGGTGTCTTTAAAGTAATAGTTGCACGATCTTTTTTTAATTTTTTGTCTAAAGGTATTAACAGCTCACCATCATCAGACATACTAATATCATATCTGTTTTCACCATCACTGAGATAGACATCTGAGGTTGGGCATAATGTTTTAGTCGTGTTTTCTAATAACACAAAATTAAGAGACAACTGTGAAAACTCAGAGCTTTGTGCGGTTTTCAGGCTCTTATAAATCCCACCATAGGTAAAGGATGTTTCAACGTCTGCCTGCACTGTACCAGACAGTAGTAATACTGTTGCTAATGTCGCAAATCTTTTTTTCATTTAAAGGAAAGCCTTATTGTGTCTTAACATTTGTAATAACTCGATGACATAGTCGTGTTGGCGTTCTGAGTAATTGAGTAATCCTGGCGCTAAATGCTCTGGGTTAACTTCTAAATTATTCTGACGCAACTCTAATCGTATCTCACGTAAGTGTTGATATGCCGGGTGAGTGTTTAAATTTCGAAGGTAACTAGCAATTGATTGATCAACAGAGTCAAAAACGCGCACTTCATGATTAGCCCCTTCATTTCTAGATTGGGGAATTAAACCACAGCCTTGCGTGAAGCACCATTGGCCAAAAAAATTAAGGCCAAGTCTTGCAAAGCGAGATGTGCCCCAGCCAGACTCATTTGCAGCTTGCACCATCACTAACTCTTCAGGAATAATGTCAACACGACTTAATAGCTTAGCGATTGAATCAGCATTTACGTCATTACTTTTATGCTGGTAGTATTGTGCGAGTTCACTATAGCGCTGATAACTACTTGGTGAAATCTCAAAGTTTTCTTCGATTTTCAATTTATGCTGTAAATCCAGTAGAAATTGACGATTTAAAGCGATGTCACGATTAGCGGCACGGACACCTGGTCGAATAAAGTCAAAGAACGCCCGCTTCTTTTCTCTAATATCACTAATTGCCGCAAAATCTGGTAACAAAGCTTTTTGTGGTAAGGCTTGTTTACCCACAACATGAGGATCAACAACAGTCACTGGTTGATGAAAAAAAACTTTAAGAGTAAACACTGCAAGTACTAGTAGTGCTAATGCCGTGATAACTCTTGCTAGATATCCAAATCTCATTATTACGCCTCGAATTCATTACCTGAATGGTTGTTATCTTGTGGTTCTTCACAAGTGTTGTCGAAAATGACATGGTAAAGCTGCCCTTTTACATTCATATAAAAAGGAATAGTTAAAATTAACGCGACACCCAGTGTCATAACTGCTGATAATAAAAGTAGTCCAATTAAGATAATATAAACAAGCAAACAGGCAGCCCAATGCTTAGTTAACGCTTTAAAGGACATTGGGATCGCTTGTAGTAATGTTGCTTTCCCATCGCACATCAGCATTTGCGCCATAGACAAAACAATCATCAGAAATAGTCCAGGCAATAAAAACAACATTGAGCCTAATTGGATAAGCGAGATAGTGAAAACTGATAAAATAATGATTCGCGCGCTATCAGACACAATGTGTAAAATGTCACTGGCGGCTAACTTTCCACCTCGAGCAGCTTTCAAACCCATCATCATTAAACCGACCTCAAGTGGTGCAAATACTAACGTCACAAGAAAGAACCCGAACTGCAACTGTGATAATACTTCAGGGTTTATTGAGTCACCTTTCACACCGCCCGACGATTCCATCAACTGTTCGTGAGTAACGCCTAAGTACTCAATCACCTGCATTACTGCAAAATAAGAAGCAACTACCCCAATGAGAAGCACCGGTAAATAAGCGATAAAATTACGTTTAGTTAAGGAGAAGCCTACTTTTAGCGTCTGCCATGAGTCGATAGGTTTACTTGGTGTCATATCAAATTAGGTACATATAAAGAATAAGTTGCCGACATTATAGGGTTAATCACCTTTTTGATAAATAATTTAGTTAAACTTTTAGATGCTATTTAGAAAAAACTGTTACAATTTCGCACTTACGCAATAAAGCGTTATTCGTTAAAGTAACAATGTATACTGTCAAACAGAGAATTTACATGCAAAAAAAGCCCAACATTGTATTCCGCATTATTAGACTCCTATGGTCCATTATCAATAATACGCGAAAATTATTACTAAACTTATTAGTCTTTGGCTTAATAATCGCCTTTATTGGCGTCATTGCAAGCCAAGACAAAACTGTTACCCCTGCTCAAAATGCAGCGTTAGTCATCAATATTCAAGGCACGCTGGTCGATCAAAAGGAAGCTATTAATCCTATCGATCAATTAACCCAAGATGCCTACGGTCAGCCTAAACAATTAGAAACGTTACTCAGTGACGTCCTAACAGCGATTAATCATGCAACTACTGACAGTAATATTAAAATGTTGGTAATTGACTCAAGTGGCATGGCCAAAGGGTCGCTCGCTAAGTTACAAGATATTGGTAAAGCAATTACCACATTTAAAGAAAGTAACAAGCCCGTTTATGCTGTTGGCGGTAGCTATAACCAAGCACAGTATTACCTTGCCAGTTATGCCGACAAAATCCTAATGAACAACAAGGGCATGGTTTCAATAGAAGGTTTTGCTCGCTATCGTATCTATCATCAAGAGTTGTTTGAAAAGTTAAAAATTAACTCACACATTTTCCGTGTTGGTACTTATAAGTCGGCTTTAGAACCCTACCTTAGAAATGATATGTCTACAGCGGCAAAAACAGCAAATCAATCTTGGTTAAACGACCTATGGCAGTCATATGTTAATGATGTAGCAGAGCAAAGAAATATCACACCACAAGCTTTTGATATCAATGCAACAGCTTACCTCGCTGCTGTCGAAGCCGCTAATGGTAACATCACTCAAGTTGCAGTAGATCTCGGCTTAGTCGATGTTGTTGATAACAATATCAACTTAACAAAATTACTAGTGGATATCGTAGGCGAATCAAAAAATAAGTTAAGCTACAATAAAATCTCGCTGAATAATTACTTAGCGTTAATATCTCCGCAACTACCTCAAGATAAATCCGCTAATATTGCCATCATTGTAGCCAAAGGCACAATCCTTAACGGCCATCAGCCAAAAGGTACAATTGGTGGTTCAAGTACATCAATGCTGTTAAGGAAAGCACGATTAAACGAAGATATTAAAGCTGTTGTATTAAGAATAGACTCTGGTGGTGGTAGTGCTTATGCTTCTGAGCAAATTCGTAATGAAGTTATTGCACTTCAAGCAGCTGGCAAACCAGTCATTGCATCAATGGGTAGTGTCGCTGCTTCTGGTGGCTATTGGATTGCTGCCAATGCGGATCAAATCATTGCACAGCCAACCACTATCACAGGCTCAATTGGTATTTTCGGTATGATTAATACTTTTGAGGACTCATTGGCTTCAATCGGCATCCACACTGATGGTGTAGCAACGAAGAAATTTGCAGGTATTACAGTCACTCGTGACTTACCTATTGAATTCAAGCAACTAATGCAATCTTATATTGAGCATGGCTATGGTGAGTTTTTAACCCTAGTAAGTGAAGCAAGAAACTTATCAATCGAAGAAGTAGATAGCATTGCCCAAGGGCGTGTCTGGTCAGGTGCAAAAGCAAAGGAACTTGGTTTAGTTGACCAACTCGGTGATTTGAATACCGCAATCACTGAGGCTGCTAAAATCGCGAAGCTTGAAAACTACACGACACGCGTCCTTGAAAAGCAACTTACACCAATGCAGGAACTATATCGAGACCTACTACAAGGGGCGGTATCCTCGCTTGATCTTGAACCTCGTCGACCAAGTGCAATTGCACAGTTACTCGCGAATGTCGATTCACAGCTGTCCCAGTTATCTGAATTTGATGATCCTCAACATCTTTATCTCTATTGCCTAGAGTGTGAGCAATAGCAATGATTAGTCCGGCTCAGCCGGACTTTTTTATGGTGTAACATGAATAGAAAAAAAATATATATCGCCTATACGGGCGGAACAATTGGCATGACTCCTTCACCTGAAGGCTATATTCCACAGACGGGTTTCTTGACTGATTGTGTCAGAAACAATCCTGAATTTGCTAGACCAGAAATGCCTGAATATTCGATTAATGAATATTTTCCTTTGATCGATTCGTCAAATATGCGACCAAAAGATTGGCAGCGGATCGCACAGGACATTGAACAACATTATGATGACTATGATGGGTTTGTCATTCTACATGGCACCGATACCATGGCTTATACTGCGTCAGCGCTTTCATTCATGCTTCAAGGGTTAAATAAACCTGTCATTGTCACTGGCTCACAAATCCCATTCGCTCAAATGCGGTCTGATGGTCAGTCAAACCTGCAAAACGCACTGTTTTTGGCAGCCTTTTACCCAATCAATGAAGTTAGCTTGTTTTTTAATAACAAGCTACTGCGTGGAAATCGTTCGACCAAAGCTTATGCCGATGGTTTCAATGCGTTCGAATCCCCTAATTTGCCAGAACTAATTAATGTCGGCATTAATATTGAGTTAGTTGATGGCGTACTAACCTCACCTAAAGTTGACGCGCAAAAAACACATACATTCTCTATCGACAGCATCACTGAACAGCCTGTCGGTGTAATTATGCTTTATCCAGGTATTGATGCAACTGTGGTATCCAATATCATCAAGCAGCCCGTAAAAGCACTAATAATGCTCAGTTACGGAGTAGGCAATGCACCGCAGGATCAAGCCCTTTTAGATGTGCTAACTCAAGCAAGTGACTCTGGCATAGTGATTGTAAACCTTAGCCAGTGTCAGCGCGGAAAGGTGAATATGTCTGGTTATGCCACAGGTAACTCACTACAACGCTGTGGCGTTATCAGTGGCAGTGATATGACCATTGAAGCTGCTTTAACAAAGCTTCATTGGTTATTAAGTAAAAACTTGCCTTTTGATGAGATTAAGCAAATTATGCAGGAAAACATTGCGGGCGAACTTAGCTAGTTTTCCGCTACTAACAAAAAAGGGGCTGACACATCGTTGTCAGCCCCTTTTTTTGGTCTCACAGAGACTAATTAGACCTTGCTACGCGTGATCTCGTCGTTATTAAACTGATTACGCAATTGTGATTTACTATGCTGATTGAGCGTGCCACCTTTTGCAACGGTCATATGATCAGTTTGCTCAAGGTGAGTTCCTTGATACAACATCATGGCTTGAGAAGCCATATCACGTTGTTCTTCAGTCAATGGTTCACCGTTCGGCCAACGACCAATCTCAACGCCCTGCTTAATCACTTCATAAACAGCTGGCGACATATTATTGATTAAATGTTCTATTTGCACGTTAACCTCTACGACTTACGAACGTTTGAGTAATATTAATCTTACTCGATTGAGTAGATACCAAAAAAAACCGACAGCAATCATACCCTGACCGATTATATTAAACCAGTATTCATCAGGCTTATCATCCCAATACCAGATTGTAAAACCGGCAAGAAACAGGATAAGGGCAAGAAAGGTTTGTATTTGTATTCCCTGAGCTTGTTTTATTTTATGAACACGAGCAGAAGACTCCATCGACTCTTTTGATATCGGCCCAATGGTTGCGTCACAGTGCATACACATAGACGCTTTATCAGAGATTTGCTTTTGACACGAGGGGCAAGAAATAATTGCCATTACAGGCTCCCATAAAAAATATTTAATTCATTTTACAAAAAAAAGCACCGCTAAAACAAGTCGGTGCCTTTATCAATGCTCAAACTAGAAACCACTAATGGTTAATCATTTGGGGTAAAGTTTTTCCAATAATCTTTAACGGTCGTTTTCATCTCTTTTGCAAGTAGCAGAATACCAATTAAGTTAGGTATAGTCATCAATACAATTGCAACAGCAGCTAGAGTCCATACTAAAGTGGTGTCGGCAAACGATGCCCAGAAAAAGCCTGCAACATAGAAAACACGGTAGGTTTTAACCCACTTATTACCAAATAAATAAGTTACCGCGCGATCACCATAGTATGACCAGGCAATAGCAGTCGAGAACGCAAAAAGTAATAAACCAATCGATACAATGTATTGACCATACTCACCGAAATAACCTTGTTTAAAAGCTATTGTCGTAAGTTTGGCGGAATGAACAAGAGATTTACCTTCAACAATAATTGCATCGTTAGTAAGCTTACCGTCGATAATCTCAATTTGTCCGTTAAATGGCTGGTCTTCAATACGGTAAATAGTATCTTCAGCAACTGAACGAGCATTCATTAGGGTGAAACGACTATCATTTACTTTACCATCGATTACTTGGACTTGACCACTAAATGGGGCTACATCACTTTCATAACGGTTAAGATATTTGTACAGTGCTTGACGGTCATCTTCATTTTTATCCGAGTACTCACCAGCTAGATAGATCATATCCGAACGTTGGAATTCATTTTCAAACTTTTGATTCCATACACCTGACGACAAGATCACCATACCAGTTAAAGTACAGATGATTATAGTATCAATAAATGGTTCTAAGATTGATACCATACCCTCAGCCACTGGCTGATCAGTTTTCGCAGATGCATGGGCAATAGGTGCACTACCCTGACCCGCTTCGTTTGAGAATAAACCACGGTTAACACCACGATTAAATGCATAAGCAAAACTTGCCCCTAAGAAGCCGCCAACAGCCGCTGAACCAGTAAAGGCGTATTCAAATACTGATAAGAAAGAAGGAACCAAATTTTCAATGTTATAGAATATAACCGCTAAAGCACCAACGATATAAATTACTGACATAGCAGGTACAATCGTTGACGTCACTTTCGCAATGCGAGAGATACCACCAAGAATAACTAAAGCTAGAATAATGGCTAATACACCACCTGTAAGCATTGGCTCGATACCAAAAGTATCTTGCATACCAACAGCAATATTATTTACTTGTGGCATGTTACCAGTACCAAATGAACTGATAATAGTCGCGAGCGCGAAAATTACGGCGAGCCATTTCATATTCAGGCCCTTGTCCATGTAGTACATCGGGCCACCGGCCATCGTGCCATCTTCAACTTGGTCACGATATTTATGCGATAAGGTCACCTCGACAAACTTGGTAGTCATACCAAAGAAAGCCGTTGCCCACATCCAGAATAATGCCGCAGGACCACCTAGAAATAATGCAAAAGCAACGCCACCGATGTTACCAGTACCTACAGTACCTGATAATGCAGTTGCTAACGCTTGAAAGTGAGTAGTATCACCTTTATCTTCTGGCTTAGCGTACTTACCAGTAACCACGTTCCATGCGTGCTTGAAATAGCGAACTTGGGGAAAACCCAAATAAAGAGTAAAAAACAGACCCGTTCCTAACAGAAGAAAGGGAAAGTAACCTGCTGAGCCTAGATAGCTATCTAGTAGCAGAAGGAAATTATTAATTGATTCCACACCAAATTCCTTAGTTTTATAGTTATTATGTAATGAGTGGTGCGATGATAGCTTAAATCAAGCTAACAATTAAGCACCATAGGATAATTTATCCAATATTTCTGGTTAATTACATGGATGCGGCTAAATTAGCACCAATATAAAACAAGCCACAAAAATGTGGCTTGTTTGATTATAGACTGTATTGTGGTGCCATGCTTTAGGGCAAGGTACCACCAGCGCTGACACCCGATGAAATGAAAGGTACGACGCGCTTAATTAGCCCTTCAATATCCACATCAACGTCAAAATCAGCTTTGGCGATATCAATAAGTGCCTTACTTGAGGCCATCGTAAAGACTACAGTGCCGAGTGTAAAATGTAGACGCCAGAAAATCTCTTCTTTAGATAAGTCTGGGTTAGCATCTTGAACGGCTTTATTAAATGCAGTTAGCACTTTGCCGTAATGTGTCGTGATGAACCAGCGAAGGTGACCTTGGTTCTCAATATAGCCACGGCCTAACAACTGTAGGAATATTGATGTGCCGCGATGGCGAAAGGTGTTTAATTCCAGTAAAGGCGCTAACAAACAATTAAAGACATCATGCTGGGTAAAAGGCACATCGCTCTTATTAAGGACAGCAAGTGACTGCTCAAGGCTAGGTGCACACACTTCTAAATATCGTGCAAGCACAGCTTGAATCAATTCTTTTTTAGAACCAAAGTGATAATTAACTGATGCTAAATTAACCTCTGCTTGACTTGTTATTAAGCGCAACGATGTATCTGCATACCCTCGTTCAGCAAACAGTTGTTCAGCCGCATTTAATATTTTTGTTTTTGTATCGACCTTTTGCACTTTTAAAATCCTTTGATAAACGAACGTTTTAAATATAACGCTTTGGTTCGCGCTGTCAAGTGGCATCTCGAATAGTCGCGATAAAATTAAATAACATGTTATAACTCTTAATCTTAGGTTATTTACTCACAAATGTTAGTGCGTAATAATCAAACAAGAGATAACAAAAAGTCAGAAGCTTACAAGACAATGAAGACTTGCTTGTTCCTGACTTTTCCGACTTAACTATTAATTACTTAGCGGTGTATTTATCCATCCAATCCAACACGTTTTTATACCACTGCTTTTTGTTGTCATTGGTTAAAATCCAGTGGTTTTCCGAAGGAAACATTAATAACTTGGAATCAATCCCTTTGCGTTGCAAGACAGTAAACGCTGCTAAGCCTTGGCCATAAGGTACACGGAAATCTTTTTCCCCGTGGATAACTAGCATAGGTGTTTGCCAATTCTGAACGAAGTTTGCTGGATTAAACTTCTCGTAGTTTTCTTTAACGTTTAAGTAACTACCACCAAAGTCCTGCTCAGGAAACCATAACTCTTCAGTCACATTGTAGAACATTCTCATGTCAAATAAACCAGCATGATTTACTAGACATTTAAATTGTTTACTCCAGTTACCCGCAATCCAGTTAACCATGTAACCCCCATAAGATCCTCCTAACGCACACGCATTATCACCGTCTAACCAAGGTTGTTGCTTGGTTACAGCAGCGAGGCCCTTTTGAAGGTCTTCTAGCGGCTTGCCACCCCAGTCTTGGTTGATAGAGTCGGTAAATTGCTGGCCATAACCTGTTGAACCATGAAAGTCTATCATAACAACACCATAGCCAGCCCCGGCCCACAGTTGTGGATTCCAACGTGTTGAAAAGCTATTACCGAATGAGCCTTGTGGACCGCCGTGAATTAAGAATGCTATAGGGTACTTTTCACCTTGCTTAAAGTCCGCAGGCTTTACCCAATAACCGTGAACAGTTTCATCGTTCCACCCTTTAAAGGTGAATTGTGAGTATTCACCAAAATCCACATCGGCTAAAACGTCTTTGTTAACATTGGTTAATGTTTCTAGACTCGTGCCGTCATTACTTAACGAATATAAGTCACCTGGGCTTGATAAGTCTTTCTTACTAATAATAACGTTATCACCACTAACACCGATGATAGAAGAACTACCTTCATTATGTAATGTTTTAACGTCACCAAATTGAATGTTTATGGCAAAAACAGATACCTGCCCTAGATCTTGAGCGGTCACATATAAATTACGGCTGTCTGGCGCAAACTTAATTGAACGAACTGAGCGATCCCATAATGGAGCAACCTCTTTTACATTACCCGTTACAAGATCTTTTAGCATAATTGCAAATCGATCGGACTCGGCCGCAGGTTTACTCATAGCAGCATAGGCCATATAGCGCCCGTCATTTGAAAATACAGGTTGTGAATCCCATGCCGTATTAGCTGCCGTTAAGTTACTTGCTTTACCACCTGTCACAGGCACTTGCCATAAATCGTAGTTGGTGTGCCAAGACTGGGTGTGATCACCTAATTTAGCAGAATAAACAATGCTTGCACTGTCAGGTGTAAAACTCACCTCTTCCATGCCCGAAAATGGTTTCGCAGGAACATCGGTTTTAAGGCCTTTATGGATATCAACGAGATTCTTGGCTTGGTTATTCGTTAAGTCAGCAACAAACACGTGATTGTAACTATGGTCTTTCCAAGTGTCCCAATGACGAACCATTAGCTGGGTGTATTCGCGCCCTTGGTTTGGTTTCTCTGATAACGTTTTTTTCTTATCAGCAGTACATTGTATTGTCTTACACTCTGGAAAAACGGTTAAGGCCAAAGCGATTTTTTTGTTATCGGGTGATAATTTGATACCGTTGACTGGAATGGGTAAGTCCGTCACTTGCCGCGCTTCACCGCCATCTAATGCTAATGACCATACTTGTGCAGAACCACTTCTAGCTGAAATGAAATAGATGGTTTTATTATCGTTACTCCAAACAACGTCATGCTCTGTTGTTTTATGCGCAGTTAATTGTTTAATCGGTTGTTTAATATCATTAAGGTTGCGTAAGTATAAGTTAGACACTTTGGTGTCTTTATTTACCTTTTTATGGCCATAGATTAAGAATTCGCCATTAGGTGAAACACTCGCAGAATGGACACTATTTAATTTAGTCAGTGTTTCAACATCAAAACCTTTTGCTGATACAGCAGCGGTTAAACCTAAACACGAAATGACAGCGCTGGCTTTTATAACCCCTAGCGATAATTTGCTTAATGAATACTGCATTAAATAACCTTTATATTTTTATCTATATTTTTGCGATTATCATACCAGCACAAACAAAAAAGCCCCAGTAAAAACTGGGGCTTAATTAAACAATAGTCTAAATTATAGCTTAATTGCTTCCTTTAGTTTTTGCTCTTTTTCTTCTTTCTCTTTTTTCAGTAAATCATCAGCAGCTTTTTTCGCTGCCTCTACTTTATCTGCCGCTTGAGTTTTAGCATTTTGATACTGCTCACTTGCTTCGGCTTTTGCAGCTTCCAATTTACTAGATGCTTCTTGTTTCGCTTGGTCAAGTTTAGTTGAAGCCGCCTCTTTTGCATCTGCTAGGCTGCTGCTTGCCGTTTCTTTTGCTTCAGACAATGAATTAGTCGCCGTTTCTTTAGCATCAGATACCATTTGTGAAACGGCACTTTTCGTTTCTTTAGATGTATCTTTTGTCTCTTCTTTAGCTTGCTCACCACAACCGGCAAGTAATGCTGCAGTCATAAGTGCGAGAGAAATCTTTTTCATGTTATGTTTTCCGTAAATTTATGATTTGTTAATCGTAACAGAGATAAGCTGAACAACAGTTGAACATTAGCCAACTAGACTAATGTTCAATGAGTAATGACTTAAGCCGATGGGTCTTGTAGCTTGACGCGCCAAGTACTTGGGCCAGTGTCATGAGCGTTTTCGCCTGTTGAATCAACCGCTACAGTTACGGGCATATCTTCAACTTCAAACTCATAAATTGCTTCCATACCTAATTCAGGGAATGCAACAACACGTGACTTCTTAATGGCTTTAGACACTAAATAAGCAGCGCCACCAACAGCCATTAAATAAACAGACTTATTATTTTTAATGACTTCAACTGTCGCAGGTCCACGTTCAGCTTTACCAATGGTGCCCAACAAGCCAGTTTCTTCAAGCATCATCTTAGTGAATTTATCCATACGAGTTGATGTTGTAGGGCCAGCAGGACCAACAACTTCATCGCCTACAGCGTCAACAGGGCCAACGTAATAGATAAATTTACCGTTGAAATCTACACCTGCAGGTAAACCTTGACCACTTGCTAAGAGTTCTTGAATTTTCTTATGTGCAGCGTCGCGACCAGTTAAGATTTTACCGCTAAGTAAAACAGTTTCTCCTGTTTTCCACTCAGAGATGTCTTCTTTAGATAAATTATCTACGTTGACTCGGCGCACGTTATCGCCTACTTCCCAAGTGATCTCAGGCCAATCTTCTAGCTTCGGCGGCAATAAATTTGCCGGACCGCTGCCATTGAGATGAAAATGTACGTGACGTGTTGCAGCACAGTTAGGGATCATTACAACAGGTTTTGATGCAGCGTGTGTCGGTGCTGACTTGATTTTAATATCAAGTACAGTATTAACACCACCAAGACCCTGCGCACCAATACCTAACTTATTAACTTCGTTGAATATTTCTAAACGTAGTTCTTCTTCACCTGATTGAGGACCATTCTCAATGATTTCATTAATATCGATACTTTCCATTAATGACTCTTTAGCCATCACTGCCGCTTTTTCAGCTGTACCGCCAATACCTATACCTAACATACCCGGTGGACACCAGCCTGCACCCATAGTTGGTACTGTTTTCAATACCCAATCGGTAATTGAATCAGACGGGTTTAACATGACCATTTTCGATTTGTTTTCACTACCGCCACCCTTTGCAGCGATCATAACTTCAACTTCATCGCCTGCAACCATATCGATATGAACAACCGCAGGTGTGTTATCTTTAGTGTTTTTACGTGATCCTGCTGGGTCAGCAACGATAGAAGCGCGTAGCGGGTTATCTGGATTGTTATAAGCTCGACGAACACCTTCATCTACCATTTCTTGAACTGTTAAGTCGGAATCCCAACGTACATTCATACCGATTTTAACGAAACAAGTAACAATGCCCGTATCTTGACATAGCGGACGGTGACCTTCTGCAGACATGCGTGAGTTAATTAAAATCTGTGCAATTGCATCTTTCGCAGCACTGCTTTGTTCGGTGTTATAGGCTTTTTCCATCGCATCAATAAAATCTTTAGGATGGTAATATGAAATGTATTGAAGTGAATCTTCAATACTTTCAATAAAATCTGCTTTTTTAATTACGGTCATCAATATCCCCTTTCGGAATCAAACTATTGCAAATACAACTTATATTTTATTATTGTGGTGCAGCGATCAAACTCGATGCATCCAAGTTGCGTTTGAGTATATAATACCTTGCTTAAATGTCACTAGCCAAGTGCTACCAACGTCCAACAAATTAATAGGTTAAAATGTCTTCACTCGTTCATTGCTCATCACTTTCCACCAGCTTAACTTGCCGAGAGTTATTTTCAACAGTGGCCATGCACCCATGGGCTATGTTGCTAGACTCCGGAGCTAGCGCCCATATCGACGCAAAGTACGACATTATGGTGTTTGACCCTTTATATACCTTACAAAGTGATGACGAGAAGACGCTAATCACAGACTGTAAAACAAATGAGCAAACCTATTCATATGACAACCCTTTTGATGTCCTTGAACAAATACTTGCTTTGGCAGAGTTAAGTGATGAAGGCCACCAGCTACCTTTCACTGGTGGAGCGCTAGGACATTTTAGTTACGACCTAGGCCGACATTGTGAGCGCATCGACCAAATCGCTGCCAAAGACATCGACCTCCCTGTCATGGCCGTAGGGATTTATCGTAGTGGCATTGTGTTTAACCGTGCAACTAATGAGGTATTACTAACAACTCGCGGTACAGCGGATCAACACCAACAGGCATTAACCCAGGTCAATACGTTGCTTGCCACGGCTAAGCAACATCAATCCCCTCAACAATTTCAACTAAGAGGTGCTTGGCGTAACCAGTTAACTCGAGAGCAATACGACAACAAATTTCAACAAGTCCAGCGCCATTTGCGTGCTGGTAACTGTTATCAAATCAATTTAACCCAACGCTTTGAAGCTAATTATCAAGGTGATGAATACCAAGCCTATTTAACACTAGCCGATCAAAACAATACGCCTTTTAGTGCGTTTATTCGACTTGAACAAGGTGCAATCTTAAGTGTTTCACCCGAACGTTTCATACAGTGTCACCAAGGCTTTGTAGAAACTAAACCAATTAAGGGAACACGCCCTCGTAGTCAAGATGTCGAGCATGATCTGTTATTAGCGCAAGAATTAAGAGATAGCGAGAAAGATCAAAGTGAAAACCTCATGATCGTTGACCTTTTAAGAAACGATCTTGGCCGTAGCGCAAAGCCAGGGAGTGTCCAAGTCCCAAAGTTGTTTGATATTGAAAGTTTTAAAAATGTTCATCATCTTGTTAGTACTGTCACTGCTGAACTAAGCAGCGATGTCACCACGGTAGGGTTACTCAAGAACGCTTTTCCTGGCGGTTCAATTACTGGAGCCCCGAAAATTAATGCAATGAATATCATTGATCAACTTGAACCCCATCGCCGTTCCATCTATTGTGGTTCAATTGGCTATATTAGTGCAGATAATCAAATGGACACCAATATAACCATCAGAACCTTGCTATGCTTAAATAAGACAGAGCAAGAGAAGGAAATTTTTTGTTGGGCCGGCGGCGGAATTGTAGCTGACTCACAAGTCGATGCTGAATACCAAGAATGTTTTGATAAAGTAGCCTCGATACTTCCACTCTTAGCGGGAGAGTAAATGTAACACTTGGGAGACACTGATGAATAGAGAGCAACTCATTACACTTTTTCAAATGAATAGTTTTAAAAAAGTGTTAGCTCAAATTCCCATGAGTGGGCACCTCACCCCTAGCGCCGTTCTTATTCCTTTAGTCGAACGTCATGGGCAGATCTATATGGTGCTGACCCAGCGAGCCAGTCACCTTAGGCACCACCCAAATCAAATTAGTTTCCCCGGTGGTAAATTCGATCTAACAGACAGCTCATTAATGGAAACAGCCCTACGAGAAAATTTTGAAGAGCTAGGTGTTGAGCATCACAAAGTAAGTATCTTTGGTCAATTACCCGCTTACCAGACCGTTACAGGTTTTACCATCAAGCCGTACATTGGGTTTATTGAACCAGATATTATCTTTACCCCCAACTTAGATGAAGTTGCTGAGGTCATAGAGCTGCCACTTGCGCAATTGTTTAATGATGAAAGCCATTTCAATATCGATATCTGCCGGCATGATGGCATCTACCCTGTCTATTTTAAGCCGACCGACGGCTGGCCCATCTGGGGCGCTACAGCAGCTATCATCGAGCAGTTTCGCTTAGCTATTCATTAATGGACGCCAAATAGTTAAGACTAAGGCGCCCACACTCGACACAGCCCCCAATAGTAATGCGGGAAACCAATAAGTATCCTGTTGTTGTATGCGTAGGTACCAATTGACCACAATCGATGCGAAGCTTACCCCAGCGCAAAACCATAATAAAAACATCAAACGCTCATAAACTCTCAGTAGCCAAGTTGTCCTAACGGCAATCTCATGATGAAGTGTAATAATCGTACTCATTTCTGGTCGTGCTTGGTGGAACACAACGAGTGCATAAAACAGTACCCCCCAACCAACAATTGTCAGACCAGCTAAAAGCAGGTGAATAAGATCAAGGCTCCGTTTACTCATGTTTAACCGTAGTTTTGATGACACTCTTTAATCATAATACTTTATTGAGACTTTAGCTGGTTATAGCTGGCTTTTATCTAGGTCCAATGAATGTGTCTCTTACAGTAACTTCACATAGCGACTCGCTGCTTCTTGTGCGCTTTTCCACTCAGTGCTTTGATAAATATCATTTAAGCGTTGCATACGCTCCACTTCATCCAAGCCAGTTACCTTTAATGCTGCCTCATACGGTAATATACCCTGCTCAATCTTTTTAAGATCATACCCTTTTTGTTTTAAGAGAAAGAGCGCACTCGCACCAGTACTATAAAAAGGCTAATGAGCCGCAAAAGCTGCATCGCTATTATAATAGTTTGTGTCATGGTAAGTGATGACGGTCAAGGAATCGACCCTAAGGATTATCAAACCGTTTTCATACCCTTTACTCGATTAGATAAAAGCCGTAGTCGAAAAACCGGCGGCTTAGGAGTTGGTTTAGCGATTACGAAAGGGGCCTGTAAAAAAATTAAGGCAGAAATCTCCATTAGCCAATCGCACCTTGGTGGAGCGCGCTTTGATTTGCGCATCCCCCTTTAGAGGCTGATACGTGATTATTAGTCTAGCCAACTCACGTAATAGTCTCTGTGGTATGTACCTCGTAGCGATTTCGTCCTTTACGTTTTGCCTCATACAGCGCTTCATCGGCAAAGTGCATCAACTTTTCATAAGAACTATCAGAACAAGCGACACCCACACTAACCGTTACACTCTTATCATAACAGGAGTGTTGATGTTCAATTGCCGAGGAAAAGACTTGCTCAACTATTGTTTTTGCAATGTTGATTGCACCATTAAGCTGGGTAAAAGGTAGAATAATTGCAATTTCTTCACCACCATACCGCGCGACAAAATCGGTTTTTCTTGGCAATGCTGTTTTAATTAATTGCGAGACTTGTAGTAAAACCTCATCGCCTTTGTCGTGCCCATAAGTGTCATTAAACTCCTTAAAATTATCTATATCTATCATCAAAATTGCTAAAAATGAGTTGGCACGACGAGCCACACTAATTTCCGTTTTAATCTTTTCTTCATAAGCACGACGATTTGGGATCTGTGTTAGTGCATCAATATAACTCAGTTTTTTAAGTTGTTTGTTTGCTGCATCAAGATTGGCAATTGCGACTTTTTTATCGGTGATATCGAGATGCGTTCCAATCATCCGCTTTGGCACACCTTCACTTTCCCATTCCACCACCCGGCCTGTATCATAAACCCAAATCCAATGGCCCTTTTTATGCTTCATTCGAGATTCGAATAAATAATACTCTGACTCACCTGACCAATGCGCCTTAAGCAGACGCTCTGACTCTTGCAAGTCATCAGGATGTGCGAATTTAAGCCACGTTTTAATACTGAGTTCACCTAACTCAGCTAACGTGTAGCCAATGATATTTGCCCAGCGTTCATTAAATATCGTCTCACCGGTTTGAACATTCCAATCCCAAATGCCGACACCGGTATTTTCAATAACAAGTTCTAATTCATGTTTATTCTTTTTAAGATCGGTTAATGCAGATTTCAGTGCCGCATTTTCTTGAAGGAGAGATTCGATGGTTTCTTGCATAAATCGACATCCTAGACATTCGTATTTAAATCAACAAACAATTAACGGTGTTAGAGCGCGTTAACAGGGTATAAGTCTAAACCTGTTAACGAGCATTTGTAAAATTAATGTAGCATCTTCACACATAAGAACCAACAGAAAGTAACTGTGGTGTTTTGATAGGCAAAAAACATGACCTGCTGGATAGGAGGCTCATAGCGTTATTATTTTTTTGTCCTTTTTCTTAGAGCAACTATCCAAACTGACAGCTCTAAAGCAGCCCCCAAAACGATAAAGAACACTACACCGTTTGAAAAACCATAACTATAAGAAATTAACGCAGCGAACAACAAACCTAGCAGTAGTAGCCACTTTAGTAACGTTTTCAAATCGTACCCCTCCTACGAATGCTTACATTAAATATATTTTCTTCTCGTGTTAAACACAACGGCTCAAGTGTAAAATAATATTTAAGTGGTTTATAACAAAAAAAATCGCAATCGCTAGAAAATAAGGAATAAAATCGTACATCAGTTTTGATTGATGTTGTGTACGTAACTTTGCTCTAAGTCGCTAACAGTGCCATTTAGTTAGCCAGTGTCTATCATTGTGCCCATCGGTTGATTTGTGTTGCCAACTCATGAGGTTTTTCAAGGGGCAACATGTGGCCACTACCAGCCGTGCTATAAAGTGATAGTCTCATATTAAGCCCCTCTAAATTACTTAGCCACTGTGAATTAACCACAGCGTCGTCTTCACTATAATAAAAATGTGTCGGAAATGGAAAGTCGCTAATAGCTACTCTGAGGTCTTCTCGTTCTAAGGTACATTGGTATTGACTAAAGAATTGTTCTTCACCACTTTCTTTATCCATCTCAATAATCAGATCAACAACTGAATCTGATAGAACACCACGGTCTAATAAGCCAGCAGCTTTTTTGCGGCTAATCCCTTTATATCCATGAATTTTAGCAAACTCAAGAACCTTACTACGTTGAGTATACTCAAGTGTTGGAAGCGCGGTCGGGCTATTAGATATCACAAATAATTTGGCAACGTTGTGTGGATATCGCATGGCGTAATAAGCAGCGATGTAACCACCCAGTGAAAAGCCAATCACATGAACAGGCTTATCACCAAATAAATTGTCGTAATATGCTGCAAGTTCATCAAAACTCTTTCCCTGAGGGATATTCAACAAAACAGGTTCAAAATCTTTTGCCAAATGTGGTAGCACTTCCGTCCACAGTTTATCGGTACACATTGTGCCGGGAATAAAGAATAACTTCTTGCGCATGAGCTTGCCTTGTCTGGTGTCGCCTAATTTGGTGTGTATCGCTTCAGGAACTCATTGACATTTTGACTAAAAATGTCAAACAACCCTACACTCAATCAACATGTTATGTAGACACTAAAGAATCGTTGACTCATCATATCGTTCTTATACCACCAAATCAGTTCTACTAAAGTCGTCATCCTTTCTTGTAATCACTTGAGGGATTTACCGTTGTTAAAGCCAATGGATTCATTGCCAGCCTGCCCCAGCTATCGTATCCAAGGCCCCTTATAAGAACATGGATAATCACTGGCACATAGAGCTCCCCCTTAGGTAGGTCTACCATGCAAGACACAATAATCCGTCAGACTGGAATGTAATTACTGACTATTTATTTCAAACTGACTACTTACTTCAAATAGGTGTAACCGTCCAAACAATCCTCATAAAAATCAATCAAATTGACACCTTCACGTGGTTTAATTTTACCTCGAGCGATTTGATCATCGATTTCTTTTTTGATTATTTGCGCCATAATTGCCGGGGTGTATTGCATGGTAGAAAGAACATTATCAACTGACGACCCCTTAATCACCTCTTCAATGTAGAAGTCCTTAGGATCATCGTCATAACTGACAATATGAACTTCGTTTAAACGACCAAATAGGTTGTGCATATCTCCCATAACATCTTGATAAGCTCCAGTTAGAAAGATACCGATGAAGTAATCATCAGCGGGGTTGAGTGTGTGCAACGGAATGTTGTTTGCAACTGTATCATTACCGATGAATTTATCTATTTTACCATCGCTATCGCAGGTGATATCGACCAAGCTACACAACTTAGTCGGTGCCTCGTTTAAGCGTGAAACCGGTACGATAGGCAAAACCTGATCAATTGCCCAAGAATCAGCAGCAGACTGGAAAACTGAGAAATTGGCTAAATATTGTGATGACAACAATTGAGAAATATCATTCAATGCTTCCGGAACAAAGTCAAGATGTTGCATTTGCTGCTCAATCTCATTAAGAATGCGCCAATACATTGTTTCCACTTTGGCAAGATCATCCAGACTCAATATACCCAGTTTGAAAGCCTGCATTGCTTGAGATTTTAATTGCACGGCGTCATTATAAATCTCTTGCTGATTGTCATTTCTGTCAGTTACCGCTAAGTTTTTTTCCAATTCACGAATATTGCTAACTATGATGTGTTCGCCCGTTGCTTTCCCCGTGAAATACTGTGTACCGCTTGGGTGTATTTCACCAATAACATTGGTTATCACGCACGAATGATGAGCCGTCATCGCTCGCCCACTTTCACTGACAATATGTGGATGAGGTACTGACTCAAGATCACAATTTTGTTTAAAGCCATAGACAATGTCAGAGACATACTCTGATAGATTGTAATTACAAGATGAATCGTTTGTTGATTGTGAGCCGTCATAGTCAATCGCTAGCCCGCCACCGACATCAATATATTCCAGTGGCACACCTAACTTGAACAACTTACTGTAAACCAGAGATGCTTCTTGAACGGCTTCTTTAATGGCACGAATATCTGTTAATTGACTGCCGATATGAAAATGCAATAACTTAACACAGTCGATTAAACCTTCGGATTCTAAATAGGTTACAGCATTGAGGATTTCAGCAATGCTTAAACCAAATTTTGCGCGTTCACCACTAGAATGTTCCCATTTACCACGTCCTTTAACCATCATTTTGACGCGTAAACCGATAATCGGCTTTATTTTGAGTTGCTTAGCAAGGTCGATTAACTTAATCAGCTCACTATACTTTTCAATAACCACGATCACTTTTCTATCAATTTTCAACCCTAACAAAGCCAAGCGTAAATACTCATCATCTTTGTAACCGTTCAAAATCGTTAATGAATTCTTATTGGTATTGTAGGCAAGTGCAGCAATTAGCTCCGGCTTAGAGCCCGCTTCCAGTCCATAATTATAACGACTTCCAGCACTGACTATTTCTTCAATGACTTCACGCATTTGGTTAACTTTCACAGGAAAGACACCAAAGTACTGCCCTTGGTAGTTTGCATCTTCAATGGTATTTCTAAATGTCTTATTGAGCAGTTCAACTTGTGAGCGCAGAATATCGTGAAAGCGAATGACAGCAGGAAACTGAATGCCCTTACTCTGCATTTCGTCAATCACTTCTTTTAAGTTAATCTTTAGGTTCGGCTGGTCATAACGTGGAATAACTTGAATATCGCCACTTTCGCCGATATCAAAATAGCCATTGCCCCAGCGTTTTACATGATAGGTATTTTCAGCGTCATCAATTGACCATGGTGTTAATACAGTTTTCAAGCGCATTTCTCTATTTAGTGTTTAAACAAATAATCAGTTCTCGGACAACTTTAGCAGCGAAAACATCACTATTGCCCGTAGCGTCAATCTCTGGCGAGAGTTCAACAACATCGCAGCCGACAAAGTTCTTGTTTTTTAAAATTTTGCAGAGGCTGACAAAAGAATGAAAGTCTTCACCACCGGGTTCTGGCGTCCCCGTTCCCGGAAAGAAACTCGGATCAAAATAATCAAGATCCAAGGTTAAATAGATAGGTCGACTGTCATCTAAATCGGCAACGCTTTGTAAAAATTCCTCACGCGAATTGATTAACGTGTTATTTGAACGCATCCATTGATACTCGTCTTTTGTGCCTGAGCGGATCCCGTACTGAATTAATTGATGCTGCCCTGAAAAATGATCAGAAACACGTTTAATAATCGAAGCGTGTGAGTAATGAAAGCCTAAATAACCATCTCTTAAATCAGCATGGGCATCTAAATGTAATAATACTAAGTCATCATAGGCTTTTAAGTACGTTACGATAGGGGCGTAGGAAATAGAATGCTCACCACCTAGTGTTAAGGTCTTTATGCAATGCTGACTAATCGACTCAGGACTAAATTGTGCAATGTAGTCATCGGTGGCAACTTGCCATTGCTGCTCAATGTTTTTGTGTTGATTGTCGCTCAGTTTAGCCTCAGTCGACAAATTACCTAGATCGTAAAAAACGATATCATCAATGTCATCATCAAGGTAAGGTGAATAAGACTCTATACCATCCGACACCCCGCGTAAGGCATTTGGCCCAGCTTTTGTTCCTTTTCTAAAGCAAGCCGTGCCATCAAACTCAAAACCGAGCAGGTGAACAGAATCAGGGTAAATTCCATCGGGTGTTTTTGCACACTCAAATCGTATATCAGGCTCGATAAAGTTGACCACCAAATCGCAGACTTTATTCTGTTTGTTTATCATTTCGTCGTTGTTATTCATCATAAAATACCATGTTAGTCATGGGAGTTTTTAGGTCGCATTATGCTTAAAATTGCCATAAAGTATAGTCTTTTTAGCAGTAAATAAACTAACTCATCATTTGATTATTTTTATCTTGAAATCTACACTTTTTTTTGTAAAATAGCGCGATTTTTTGTGTCTGGGTATCCTGCACAATGACGTTATAGTTAACTTGTAGTTTTAGTCAAACTCTATTTAGGAAAGCCAGTGTTTTTTGAAGGTTCTGAAAAAAAAGTTGAAATTCTCGTGCACAACGAAAAGTTGTCATTGCTTAACGATGTCAGTGACGCCTTTTGGGCGGAGCTCGTCATTCGGTGTAATGCAAAAATACTCTCAAGTATTCGCAATGCAGAGTGCAAGGCGTTTTTGTTATCAGAGTCGAGTTTATTTGTTTGGGATAACTACTTCCTTATATTGACCTGCGGTGAAACCAACCTTGTCAATTCAGTCGAGTACTTTATTGAACAACTAGGTGTAGATACAATTAAGCACTTAACTTATCAACGCAAAAATGAATACTATGCTCATGCACAACCTAGTTGCTTTGGCGATGATGTAAAGCGGTTAACCAAATACATTCCAGGTAAAGCCATGCGGTTCGGTGCGATGGACAGTCACCACAACTTTATTTTTCATCAAGATAACGACTTTAAAGCAGCCACCGATGATAAAACCTATGAAATATTTGCATATCAAATATGTCATGACGCTTCAAATCATCTAACTCGTCACGGATTAGCAGCCAACGATATCCGAGAGTTTTTAAAGCTTGAACAACTTATTCCTGATTTTCAGTTAGACGACTTTGTATTTCAACCTTATGGCTATTCGGTTAATGCCATTCGTGGCCGTCAATACCTCACTATTCATGTGACACCGCAAGCAGATAGTAGTTATATCAGCTTTGAGTCTAATGTGAATTTAATTGATTTATTGCCAATCATTCTCGACGTCCTAAAACCGTCATCATTTGATTTACTCTGCTATAACGAAACGCAATTTCAGACACTTACCGATAAAAGTGTCCCTCAAGACTATGTTAGTCAATCACTAGTACAACAAAAATTAACCAACGGTTTTTTAGTTAATTTTGCAAATTATATTTTACCAACACAACAATTTACTCAAGCCACAGTGTTTGAAGTCGACGGAGAAAACCATGAACTCTAATTTATGGATAGAAGAAAAATTTGAAGACTTTTTAGGTCTTAAATTTAAAGTAGAAAAAGTATTATTCTCTGGCAAGAGTGAATATCAAACTGTTGACATCGTTGAAACCAAAGGGCATGGCAAAATGCTGCTCAATGATGGGTTAGTGATGGTAACCGAGCGCGATGAATTTGCCTATCATGACATGATTTCTCACGTGCCATTATTTACCCACCCAGCACCAAAAAATGTATTAATTATTGGTGGCGGTGACGGAGGTACAGCCCGTGAAGTTCTACGCCATTGTAGTGTTGAGAAATGTACCATGGTCGAGATTGACAGTATGGTTGTTGATGCTTGCAAAGAATTTATTCCGCAAACGGCCAAAGATCTTGACCACGACAAATTAACATTGATCATTGGTGACGGCGTCGAGTTTGTAAAGAACACCACTGAAAAATTTGACGTCATTATTGTCGATAGCACTGACCCAATCGGCCCTGCTCAGCCGTTATTTGGTGAAGCATTCTATCGAGATGTGTACGACTGTTTAAGTGATGATGGTATTGTAGTCTCACAAGGGGAGTCTTCTTGGTATGCATTGGATATCCAACAGTCATTATTGACCGTTTTAAATGCTGTTTTTCCACAAACCTATCTCTATAGTTTTAGTAATTTAACCTATCCGGGCGGGCTGTGGAGCTTTACATTTGCTACAAAAAAACATCACCCCATCAACGATTTAGATGTTAACAGAGTAACAAATAGTGGCTTATCTTTTGACTACTATAACGCAAACTTGCACAGTGCAGCCTTTGCACTGCCTAATTTTGTAAGAAACGGTCTAGCGGGCTTAATTGATAACGACTGACCTGACCTTAGCCTAAAATTACCGAGGCGCTAATTTTTGACAGAGACTGTTGCAAGAATAGCCTACTATCCAGTTTAAAAATAAAAAAAGCCGCTCGTGACCAATATAGTCAGGAGCGGCTGTCCTTTTAAGCAAATGTTAAAGCGATAAGTTATCTAAAATATCATCTTCAACCAAGTTCGCTAAAGTCACTTTCAGCTTAGGCGTACGTTCCATTTCGCGTTTTATCGCAAAATTTGCTTCCTCATTTCGAGCCCAGCTACGACGAGCAATACCATTATTAACATCAAATAATAACATTGATTTTAAACGTCTTTCGGCAGCGTCTGTTCCGTCAAGCAACATACCAAAACCGCCATTAGTTACTTCACCCCAACCAACACCGCCGCCGTTATGAATAGATACCCAAGTTGCGCCGCGGAAACTATCACCAATCACGTTATGAATTGCCATATCCGCAGTGAAGCGACTGCCATCATAGATGTTTGACGTTTCGCGGAACGGTGAATCGGTACCACTCACATCATGATGGTCACGACCTAATACAACAGGGCCAATTTCACCGCTATTGATGGCATCGTTAAACGCTTTAGCAATTTCCATACGGCCTTGTGCATCGGCATAAAGAATACGTGCTTGTGACCCAACCACTAATTTGTTTTGCTTAGCGTCATTAATCCACGTGATGTTATCTTGCATTTGCTGCTGAATTTCTTCAGGTGACTCTTGCATGATCTTGTTCAGAACCTTGGCTGCAATCGCATCAGTCTTATCTAAATCTTCTGATTTACCAGAAGCACAGACCCAGCGGAATGGACCAAAGCCGTAATCAAAGCACATTGGACCTAAGATATCTTGAACATAAGATGGGTATTTAAAATCAATACCGTTCTCAGCCATAACATCACCACCAGCGCGAGAGGCTTCGAGTAAGAATGCGTTGCCGTAATCAAAGAAATACGTACCACGGGCAGTATGTTTATTTACTGCATCAGCATGACGTTTTAGTGTCGATTGTACTTTTTCTTTAAATAACTCAGGCTCTTCACGAATTAAACGGTTCGACTCTTCATAGCTGATATCAACTGGGTAATAACCGCCTGACCATGGGTTATGTAGTGACGTTTGGTCTGAGCCTAAATGAACAAAGATTTCTTGCTCATAAAATGCTTCCCACACATCAACCACGTTGCCGATGTAAGCGATTGAAACCACTTCTTCGTTAGCTTGAGCGCTTCGAACACGTGCAATCAACTCATCCATGTTATCAATGAGCTCATCGACCCAACCTTGTTGGTGACGCTTAGTGGCCGCGTTAGCATTGACCTCAGCACAAACAGTAATACAGTTGGCTATGTTACCCGCTTTTGGCTGTGCGCCACTCATACCACCTAAACCAGCGGTGAGGAAGATTTTACCTTTTGACGTCTGGCCTTTTTCAAGCACTTTACGGAATGCATTCATCACCGTGATAGTCGTGCCATGAACAATGCCTTGTGGCCCAATATACATGAATGAACCAGCCGTCATCTGACCGTATTGTGTCACACCCAACGCATTGAACTTCTCCCAGTCATCTGGTTTAGAGTAGTTCGGGATCATCATACCATTAGTAACAACAACACGCGGAGCGTCAACCGATGACGGGAACAATCCCATTGGATGCCCTGAATAGATATGTAATGTTTGGTCACTTTCCATTTCGCTTAAATACTTCATTGCTAACAAGTATTGCGCCCAGTTTTGGAATACCGCACCGTTACCACCATAAGTGATCAATTCTTCAGGGTGCTGTGCTACAGCAGGATCTAGGTTGTTATCAACCATCAGCATGATAGCCGCTGCTTGTTCACATTTTGCAGGGTAATCGCTGATAGAGCGCGCTAGCATGTGGTAGCTCGGCTTAAAGCGATACATATAAATTCGGCCGAAGTCTTTAAGCTCTTGTGCAAACTCTGTAGCCAACTCTTGATGCCATGCCTTTGGGAAATAACGTAATGCATTTCTAACCGCCAGTTGTTTTTCTTCAACCGTTAGAATGTCTTTACGCTTTGGCGCACGGTTGGCATTCTCTGGGTAAGGTCGTGCCGGTGGCAATTCACTAGGAATACCTTGTTTGATAATGTCTTGAAAATTCATTGTTGGTATCCCCTTAGTTTACTTTGAAGGCTTGTGTCTTAACTAATGTAATCAATGCATCGATGTCTGGCTTTAACAGTCTGTCTTCTTCAAGCTTAGCGACTTTTGCTCTAATTACGTCAAAGTTGTGCTCAATAATATCTGAGCATTTGTTAGGGCGTCTAAATTCAATCGCTTGCGCTGCATACATTAACTCGATTGCAAAAATCTTTTCTAAGTTACCCAAGATTTGATTTAGTTTACGGCTAGAGATACTACCCATTGATACGTGATCTTCTTGACCCATCGATGTTGGTACACTATCAGCTGATGGTGGGAAACACAGTGATTTATTCTCTGTCACTAATGCTGCTGTTGCATATTGTGGGATCATCATGCCAGAGTTCAAACCGCCTGATGTTGTCAATAAACGTGGTAAGCCGTGTAAACCTTCTAATAATAAGTAACAGCGACGGTCAGAGATATTACCTAATTCAGCCGCAGCGATTGATGCATAGTCAAGTACCATAGCCAGCGGTTGACCGTGGAAGCTACCACCTGAGATTGCTTCCTCACTGCTAATTACGATTGGGTTATCAGTCACTGAATTCATTTCAATTTCAGCAAGCTCATATAAATGAGCGTAAGCATTACGTGATGCACCGTGAACTTGTGGAATACAACGTAGTGAGTACGGATCTTGAACACGGTCACACTCTTCATGATCAGCCATGTTTTGAGAGTCTTTAAAGAAACGTCTCATGCGAGCAGCGACTTCAAGGTTGCCTGGAAACGGACGAGTTGCATGAAGCTCTTCTCTAAACGGAGACTCACTGCCCTGCATCCCTTCGATGCTCATTGCGCCTGTAATATCTGCTAAGTCTAATAAGTAACGCATCTTAGTTAACGCCGTAATCGCGTGCGACAAGATAAACTGCGTACCATTAATGAGTGCAAGACCTTCTTTAGCGTGTAGATCCATTGGCTCTAACCCATGCTCTTTTAACGCTTGGGCTGCTGGGATCATGCTATCACCGTGCCAGAACTCACCTTCGCCGAGTAATGGTAAGAATAAATGTGATAGCGGTGCTAAATCGCCTGACGCACCAACAGAGCCTTGCTCTGGGACAACTGGAATTAAGTCTAGCTCGATAAACGCTAGCATTCTTTCAACAGTTTCTAGACGAATACCTGAAAAACCCTGACTTAATGCGTGTACTTTAGTGATAAGCATTAATTTAGAAATGGCTTTAGCAATGGGCTCACCAACACCAACAGCATGAGTGATTAGTAAGTTTTTTTGTAATAAATTGGTTTCTTCAGGGGTGATTTGTGTGTCACATAACGGACCAAAGCCAGTATTGATTCCATAAACAGGCTCATCTGATGCCGCCATCTTTTCAACACGTTGACGACTGGTATTAATTTTATCAATCGCTTCTTGGCTCAGTACTGCTTTGATGTCGCCGTTAGCAATCGCGTTCACTAGATCTAAATCTAAGCGATCGATACCATAATTAAATGTCATATAAATACTCCTAAATATTTCTATATTCTTATATTTTTTAAGAAAACTACTAAACAGTTTGTTAATTATAACTTGCTGCTGTTGTTTTACAGATGCATAATAATCGTAATTCATTCCGATTATATCGAACTAACAGACGGTGAAATAATGCAAATCCATGACGTTGATTTACGTTTACTCAGAATATTTGTTGCCATTGTAGAATGCGGCGGTTTATCAGCCGCTGAATCACGTTTGAACATTGGTCGCTCAACCATCAGCTCACACTTATCTGATCTAGAGGTGCGCTTAGGTATCAAGCTATGTAAACGGGGTCGTAGTGGTTTTGAGTTAACCGAGCCGGGGCGAGTGACTTATCAAGCATCGTTAGAGCTTTTGCAACAATGTGACGCCTTCATGACGACGGTCGCCAGTGCCAAAAGTGAGTTATCTGGCCGGGTCACTATCGCGACCATTGATACATTAGTGAGCGATCCTCGTTGTGGAGTTGCCCGTGTCATTTCGGCGCTCAAAGCTCGTGGGGATAATATTCAATTTGATATTAATGTATGTGAAGCTCGGGAAGTGGAAACGTCGGTGGTCAATGGCCGCTCTCTTGTCGGGTTTGGTGTGAGTCGCCACCATCTACGCGGGCTAGATTATTTACCACTACACAACGAAACGAACTATTTGTACTGCGCCCAAGGTCACCCACTATTTGAGTGTGAACCAAAGGAAGTGGTATCGCTACTAGAAGAATCCGAAGTGATCACCAGTAACTATATGCGAGATAAAGAAGTGCGAAACGATGGCTTAAACTATCAAAATAGCGCCACCGCATACCATGATGAAGGCATCGCTCAACTGATTCTATCTGGTGCGTTTATCGGCTACTTACCTGAGCATTACGCGAGTCATTGGGTTGAAAAAGGGTTATTTAAGTCGATTCTTCCGAAAAAATATTCTTACGAAATCCCCGTGACACTCATTACATCCAAGAATGCCGTCACTTCACCATTGGCTCAAGCGTTGATTGAAGAAATTAAACGCTGTCATTTGAGTCCCCCACCCCACCCCAGTGGGCAATAGTGACTGGTTTATCAAGGTTCTGCTCAATCGGTTATTGCTTTACAGAACCGCTAGATTGATTTTGTATTGAATATAAATAACATGTAAGAAAGTGCTAAGGAAAGGGTTTAGCCACGCGCTGCTCCCCTTTTCTGCCCCCAATAGACGATGAATTCTATTTCTAAGCTTCCCAATCCATATAAGGTGTGAAATAGACGAAATCACATGCATTACTTTAGAAAAAAGTAATAACTGCTGAGAGCCACTGGCGAGGATAAAATAAGCCAGACTGATAAATGAGAGCAAATGAATAACGACCGCGGCGACGACAAACCACGTGGCTATTGGATTTTTAATATGCGGGTTCGTTTGCAACGTCAGTGTATATAATCGATAGATGACATACAGTCCGCACGTCAGTACACATAGTGCAATGGTGTGACTCGTGGGCTTTGTTCCAAATATCGGTAGAGTTCTTTGCATGGTTAGTCCTGATTCGTTCTCCTGTTATTGTAATGTGGTCAAACTCAGACTTCTCAAGCATGCTAGCCACATAAACAACTATTTTTTAACGACTTCTCTCAGGAGCAGTTAACATAGCGCCATAAGCCCCTGCTCATTGGATATGCCTTTCGTATTTTAAAAAGACAACTTCATGAACGTTAAGCCCTTGATACTTATCCCACAGCAACAGCGAAAATCACGATCATAAGGGGTCATGACTCTCCAATATAAGCACTGAGTAGGATAGTGTTACAGCGTTTTATTCGGTTATTCTGGTGCTGATTTCTCCATTCGCATCAGCCTTAGCCACTGTTGACAATTGCAACGGAGTTTTCCAAAGCCAAGGCACAACCCCAATACAGAAACCAAGAAATAACGTTTGAGTTTGAAGCGCAATACTGGACTCGAGTGCTTCAAGGGAATAAAGCACAAATGAGTTAATCGCCACATTTGTGGCCATCAACACTAATACAGCCACTAAACCTATTTTGCGATATTTAAGTAATAGCAAAACCACACAATAATCTAGAACACCGAGTAAAGACCAATAGATATTTATCCAAGTAGGAACAAATTGATATGGAAATAAACCGTAATAGATATTATCGAACACATGCGTCGAGCCAGCGACTATTAAACACAGACATAATAGCCTTAATACAATTTTTTCCATGTATGTTTTTCTTGATTTGCAGCATGGCAACGCCCATTTTTTAGCGAGAACCGTAACCCCTTTATTAAGGTGACTTGGCGAAGCTTATCAACAATAAACATTGTTATTTCCAACTAAAAGTAACGTCAGTAAGCCGAGTTTGTGGCTGATACTTAAGTCGCGAAACAGGAGCAAAACAACGTATTGTTTCACCCTCGTAAATTGATGTGCCCCAAGAGTCAATTAGCAGCTAAATTCTAACTCAGCCCTTATTAGTTGATTCTTATGATTGACAGTGGAACTGGTCATGATGGTTTTTAAGTTTGTGCTACTCTTTTCACTTTGACAAAACTCACTAGCCTCTTGGTTCAATGATGCTTGCAGTGAAGTTTTGGTTTTTAACGCTTCGTTAGCGACTTTAGTTATTCTGTAAGTGTCATCGCCTAAGGGGACTACGGTTATTCTGTAAGTGTCATCGCCTAAGGGGACTACGGTCGATGAGCATGCCGTAATAAACAGTAATGATGCGATTGTGAAAGACTTCCTTTTCATAGTAATGATTCCTTTTTAATAAAAATTTTCTATCTAGCCAGCTATTCCTACAGTATTTGAATTGGTATTAACGTTAGCGTTGATATTTACGCTAGGTTGTCATGCCCACTTCACTGACTAATAGGGTTGTTCTAAATCGACGTGACGAGTGTTGTTGGTTCATGATAAAAGCTGCCGAACAACAATATTTAAACACTTTATTAACAATACCTTACCTACCTGTGATTATCAAGTAAAGGCCATTAGTCATTAATGCTAAACACCGACTCCGGTAATCCACCGTACCATTGAGTATTTATCTTCAAACCACTCATTGAGCAACATCAACTAGACAGCGCAGTGACAGCCGCACCACACCTCTACTTGTTTGTTGCGGTAACTTAATTATTCACCACTTTTATTTTATACCAAAAATAATAACACCCCAGACAAGTACCAACGGGAAATGACAACAACAGCAACACAGAAACAACTGGCAGAACGGTGTGTGCTAATCGCTGTTTGCGTGCCAATAAAATACCGCCGATAAGACACATCGCCATAATCGCAGTGAATACTGAGCTAAGTACAATAGGTATATTTGATTGTTGGTCAGGCATAGCTAGCCAAACTTCTTCAAAAAGAGTCAAGATCTGTGGGAGCACAAATACGCTCAATAGTAGCCCTAAGCTTCCTAATCCCATAAACAGCCATTTTAATCTGAAGTGATGCTTATCCATAAGTTCCCCTAACGTCCTGATCTCTGGTTTACAATAATTGGTAAAATTTAGTACGAAAAAGCTTAAGCCAAGCTTTCAAGTCCTTCGTTGATTTGTTTGTTATATGACATGACGAGATACGCCTTGTTCTTATTATTGTGTTAAACGAGGGCTTAAAGCATTGAGCTCGTTTTGTATATCAGCCCTGTGATATTTATCACGAGTTACATTTAATAGCTTATTTAATGCTGCGTGATATGCAGTTTCAAAGGCATTGTCTGTTGAGGTTTCAATATCTGGAGTGACGCCAACCCACTCCCAATTACTCTTTGTTATTGGATTGATTGCCTTTCCATAAGGAATACCTGCGACAAAACCATCACCAAAATCAATAAAGCGCACCGGATGTGCGCCGCCCAAGGTTGTTTCGCCTACAATGATTGCCCGTTTAAGGCTTTGTAGATCATAAGCAAACGCTTCGGCAGCAGTGAAAAACTGGACAGGCTTAGACTTTTTCGGGCTTAAACTTTTAAGCTTTTTCTAATTAAGCAAATTATGCCCTCATATTGAAGCCTGTCCTTTTATTTTCTTCCTTGCTGAGACAACAATAACAGAGCCGCAATCTGTGTTGGTCGGAAATGATATTAACGAGTAACCGACAAGGGGATGCGACAATTTTGTTTATTGATTTTAGTTTGACGACAAGATGTCGCCAAATAAGTAACTCATGCTGATTAACTCAGTTATGGCTTATAGGTATTAGTTGGTTTTATGCCGCTTTTTTAGTTATACCTTGTTAAATTTTTCTCCGAAAAGCGATAATTCTTTAACTTCACCATCTTTTATTTTATATGTTAAAACTTTTCCTCCCTCATTCATTGCAGAGAACTCGACCCTCATTGTATCCAATTTAGTAAAAGCTGTTGCTATTGTGCTAATTTCACCTAATCTCACTTCAAAATTCCCTGACTTAAGCAGTTTAATATTTAATTGCCCCCAAAGAGGATGATGAAATACGCCAACATATTTTTGTTTATCCAGACTCAGTTGCATAACTCTAGAGGATGCTTTTTTTGCACTTACATCATTCCATTTTTTAATGTTTGTTTTCACTTCAGAAGCTCTTACTCGCATCGATAAAATATGCTTTTCTGCCTTTTTATTGGCGTCACCATCATCAAGTAAAATACTATAAGCGATATCACTTATGGCATTGGTTAAATATTGACTAATTTGACTTTCATTATTCAATACGACTAAACCAATATTATGCTCTGGAATAAAAGAGCTGTGGGTATGAGTGCCAGCAACACCACCAAAATGATGAAGCATTTTTCTTCCTTTGTATGGGCCTATTTGCCAACCCCATGCATAACCAGTACGTTTAAAATCAAGATAACTTGCATCGTGTGAGACTAATTGTTGGTGAGACTTTTTAATGACTGAAGCAGGGAACACTTGTTTGCCATTGACTTTTCCCTGATTGAGCTGCGCGATTAAAAATAGTCCAAGATCAGATGCAGTTGCAATAGTTCCACCGGCAGCATGCATAGTTATATCGCTTTTTTCAAACGGTAAAATTGCTGTAGGATCTTCACCTGTTAATCCATAAGGACGAGCTACCTCAATACGTTTTTTAGCGGCATCACTCATGTAGGAGCTAGTATGATTCATGCCAAGTGGTTGATAAATTGTCTCTGATAATATCTTTTGCCAGTCTTGCGAGTAAAAGTTATCAACCCATACACTAACAATATTAAAACCAAGATTGGTATATTCAAATTGCCCCAAAGGGTTTCTTTCATTTTTAACCGAAGCACTTAAAAGAGTTTGACGTTGTTGAAGGTTATGATTGCCCGTAAAAGCTAACGCATTGACAAGCGCATCATTCTCTATGCCTGCTGAACACGACATTAAGTGTTTTAATTGAACTTTATCTGCATCAATATTCAACAAGTCTTGCTTTGGGAACATTTCAGCCATTGTAGTGCTGTCTTTAATATCTCCATTGTGTTCCATCAGTAAAGCCGACAAAGCGAACATAGGTTTTGTAATTGAGGCAATATAGAATGCTGTTTCAGCAGTTACTTTCTTGTTTTCTTTGATGTTAGCGTAACCAAAATACCCTTCATAAACAATTTCACCGTCTTTAACAACAGCAATAGCGGTGCCAGAAGGCAAGCCTATTTCCTTTTTCGCTGCGTTTACATAGTTATCAATGGCAGAGAAATCATCCATAGCATAAGAGTTACTTGCCCAAATAGACAACGACACTAGAAGGGGAAAAACTTTCATTACTTAAGTCCTTTTAAAATGATTTTGCTATTTATGCGTTGATGAAAAAAGAGAAAGAGGACAGGCTTAAATATTAAAGCTTCACTTTGCCCTTCTGTATTCTGGTCAAGTCCAACCGGACACTTCATTCTGTAATTTCTCATAGTTAATTGGTGTTTTATCACCAAGTGTTGT
>NZ_JAUYVJ010000016.1:0-88165 GCF_030689115.1 Psychrobium sp. 1_MG-2023 | reverse complement strand
GTGTGCTGATTTTTTGTGTTTAGCCATAATAATCTCAAGTGGATAAATAGTGAGGTTATTATTCTAAAAGCCCATTAGCATTGGTAGGTGGGGTTAATTGACCGCTTACGTTTATAAAACTAATAAGATCAACAAGCTAAATAACTAAAAGGTTAGATAATCTGCTTTTATTTGTTCTGGGAACACTGCACGAAGAGAAGTAAGGGAGAATTGAAATAAATAAACAACGATCAATCAATGGTACACCATCAGGAAAACCAGTAGAAAAGAACGCCCAAAGTACGCCTTAAGGAATTAAAAACGCCTGTACTAAGTAATACCAATCCAATCAAGCATTGAAGCGTTCGAAATGCGATAGTTCTAACGTTGGGGTACAGATAAAGGTTTCCGTCGACATGTTCGCGACTCCGTAGTTAAAGCCTTTGCCTGCGCTAATTTCTCAGCCCTAATATTGTAATTACGTCCATAGACCCAAAGCCAAAAAGTAAGACCGACGGCAACACCACAGCTTATTTGCCCAATCAATCCATATTTTTGTATAACCTCAATAAAGACTGAAGCCGTTCCCATTAAAAAGCCGACTCCTGTAACATAGTTACCTTGCCCTGTTAGTCGTGATAACGAAGCGATAACTAAACAGATAACAATAAATATTAAAAATAACAATAAATAATACAACACTTGGCTAAGCTCATTTTGTGTAATTTGACGCGAAATTAGCCCATGTTGATAAGAGACATACATAATGAAAATGAATATGGAAATAGAAGAAAACACAGGGATCAAAACGCCAGTAAATTCCCGTAAGTTTCTATGGGTTTTGTGGAGTACAATGTTAAGTGCTGTTGCAATATGCTTAGTACATGTATCAAAGACTGCGAGTGGAAAGCCAATAATCGCAAGCCAAAACGGAAAGTCAGATACATCTAACCCTATTTTATCTAAACTCAATAGAGCAACCTGTTGAATAGCCGCATCTAATGCAGGAATAATAATATCAACTTCAATGAACTGAGGCATAAGCTGGTCACTTCCCAAATAGTTAATAAGAGCAAACTTTAACTCGACGTTCTCTTTTAAAGACCTACCTAGACGAAGTACAAACCCATGTTTTCTTATTTTTAGAAACCCGCTTAATCTTTTTGGCTTTAATTAGATTATTAATAACCCCCGTAAACTCAGATTTAGACCTCTTCAGTTTTTTCCTAATGAACTCAATCGTGTTTTCGCTATTGAAGTGTGATAAGACAGTTTGTTCAAGACTTTTTTCAATCTTACTCACCACAGGGGGCTGACTTTTCTGAACGATGGCTTTTGGCTCAAGGGCAATTAAATATTTCACTTTATGCAGCTGACATTGAAAACGAAATGCTGTGACTAGTGAATTATCTCGCGAATAAAGAACAAACTGACTCATTTCACGTTGCGACTCTGATAACGAAGCAACTAAACCGACTGCATTACCAATAATGTAAAAATCAGCTTGATTTGATCCGACAGGGTAACCAGATAGATATAAAAATAGCTTTCTTTCACATACCTCTTTTACGGCTGCACTTCTTGAAAAAACCATCACTTTATCTGAAATTGTAGGATTAATTTTTTCAATTTCTTTTGAGCCAACATTTTCAGCATCTACAAATATAAACTTCATAAAAACTCCAAATCCATCTGGGCAAATAGCGGTCTAATCATCGAGTTAAAATAAGCCAATTAAACAAGCATTGATTGGCTAATCTAATTTAGAAAAGTACGAAACTCAATAAGCTAAATGGCTATTTGTAAATATTCTCTCAAGAAAAAGAGTTTGGACATTTCACTTTTCATTTATTTACAATCTAACCTGTGGTTTTCTTAAAAAACGCCCTTAAAACCAAGTGTCGGCAGTGCTAAGCTCTTACAAAAACCTTGATTGTGTGCGGGTAAAAAGTCATTGCGTAGCATGATTGGGAAGTCTTATGCTTAAATTAGGTTAATGGTTTTTCGCTAAAAAATAAGCCAAACATTTCAAGATAGTTATATTTCAAAATAGTTATGTAAATCGTAACCAAGGATAAAGCTCGAATTCATCCGAAGGAAGTCGTTGCAACTTAATGGGTCAAGAACAGCGCGAGCCATAAACGCTAAAGGCGATGCCCGCACAGAACTAGTGTAATCATATTTAAATTAACCATACCAAGAAAATAACTGCCACTATATAATCCCCTGACAGTTAGCTTTTCTTCAACTCCCTGACATCAAGGACTCCAATGATCAAAGTCATCTTCTCACACGGCAAAGAAAGCGGCCCTTGGGGCAGTAAAATAACGCAGTTAGCGAGTATTGCAAAAGAATTGGG
Organism: Psychrobium sp. 1_MG-2023; assembly: GCF_030689115.1. Taxonomy (NCBI): domain Bacteria; kingdom Pseudomonadati; phylum Pseudomonadota; class Gammaproteobacteria; order Alteromonadales; family Shewanellaceae; genus Psychrobium; species Psychrobium sp. 1_MG-2023. Next base: position 85,827 of record NZ_JAUYVJ010000016.1, on the reverse strand, counting down.
GTTTACTGTTGATAGCATTGACTATACACAGCTCAGTGATCCAGACCAAAGAGTCGATAAGCTAAATAGTTACTTAACAGAGCTACACGAGCCTTATGTGTTAGTGGGTTCAAGTATGGGCGGTTATGTTTCATTGGTTAGTGCAGCTAGCCACCAGCCACAAGGATTGTTTTTATTAGCTCCCGCGCTGTTTATGCCAGATTATCAGCAGCAAACTTATTTAACACCGCCATGTCCTGTTGAGATCATTCATGGCTGGGCTGACGATGTGATTCCAGTGGCGCACTCAATCCAATATGCCCAAAGAGCACAATGCACCTTGCATTTAATTGACGGCGACCACCGTTTAAATAGCTCACTTGAGCAAGTGTGTGAATTATTCCGTGCTTTTTTAATTAGGATAAAGCCTACAGCAACCTAACTAAAATAGAGCAAGTTATGACGGATTAACACCCCAAATTGCTCGACTTAACGATAGCTTTTAATCGCTAGCTCTTTTGCCGCCGCCCACGATGGTTGATTATCACTGCTGCGACAAACAATTATTAGAGCAATCAGGCGTTAACGCAATTGCCATCAGATGCATCTAGCTGTTCCTTCATAATTGGCTAGTATTTTTGTTTTCATGTCACGACAAACTAATTTAGCTTCTTTATCGCTTAAGCCCCAGACGACTAATCGAGCATTACGTTCAAACCGATTACCCTTGGTTAAACTTAGATAAGTTGTACTCATGGCTTCATCGACGAATAAGCTTTGGTATTGACTGTGGATGTCTGATTTACACTCTGAAGATTTGATGATGCATTCTGGACATTTTTCGAGTAGCTTGCTTGGATAATTACCACTTCGCTCTGTGCAATCACTTTGCGAGACCATCTCGCCCATAAAAACGAACTCTAACTCTCTGGAACTGTTCGGTACGGAGAAGTAAACCCGAGACTCCAGATAAACTGGCTGCTCAATAACTGAAGGGTTGCTATCAACTCCGTTATAGTAATAAAGCCCAATTGCGGCCAGCACAATTAGAAACACTAATTTTTTCATCGACTCATCCTTGTCTCGACACTATCAATAGTTGTTTAATAATATATCAATCGAAACTACCAACAATTCCAATAGTTTCTCTTACAGGCGTAATCTAATTTATTAAGCAATTAAAATCAATAAGCTAAATGCTCCTAGATAAATGCAGCCCTAGCGCTGCCTCATCAATTAGATTGCTAAGCAAAGGAGAAAATGTCCCCTGCGCCAATGTTAATTTGATTAAATTATTAACGCGCACTGATTTTTGTATTTTAGGATTATCTAATCCAATAAAATTAGAAAATTACCCATAAATAACTTTTTATGAGGGCCAAAACCTCTCGATGAAACACTAAGATTACGCTCCGTTTATCAGCGACACCAACGCATCTGTACTTGTTTGCTAGTTTATTAAACACATACTCGCCTTTGGTCGACTCCGACAATGAATGTCTATATGATAAGTCGACAAAATGGTATCCAATATATTAAAAAATTAAATAAAGTTAATATTCATATAATTATAACGTAGGAATAAACAATGAAGTTGAAACTCGCTTTTTCATTATTTCTTGGCTTGTGCGGCTCTGCGACCGCAGCTACCGGTTATTACCGCTCGCCAGATATTCATAAAGACACCTTAGTTTTTACCGCTGAAGGCGACCTGTGGGTTAGCCAACTGAACCAGCGCCAAGCCCGTCGTTTAACCACCCACCCTGCTGAAGAAACGCAAGCAGCTATCTCAAACGATGGCAGTCAGGTGGCGTTTGTTGCTAACTATGAAGGCACTAAAGAAGTCTATGTGATTGGCATCAATGGTGGTATTGCCAAGCGTATTAGTTTTGAAAACAGTGCAGTTAAACTGCAAGGCTGGACCGCTGACGATAAAGTGTTGTATAGCAGTAACAACCGTGTTGGTCCCAAAGGTAACTGGACTTTACGCCAAGTTGACCCAGAAAATCTCGTAGCCAGCACCATCCCACTAGCTGATGCTATTGAAGGCGCAATCGACCAAGATAATAAGAACATCTATTTCGTACAGTTTGGTTTACAAGTTTCAACCGATAATGCCAAGGTATATCGCGGTGGGGCTAAGGGCGAGCTATGGTCATACCGTTTGGGTTCAAGTAAAGAAGCGAAAAAGCTCACTACAGATCATATCGGCTCGGTACGTCAACCTATGGTTTACCAAGACACGCTTTACTTTATTAGCGATGCAAGCGGTAACGATAACATTTGGTCTATGAACCTTGATGGCAGTCAGCAACGCCAAGTTACTCGTTATAAAGACTGGCCAGTACGCTCGGCTAAATTAGATCAAGGTAAGATCATTTATCAGTTAGGCGCCGATCTTAAGTTATTAGACTTAAACGCCGCTAACAGTGACACCTTAGCCATCGAACTCACCTCAGATTTACCTAATTTACGTGAACATTGGCTCAACCAACCACTTAAATATGCGACATCAACACGCCAAGCATCAGATGACGACAAAGTGGTGATCACTGCTCGCGGACGCGTCGCTGTCGCTAGCATTGATAACTCACGCTTAGTTGAAATTGCCACACAACCTGAATCAAGAACGCGTAAAGCCATTCTTAGTCATGACGGTAAGTGGGTTTACGCCATTAATGATACCAGTGGTGAAATGGAGCTATGGAAATATGCTGCCGATGGCTCAGATAACGCGAAACAATTAACCGACAACGGTTCAATTTTCCGTTGGGACATTTCATTGTCTCCAGACGGTCAGTGGCTAGCTCACGATGATATGAATGGTGATCTATGGCTGCTAAATATCAACACAGGCAAAAATAAGAAAATCATGAGTATGGGCGCTGGACTCGACCCATACTCTCGCGTGGTTTGGTCGGCTGATAGCAAATTATTAGCAACAACCCGCAGTCATCAGAAGGATGAGCGCAGCCGTGTTGAACTTTTTTCAATTGATAGTAGCAAATCACTGACCCTAACCAGTGATAAATATAATTCATTCTCTCCGGCATTTAGCCCAGATGGTAACTGGATTTATTTCTTATCAGATCGTTCATTTACCGCCAGTCCAACCTCACCGTGGGGTGATAGAAACCTTGGTACTACGTTTGATCGCAGAACCCAAGTATTTGCTTATTCATTAAAGAAAGATGCCAGCTTCCCATTTCAAACCGCCAATGAATTGATGGTTAAACACAATGATAAGTCAGATAAGAAAGAAGATAAAAAGGCTAAAAAGAACAGCTCTGTCGATTGGAAAGGGTTAACCGATCGCCTATGGCAAGTACCAGTACCATCAGGCAACTACGCCAGCTTAAGCGTCAATGATAAGTTCCTTTATCTAACCGACCGCGTGAATGAACCAAAGACGAAGCCAACGCTTCAGTCAATTAAAATCAAACCGTCACCTAAGTTAACTCAATTTGCTAACAATGTAGCCGATTACAGCTTATCTGATGATGGCAAGCGTATGTTTGTTAAACTCAGGGGTGGTAACAACAGCAAGCTCTATATTGTTGATGCCGGCGGCAAGATGCCTTCAGATTTAACAGACGCAAAAGTTGTCACCAAAGATTGGCAGTTGCTGATTAACCCTCGCCATGAATGGAATCAAATTTTTCATGACGCCTGGATTATGCATCGCGATTCTTTCTTTGATAAAGACATGCGCGGCTTAGATTGGCAAGCAACCAAAGAAAAGTATCAACCGCTGTTAGACCGTATTACCGATCGACACGAGCTAAACGATATCTTTGCTCAGATGATGGGTGAGCTTAACGCTCTACACTCCCAAGTACGTGGTGGTGATGTTCCTAAAGATGCTAATAGTGCTAGAACGGCTACCTTAGGTGCGGTACTAACTCAAGGTCGCCGTGGTGTCTTAATTGAACACATTTATCAATTTGATAAAGAGCTGCCTAGTCAAGCCTCACCATTATTACGTCCGGGTGTAGATGCAAGAAATGGCGATATCATTACCGCAATTAATGGCATAACAATTAAGTCTGTTGCCGATCTTAACCACCAATTACGCAATCAAGCGGGTAAGCAAGTGTTACTCTCGCTAAAACGTGGCAGAAAAGCAGTACAAACCATTGTGACACCGACATCACCTAGAACCGATAGAACTCTACGTTATAACGATTGGGTGAATAACAATCGTATAAAAGTTGAGAAAGCGCATAAAGAAATCGGCTATTTACACTTAGAAGCAATGATCGCAAAAGATATTGCAAGCTTTGCCCGTGAGTTTTATGCCAACTACAACAAGCATGGTTTAATTATCGATGTTCGTCGTAACAATGGCGGTAATATTGATAGCTGGATCATTGAGAAGTTATTACGTCGTGCGTGGATGTTCTGGCAAGCGCCAATTGGTGAAGCGTCAACGAATATGCAGCAAACTTTCCGTGGTCACCTCGTCGTGTTAGCCGATCAATACACCTACTCTGATGGTGAAACATTTACGGCGGGTATTAAGGCACTTGATATTGCTCCAGTCATTGGTAAAAAAACAGCTGGTGCGGGCGTTTGGCTTCGTGGCATGAACCGTTTATCTGATAACGGTATGGCCCGTGTTGCTGAGTTCCCACAATATGCAATGGACGGCCGCTGGGTGGTTGAAGGCAGTGGTGTCGAGCCAACAATTGAGGTGGATAATTTACCGCATGCAACATTTAATGGTAAAGATGCTCAATTAGAGACAGCGATTAAGTATCTAAAAGGTCAAATGAAGAAGTCACCAATTAAGCCATTGAAGGCAAAACCGTTCCCTAAGAACCCACAACCTGCGGACGATATCTTGCCTAAATAGGCAGGTGAATCACCGCTTGATTAACAAAAATGCCGCGAGGGAAACCTAGCGGCATTTTTTATTGGTGTTGTTTGAAGCAACCAAATATTGTCGTCCTGAAATGCTTTTATTCAGGGTCTTGTTTTGCTTTTAAAAAGAGAGATTCCGGCTAACAACATGCCGGAACGACGATGCAGGGTGTTAATTGCCCGTCCCCCTGAAAATCGGTTATTCAGAGTGACGCTTGGTAATTACAAGCAATGAATCGTCTAAACAGATTTCATTTCGATCGCATCAAGCTCAGTTTCGCTGAGCAATGAACGAAGATGCTCAATGATCTCATCATTACTAGCAATCATATAAAAATCAACTCCATTACCATTGCCATCTAGAATGATAGATAGCATATTATTACTCGCCGTGATCGTTGAAATTCGTTCAACCGCTATCGATTGCTGAGGGACAACTTTAGCTAGAGGCATTGCCTGCAAGCGTGAAAAATCAAGCTTGTCATCGTTTCTTTTTATCAAATTACCTAACGCATTTTTAGCAAAGTAGCCATCAGTATAGCGATAGCAGCTCAATAGCAGCGGCAGCACTAACAATAGCAGAAATGGTATCATTTCATCATAGACAAACCATTGATAAAAAAAGCTCACTATAAGCGAAATAATGATAGAAAATAGAAAGTATTTATACAAAGACGGCTTAAGTTTCAAAACGTATTCCCAAACAATAAAAAATTGTCGCTAGAATAACATTTTTCTCACTCACAGGTAATAGGCCGCCATTGAACGGCGTTTACAGCATCCCCCTAAAGTATGTTATTGAGGGCCTCACGGTGAGATAAAACAGAACACTTAAGCAAGACAAAGATCCCGGCTTAAACATTACCGGGAAGACATATAGGGGTAAATTCACCACGAATGAAATAACCGAATGTCGTCGTCCTGAAAGTGTGTTATTCAGGACCTCAGGTTGAGATAGAACTTAAATACGACACAGATTCAGGTTTAAACACCACTGGGGGGCATATATGGGTAAGCTAGAGCTCTGCCAACAAACCCTATTATGGCGAGGCACCATTTAATGAGTCGACGTAATCGGATAATTTCCGTACTTTTAATTCAGTCAACAACACCATCAGAAAACCCAACGAGCCAATTACAACGTAAAAAGAGTTTAAGCCTTGATGATCAGTCACTGCACTTAAACCAAGCAATAAAAACAATGCGCTACATAGGCTATGAATTAGGTCATTAGTGTGTAATTCAAAGCGTTTTGTCGCAATATCATAAGAAATGTTTACACGATTAGCTAAACCACCCAAAGTAACTTTAATCCGATTGTTAGTTTGCTTAGCTTTAAACCCTTGGTTGATTAATTTATCGAGCAATTCATCCATTTTTTGATTTTTCGTCCTTCATAGTTTGAACGAGCATAATAACTTATAGCATTTTCTTATTACAATAAGTGGCTTTTTCAAAGTCATTAATATTCATAGATATATTGTCAACATCTGGAAATAGCTCAGCAAGTTTACTTACCATACGTTGTGACAAATCAGCTTTTTGTTCGGTAGTTCGACCTTGCATGATATTGCCAAAGACGTGAATAAAGTTTTGCTTTTGATTTCCCACGATATAAGTGCTAAATGGGTTGACCCTAACTTTTATATCATTTTCATCAAATAAGCCCGCCGAGTTTGCGACAAGATGTATTTGCTCATTTATTACTTCTTCAGGGTGCATTGTTAAAATAGCGGATGAACAATCGATCACAAAATGTGGCATAAAAACTCCTACGTGGGTGTGTAAATTTAATTAATCATGCACTACCCTCTCGCGGTGCAAGCTTACAATTTAAAGTAGAAGCTCAGTTTGATCAATCTAATAAGCGACTTTCGACGAATACTTAATAAGTCATCATATAGCCATTGTGCTTTTTTCAAACAAACCGTCCCTAAAACAACCAACTTAGACTTTAGTCGCCCGTTCATCTAAATATTAAGTAAGCAAATTGTTCACCAAACACACTCTTATGATGCTGAGTCGTTAAAGTAGGCTGTTACTCTTTACCTTTTCAAGTAAAAAGTCGATGAATGCTCGGAGCACCGGTTTAGGATATTTGCTGCCATGATAGACAGCATAAATGTCGCCGCTAGACCCTTCGTGTAATGACGGCTGCCACTCAGGTAAGCACACAACTCATGCTCGTAAAGAGGGTGAAACTGAACAACGACTATGTGCATTAGCGGCATGGCAAGAGTCTCCATTATTCAATAATACTGAGCGCGCAGTATTAACGTTAACTAAAGAAATCACCCATGTATCATCACATGGCGTCACTGAAGCGACTTATCAAGCATGTGTTGAAGAGCTAAACAATGTAAAGCTGCTCCTCACCGATTATTTTTCAGTTTTTTGTTGGCGAGCAGCTTGAGCAAGCGCTAAATTGTCGAACTTTGTCGTTTTCACTTTAGCAATGGTGACTGTACCTTTTAATGTTGAAGATAGCACCAGCGTTTGACCAAATGAATTATCGACTACACGACTGATGCTTTGCTCATCTTGACGTGATAATTTAAACTCAAGGGCAAAGTTATTGTTCTTTTTACTGGTCTCTATCGTCATTTTCATCATATCGATAGCTTGACCTTCTTCGCTTTCTAACCCAATCTCAATCACAGCTGACTGACCTAACGCTGTCATTAGTTGCGGAGCGCTATCTAGCGTTGCATGTTTAAGTTGAATCGGAAGCTCACTACTTTTATAACGTTGTGGCACATCATAGATCTCAGCTTCAATGAAAATAACCTCTTGCGCATATGTTGGCCATGCCAACCAACTAGCACAGAACAAAAACAAAGATACTAACTTTTTACTCAACATAATTCTTCCTTACATTAATAGTGTTTTTCTAGTGCCTATTACATCACCTAAAAAAGAACCAAACAATATAACAAACTGATATTCATATAAATTCATCATATTCATTGCGATGAATTTTACTTTTCCTCTTTTTTAAGTGATACCAATTAATGCATAATTGTACTCATCAATTTATGCTGGAAATCAAGACATGGACTTTGCGAGTCAATTATTAACTTTACGGCAAAATAAACAGTGGACACAAAAAGAAGCAGCTGCCGCAATTGACATTCAGCAATCTTATTTATCAAAATTAGAAAATGGACTATTCCAGCCTTCCGACGAAGTTATCGACAAGATTTGCGTTGCTTATGCCATCGATAAAAAAACGCTCGTCCCATCCTTGCCCAGTCATGGGGTGAGTCTTTATGCTAGGTTTGGCATTGTAGCCATCATTGGTGTAGGTTTACTTTCTTTTTTGCTTGGGTACTTTTCTTTGCTATACCCAACAACCTACTATACTTATCAAGCGCAGCCTTCACATACAATGTCTAAAGCTCCAACAGGATTAAAGCAAACGTCGCTAGTGCAAGCTCCGTCAGAGCAAGCAACGCACGTTTACTACCATTTAACGGATCAATACCTCGGTGATAAATATATTCAAGCAATAGCCAACACCCCGTTTGTATACACTTTAATAGCAGAGAGAGAAATTAGCAGCAGTGAAAATAACGGGCTGATGGCGTTTGGCGTCTTTATCTTTATATTCGGTATTGGTTATATATTATTGCTAAAGTTATTGACATGATTGATAGGCAGCATGTAAAAAAGGCTGTAATGTAAACTATAATATTCATGAAGAGCGCTAGTGTAATTGCCTCTGTTTTTGCATTCAGCTGCTTAAACTAAAGGATTTGATATGACACATAATAGTAGTAGTGAGGTCGTTATTAGACGACTTTATCAAATTACCAACAAGTACAGTGATGGTTTTGAAGCACAAGTCATTGAGCTTCTAAATATGGGGCTTGAACGGCTCAACCTTGATATTGGTATTTTATCTAGAATCAAGGGGGATACATACACGGTTATCCAATGTGTCACACCTGATGAAGTCGAGATGGCTCCAGGCGATCAATTTGAGTACAAAAATACTTATTGCGAAATTACTTGCCGTGAGAAAAGTGTTATTGCAGTTGAGCACTTTGCGATTAATGATCATTACGCAACACATCCAGCCTACAGTGCATTTGGTTTAGAATCATATATTGGTGTGCCAATATTCATTGAGGGTGAGCTCTATGGCACGCTTAATTTCTCAAGTGTCAAACCTTACCCGCGCAAGTTTCATGAGTTTGACCTTGATGTTATTCAACTTATGGCGTCATGGATTGAGGTAGAAATAATCCGCCGTAAACAGGAAGCTAAACTAACAGCACTGAATGCAAAATTAAAAAAACAGGCGCTATCAGACCCATTAACTGGGATTGCAAACCGCCGTGGTATGTTCAAACACCTTAAAAAAGATATCAACCGCTTGTCTCGCCACAGCTCCTCTGGCTATTTGATGATTCTTGACATTGATTTTTTCAAAAACATTAACGACAAACATGGCCACCAAGTAGGTGACAAAATACTCATTAGTATTGCAAAGAAACTAAAGCAGTCGATACGAGATTACGATTTCATTGCCCGTTTTGGCGGCGAAGAGTTTTTATTGTGGCTTCCAGACACTAAGGAAGGGCAAGAGCAAAGCGTCTACCAGCGAATAATGACAAATATCCAAAGTATCGATCTACTTGATTCAACAATTACCGCCTCAATTGGTGCCTGTTATTTCGAGTTAATGCACCATGACAATATGGCGTTTGCCCACAAAGTTGATGAATTGATAGCAAAAGCAGACCAAGCACTATATCAAGCGAAACGTAACGGGCGAAATCGAATAGAGTATTATCATCCAGATTTTTTATGATGCTACGACTTAACATACAAAATATAAATACAGACTATAATATAAAGAATGATAATTTCTAAAGCCCAGAAGAGACTGAACATAATTGAGGCAATCAAAAAATAAATTACTATTTTAAAGCCCTAAATTATTACTAAATGATGTAAGCCATGATATGGTTAAATTAATCAAATATAAAAAAATAATTCAATGCAAGCAAATATACAGTCGTTATTAGAGCAAGCTCAGCAAATGTGCGAGACACGCGGTGCTAGATTTACAATAACGCGTAAAAAAGTTTTAGAGTTGATGCTTAAACATGGCGGAGCTATCAGTGCTTATGATTTACTCGATAAATTAAAAGAGACAGATACCGCTGCAAAGCCACCAACCGTTTACCGCGCTTTAGATTTTTTATTAGAACAGCACTTTATTCACCGAGTTGAATCTCAAAATGCATTTATTGCCTGTAATGATTTTTCAGATACACATCAATTACAGCTGTTCATTTGTGAAAAGTGCCAAGAAGTACAGGAAATTCATTCGCCACAGATTCAGCAATCATTAAATGACCAAGCACGTTTGAATGACTTTCAAATCAAAACACAAACAGTTGAGGCACGAGGGCTTTGCCATCATTGCCGAGTAGACTAACAACATTGTAGGAAATTAGTTAGACATGAATGTTGATTTTATTAATCCTTTTTTAGACTCTTTGCTTAATGTATTAAGCACCATGGCCAGCACTACGTTGAAACCTGGAAAACCCGCATTAAAGAAAAATGAAGTCGCTCACGGTGACGTTTCCGGGCTCATCGGAATGGTGGGCCCTAATACCAAAGGGTCACTCTCGATTTCCTTTGAAGAATCTTTAGCATTACAAATCATGCACCGCATGCTGGGTGAAAGCCCTAGTGAAATTAACGAAGAAGTAACCGATATGGTTGGTGAGATCACCAACATGGTAACAGGTGGCGCAAAAAACCTGCTAGGCAACAAAGGTTACGAATTTGATATGGCAACCCCTGTTGTTGTTTCAGGCAAAAACCACAGCATTTCTCATATGTCTGACGGTACAAAAATAATGATCCCATTTACTTCGCCTGATGGTAATGCCGTTATTGAAATTTGTTTCGATAAGTAACAAATTAAGTGTAATTACACAGGCAATCTTAACTAGATTACCTGTGTAAATAGCCCCCAGCTATCACCTCAAAACTCCACCAACAAGTCCGCCCTCACGTAAAAAACACCTAAAGCATTGAGTTTAAACAAAAAACGAAAATAACATTATTCAAGTTCAACAAAACGTTAAATAAATACGGTAATGATATTGATTATCATTAGTCATCGTGTAAACTACTGCACAATTATTTACTTTAACTGGAAGTTAGCATGTTCAATTCAAAACTTACTACTATTGCATCAGCAGTATTACTTTCACTGGGCCTAAGTGCCTGTGGTGGTAGCAGCGACAACAAAAACACTGCACCAACAGCTGTATCACTATCAGCAGTTGAAATTACTGAGAATGCAGTAGCACAAACTGTCGGTACACTAAGTGCAACAGATGCAGACTCTAACGAGTCATTCACTTACGCTGTTGACGATGCACGTTTTGAAATTTCAGGTTCTTCTCTTAAGTTAAAAGCTGACCAATCAATCGATTTTGAAACTGAGCAAGAAGTGACTGTGAGAATCACTGTCACTGATAAAAAAGACAACACATTTAGCGATAGCATCGTACTAACAGTAACTAACGAGTTAGATTCATACGATTTCTTAAATGCTGACGGTGAATCAAGTGTTGCTTACTCTGGTCAAATCGCTCGCCAAGTATTGATTAAAGAATTATTTAGCTTCATCGGTACACTAGAAACAACCTCAACTGTACTAGATACATTTGAAGATGGCGCAGCATTAAAAGCTGAACTGATGAGCCGTTATGCTGGTACAAAAGATGAGTGGAATGAAAGTGTTGATGACACGTTAGAGTTCACAACAGAACCTGAAGCTGTTCAAACAACTTACGGAAGCTTAAGTGGTTCTCATAAAAACCTACAAGGCAAAATCGCTGGTAAAGACGGTGCATTTGATGGCACTAACCGCGATTCGGCTACGCAAGATAAGAACTGGGATACTGACTTAGTGGGTTGGAACGCTAAGGGCTCAGCGACTCCTGATGGCGTTGTTATTGCATTATTTGACCAACTAGCGGCTAACTTAGATACATTTAAAGCTGGCTCAACGCGTGAAAATGTTATCGGTGAAACGATCACAAAACTATACGTTAACGAAGATGGTACTAATAGTCGTCAACTAGTACAGAAGTTCATCATGGGTGCAGTTAACTTCTCACAAGCAGCGGATGATTACCTAGATGACGCGACCGAAGGTAAAGGCTTGTTAGCTGGTAACATTACTGGCGATAAAGATGGTTCTAAGCCATACACAGCATTAGAGCATCAGTTTGATGAAGGTTTCGGTTACTTCGGTGCAGCTCGAAACTATCACGAATACTCAGATGATGAAATTGCTGGAAAAGGCGGTCGCCCAGAATGGCAAGTATTTAACGATAGCAATGCTGATGGCAAAATTGATTTAATGTCTGAGTACAACTTTGGTCATTCAACCAATGCAGCAAAACGTGACCGCAACACAGCAGACAAACCAAACCCAACAGACTTTACTAAAGATGCGTTTGATGCTTTCTTAAAAGGTCGTCACATCATTGCTCAAGCGGTTGGTGGTGAATTCACAACTGAACAAGCTGCTGAACTTAAAGCTGAAGCTCAAAAAGCGGTTATGGCTTGGGAAAAAGCGATTGCAGCAACAGCTGTTCACTACGTCAACGATACAATCGCTGATTTAGAGAAGTTAGGCACTGACGGTTACACTTCAGATGACTTTAACGATTTAGCTAAGCACTGGTCAGAGTTAAAAGGTTTCGCATTAAGCTTACAATTTAACCCATCAAGCCCTGTTTCTGCCGAAGACTTTGCAATGATTCAAGATAAAATTGGTATGAAGCCAGTCCTTACTGCAGCTGAAGTACCTGCATATAAAGATGAGTTGTTAGAAGCTCGAGCGCTATTAGCAGCTGCTTATGAATTTGATGCAGAGAACGTTGCTGACTGGTAACCACCACTCATTGGTTTGATGTAAATCATAAAAAGATTAGAAAAGACAAGCTCAGTAATGTGCTTGTCTTTTTTTTACTAAAACTAATGATAATCCTTCTCATTTGTGGTTAAATACCCTGCAAATTTATTACGTTCTCTGACTTCTTTTTTAAGGCATCAATGATGAGTAAAGTTTCTTCTTTTCGCCCACTGCTTTTATGCACAGTGATAGCTGGATTAATGACTGGCTGTGGTGAAAGTACCTCAAGTACTGCTGGTGATGGTTTCGGTGATAAAAACCCAACTAACCCAACACCACCAACCAACCCAAACGATGACTTCAATCAAACAGCACTATTAGCTAATCTAGCTGACAACGTCATCGCACCGGCTTACCAAAAATTTGAACAACTTAGTCAAGCTCAACAACAAGCGATCCACGATTACTGTCAATTAGAAAATAATTTTCAAACAAACGATGCACGTCAACCTATTGATGATGCATTAGCAACAGCGCAAACTAGCTGGCGTAACAGTATGAGCCAGTGGCAACACGCTGAAGTGATGCAAATTGGTCCATTAACCACTAACTCGGCAACATTACGTAATACCATCTATTCATGGCCAACCGTGAGCAGCTGTGGCGTCGACCAAGACGTGATGTTTTTTGAGCAAGGTACGGTCAATTCCACGCCATACGACATTACTAAGCGAACAGCAACACGCCGTGGCTTAGATGTTTTAGAATATTTATTATTTACCCCAACGACAGAACATAGTTGTAACAGCACTAAAGATATCTTAGCCAGCTGGCCAGATAAAACAGAACACGAACGCCGTGTATTACGTTGTAACTTCGCAGTTGAAGTGGCTACCGACCTTAACAATAATGCAACCACGATAGTGGAACAGTGGAGCGGTAACAATGGTTATGCTGCCGTGTTAAAACAAGCTGGCCAAGCTGATAATAAATACGCCACAGCGCATGACGGTGTTAACGCAATCAGCGATGCGATGTTTTACCTCGATAAAATTACTAAAGACCTTAAGTTAGGAACACCATTAGGGTTAACGAGTAATGACTGTGGTGGTGTAGGCAGTGTTTGTCCAGAAAGTGTCGAGTCACCATATAGTGACCACTCTATTGAAAACATGATCAGCAACCTCAAAGCCTTTAGAGCACTCTTTAACGGCGAAGGTAGCGATCCAGCCAATACCATTGGTTTTGATGATTACTTAATTGATATTGATGACACCGCGACAGCAGAGAAAATGTTAAACGATACTAATGCGGCGATTGCAGCATTAGAAAGCTACCAAGTCAGCTTGGCGCAAAGCCTAAATGACGACCCTAGCAAAGCTGAACAATCTCATCAGGATGTTAAAGACGTCACCGATCAATTAAAAGTTGATTTCATTAATTCTCTGGCATTAAAACTGCCAAAAACCGCCGCTGGCGATAACGATTAATATAGGTAGTATCATGAAAAAAACTGTTATTGCATCGATTGTTTCTGCGTTAATTGTTAGTCCAGTAATGGCTAGTGACGACGATGAGAAAAAAGTACGCGTATCACAAGAAAAAACCGCCAATGAAAAGCTGGTAGAAAAGATTCGTATCATTGGTCACAGCGACGGCCTTCGCACTGAAGGTGGCTCAGCCACCTTTATTGACGAAACGGAGTTAGAACGCTTCGAATACGATGATATTAACCGCATCTTAGCTAACGTTCCCGGCGTTAACATTCGCCAAGAAGACGGTTATGGTCTGCGCCCAAACATTGGCTTTCGAGGTGCAACCCCTGAGCGTAGTAAAAAAATTGCGCTAATGGAAGATGGTATTTTAATCGCTCCAGCACCCTACTCTGCTTCCGCTGCCTACTATTTCCCAATGGTAAGCCGCATAACTGGAGTAGAAGTATTTAAAGGTCCTGCTTCAATAAAATATGGTCCAAATACAGTCGCTGGTGCATTAAACCTAACCACTCGCCCTATTCCATATGATAAAGCTGGCGGTGTTGATATCGCTGGCGGCGCTGACGGTTATCAAAAGCTACACGGTTATTATGGCGCAACGGATAATAAGTTTGGTTATTTGTTTGAAGCGATTAATGTTCAAGCCGATGGCTTTAAAAATCTCGACTTTGGCGGTGAAACTGGCTTTGATAAAAGCTCGTACATGCTTAAACTAAATTACGATTTATCAAGCAAAGATCTGGAGCAACTCGTTGAGTTTAAAGCGGGCTATGATGAAGAAGTGTCTCACGAAACCTATCTTGGCCTAACCGAAGAAGATTTTAATGCTGACTCTAATCGCCGTTACGCAGCAACACAAAACGATTTAATGGATTGGACTCACAGCAACCTAGTCTTGACTCATTTCATTCAAAGTAAAGATTTTACCGTGACAACGCGCGCATACCGTAATGATTTCGAGCGCTCATGGAACAAGCTTAATGGTTTTAACGATACAAGCGTTAAGCTTGATAGCATCATCGCAAAACCTGAGCAAGGCCTTCATCCTGAATACCTTGAGATCTTAAAGGGTCAAAACGATTCAGAAGGTAATAACCAAGCGTTAGTACTTGGTGATAATGCCCGTGAATATTTCTCACATGGTATCCAAACGGATTTAACACATCAGTTAACATTCGCTGGCGTAGAGCATAAAATCGAAGTCGGGTTACGCTATCACGTCGATGAAATCAAACGTATGCATACCACAGATGTGTTTGATATGCGCAGCGGCCAGTTAGTGAAACGTACCACGGATGCGCCAACAGAAACTGATTTTAACAGTGAAAAGTCAACTGCAGTTTCAGTGTATTTCCAAGATAGTGTCACACTAGACGATCTCACATTAACCGCTGGTATCCGTGGTGAGTTTATTGATGCACGCTATCAAGACAGCAAAGACGCTAATGACTGGCTAGAAAAAGAAAGTCGTATTTGGCTACCTGGTATTAGTGCGTTTTATAAGGCCAGCAATGAGCTCGGTTTCTTATTTGGCGTAAATAAAGGCTATGTGCCAACAAGCCCAATGCAAAAACCTGAAACTAAAGCCGAAGAAAGCATTAACTATGAAATTGGTACGCGCTATAACGATGGTGAAACCAAAGCTGAAGCGATTGTGTTCTTCAACGACTTTAGTAATCTAAAAGAAAGCTGTACTTTCTCAGCGTCAGCTAACTGTACCGTAATCGATGAAGAATATAATGCAGGGCAAGTCGATATCTACGGTTTAGAGGCGACGGCGTCACATACTTTCGCTCTTAGCGATAGCATCGATATGCCAATTAATGCTGTTTACACCTATAGCAAGTCAGAGTTTAAAGAAAACTTTGTTTCTGACTTCCCACTATGGGGTACGGTAGAGGCTGGTGATGAAGTACCTTACCTGCCAGAACATCAACTGACATTCACCATTGGTCTATCAGCGAATCGCTGGCAGGCATCATTACTGACTAAATACGTTGGAGAGATGATTGAAACTGCTGGGGAGGGTAATGATCTTTCTTACGTCGGTAGTAAGACTGAAGCTCTGACGGTTGTTGATTTCTCAGCTAGTCACCAAATTGGTGATGGCGATGATGGTGACATCTACTTTAAAGTCGATAATATTTTCGACACCGTTGAAATCATCAGTCATCGCCCATACGGCGCTCGCCCAAGCAAGCCTCGTCAAGTAATGATTGGCTACAAGATTTCATTCTAAGCCACAGGAGTGTAAACTAGACTACCTAGTTTACACTCGCTATTTTCTTTTAGGGTGGCTTCCTTGCTCGACACACTCACAACCACATTATATCAATCAAGCCTTTATTTTCTCGATGCTAACCAACGAATCTTTTGGCTATATATTTTATCTTCGCTGGTATTAACCTTAGCGCTCATCAAATTAAAACCACAACATTCATTATCGGGCCAACCGATAAGCAATAGCCATCGCTTAACCGATTACCTGTTTAACAAAGACATTTGGTTACACCCATCGGCAAGGCATGATTATGTTATTTTTATCGTCAATAGACTCTTAAAAGCCTTTGCTATTATCCCAGTGTTAGTGACTATGGCTCCGATAGCAATAAGCTTTTCCAGTAGCCTAGAACAGTATTTTGGTAATCGAGATTATATCGATGCTTCATCCACTACAATCATGCTGTCATTTACAATAATCTTATTTATCTTTGATGACTTCACCCGCTTTTTACTCCATTACTTGTTACATAAAGTGCCTGCGTTATGGGAGTTTCATAAAGTCCATCATTCCGCTAAAGTACTAACGCCAATGACTATCTACCGCTCGCACCCAGTTGAAAGCTTACTCTACGGCTCTAGAATGGCACTAACGCAAGGTATTGCGGTTGGACTATCTTATTACCTTTTTGGCCCAACTCTCGCGATGATAGACATTCTAGGAGCGAATGCTTTTGTATTTCTATTTAACATCATGGGCTCGAATTTACGCCACTCGCATATTTGGCTTAGCTGGGGGAATTGGGTAGAATATATTTTTATTAGTCCAGCACAGCATCAAATTCACCACAGCAATCAAGTGAAGCACTTTGATCGTAACTTTGGTTCTGCATTAGCGATTTGGGATAAACTGTTTGGTTGTCATGTGCTGGCCTCAACAGTCGCTGAACCAAGTAAGATTAGCTTTGGGATAAGTAAAAAGAATCAAGAGCATCAAAGCTTAACTGAAATTTATTTAATGCCCTTTAAGTTGTCATTTTTATGCTGCATTAAGCCAATTACCCGCCTAATTGCACGAGTAAAACCAGACAGCTAAAGTGTCCCCTGAATATAACAGTTTCAGTACGACGAAGAGACCCATCATTCCCGCAACCTTTTGGGCGGGAATCTCATGCCGCTATCTACGCACTTTAAAGTGTTGCCCACACCAAAAGATCCCGGCTAAAAACACTACCGGGATGACAGAAAGACTTCGGCTAAAAATAGATGGCCCCTCTAAAACAAGCTACTTAGATTTAGCTGCTCTGTCTTTTGATAGTTAAACATCGGGCTATCAATTTTAACCGTCAATGGTACATTCGGGTTCTTCATCAAGCTTAATACATTACTAACTAATTGGCTGGTTTTAAGTGTTAATGGCAACTCAATCACATTAGCTCCTTGGCCTATCTTCTGATTTGCTAAGTTACCAGAAATTAACGGTGCAGCGGCCGTCGATACAGAGTAGCTCAGATCTTGCAATGGTAGAGTAAAATCGTTCTTATTATCAATGGCAAATGACACCATCAGTTGAACCTCTTTCATCGATGCCTTGACCACATTCACTTTACTCACTGACACTTCAGGCACAAACAAGGTAGATGATTGTGAAAACGGGACAGTCAGTCCCATAATATTTAAATCACCCGATACTTGATAATCGACCTTTTTATCTTTAAACAGCGCTTGTTGTAATGTCGAGAGCGACTCACTGGCTAAGTTGATATCTAACGTGACATCCTTTGGAGCATTAGGTGCTAGTTGGCCTATTGTGTCAGTATTACCATTGACCATAGGTTGGCCATTAACAGTTAGCTGATAGCTCGCCGAATTAACAGGCACCGAAAATAAGTTTGTATTTGTTACGGTAAAAGTTGGCTTAAACCCAATCGCTTGGCTGGATACGTCACCAAAAGCCATGGCTTTAAAGTTTACTTGTGGCGCTTTAACATGCTGCTTTAGCTGCTGTTCCACGGCGGCACAACCCGTTAGCATAATTGCACCAGATACCCACAGTGCACGATTTAACAAAGATGTATTCATGATTATATTATCCCTAATGAAACAAAAAGGAGCTAAATGCTCCTTTTTATATTGATAATATTATTATGACGTAATGTGTCAATAATGCCTACCGCTTAAAGACTAAGTTATCGATTAATCGTGCAGGTCCTAGGTTTGCCGCCGCTAAGATCACTAACTCCCTGTCATTATCCGTCACATCGCCGAGGTTATCTGCCCGTTGAACACGAATATAATCTGTTGTGAAGTCACTTTGATTTAGTGTTTCGGTAGCTTTCGCAATTGCAATATCAATACGTTGTCCGTTACTCACTTCTGCAGCGAGTTGTTGCATGACTTGATACAGTAACGGTGCAACAGTTAACTGTTGTTGATTGAGGTAACCATTACGCGAGCTTTTAGCTAAACCGCTCTCTTCTCGCACCGTATCGACACCAACAATATCAATATCCATTGACAAGTCTTCAACCATTAACTTGATTACCCTAAGCTGTTGGTAATCCTTAACGCCAAAACAAGCAACATCAGGAGTCACCAAGTTAAAGAGCTTGGCAACGATAGTGGCAACACCGCGAAAGTGTCCGGGACGACTTTCACCACAGAAAATATTACTAATGTTTGGGACTTCAACAAAGGTCTGTGCATCAAGCCCTTTTGGGTACATGATATCGGGTGTCGGAGTAAATAACATATCCACGCCATGCGCAATAAGTTGGCCACTGTCTTGCTCTAGCGTACGAGGGTAATTGGTTAAATCATTTTTATTATCAAACTGCATTGGATTAACAAAAATGCTGACTACCACTTTAGTTGCACGCTGCTTAGCTTCTTCCACTAAGGTAAGATGCCCAGTATGCAAATTTCCCATCGTCGGAACAAAGGCAATGGTTTCACCAGCTCGTTGCCATGCTTTTATTTGTTCACGTAATTGGTTTGTTTGTGCAACAACTAACATAATATCTCTTTCTATCTTTTCTACAGCGCTGGGCTATTCAAAGCTATGCTCTGGCCCCGGAAACACACTGTTTGCTACTTCATCGACATACGCTGCCGTCGCTTTATGAATATCACCCGTTAATGTCATGTAGTTCTTAGAGAACTTAGGAATATATCCAGTAGAAATACCTAAAAGGTCATGCATTACTAAGATTTGACCATCACAATCAACACCTGCACCAATACCAATCACAGGAATAGTTAACGCTTGACTGATACGGCGTGCTAAAGAACTTGGAATACACTCAATCACTAACAATTGAGCGCCAGCCCCTTCTAATGCTAATGCTTCTTCAACCATCAAGTCAGCTTGGCTTTGCTCGCGACCTTGGACTTTATAGCCACCGAACACATTAACCGATTGAGGTGTTAAGCCAAGGTGAGCACATACTGGGATACCGCGCTCAGTTAATCCAGCAATGCTTTCTAATAGCCATTTACCACCTTCAAGCTTAACCATATTAGCACCTGCTTGCATTAACTTGCCCGCATTTGCCCAGGTTTGCTCTGGTGTTGGGTATGACATAAACGGTAAATCGGCAATCAATAATGAGCCTTTATTACCCGCTTTTACACAGCGTGTGTGATAACTGATATCGTCGACAGTGACGGGGAGTGTTGAATCATGGCCTTGTAACACCATACCAAGTGAGTCACCGACAAGTAACACATCGACGCCTTG
Source organism: Psychrobium sp. 1_MG-2023 (assembly GCF_030689115.1). NCBI lineage: Bacteria > Pseudomonadati > Pseudomonadota > Gammaproteobacteria > Alteromonadales > Shewanellaceae > Psychrobium > Psychrobium sp. 1_MG-2023. The sequence continues at coordinate 65,633 of NZ_JAUYVJ010000016.1, read as the reverse complement.
TTCACTAAATACGCCAGCAAAGCTTGCATCATATGCAGTTAATGCAGAGATCTTTTCTCCGGCGGCTTTCTTTTGAATTAGCTTGGCGCTAGTTATGTTCTTTTTCATCCTTTCCTCACTCGAAAATACGTTCAGCTGACAATTTTACTGTTCAAGTACTTGCAAACCGTTTCTAGGGCAAGTAGCTATCAACTTACTGATTGAATCACCATCTGGCAATACTAATTTAGGCGCTATTTCAGCCAATGGATATAATACAAATTCACGAGATTTCATCCCGTAATGAGGAACGACTAAGCGTTCACTATCAATAACCTGCTGTTCAATCAACAAGATATCTAAATCTAAAGTGCGTGGCCCCCAGCGCTCATCTTTTCGCTCACGGCCAAGCTCTAATTCAATTGTTTGCAATGCATCAAGCAATGTTAGCGGGCTTAAATCTGTTTCAATAGCGATAACGGCATTAACGTAATCAGGCTGATCGCTCGGCCCCATCGGCTTGCTTGAGTACAGAGACGACTGCGCAACAAGTGTAACTTGAGTCAGTGCCGCAACGGCGGCAATTCCTGTTTGCGCTTTCGCTACAGGGTTCCCTAAGTTACTACCGACACCAATATAACAGCGGGTCATATTTAGTCCTGAGTCTTTTTCTTAGGGCTGCGGCGTTTACGACGTGGGCCACTGACTTTACGGACCATATCACGCTGCACTTTTTCTGGTGCGTGTTGGAACGTTGTCCACCATTGTGCTAATTCAGCGACTTCACCGCCTTCGATCTCACCGCGAATAAGCAATAAATCATAACCAGCACGGAATTTAGGGTGAGTTAGCAATTTAAATGCTTTTGCACCACTACGGCGCGGTAAGCGTAATTGCAGTCCCCACATATCTCGAGCCATTGCCGAGAAGCGTTTAGGAATAGAGACACTACGACACTGAGCGTCACACACATCATTCATTGCAACCATCATCGCATCGTAATAACTCAAGCCTGATTCATTCATCACACTCTGAGCTTGCACTTCTATTGGGTACCATAAAAATGCAGCAATAATAAACGCCGGTGTAACACGTTGCTCACTAGCAATACGCTTATCGGTATTGGCACAAACTAGCTGGAATAACTTATCTTCTTTACCGCCTTGGTTGTCTTCTAGCAAGTCAGCACACATAGGGAAGAGTGATTCGAAAAGCTGATACTCGTTTAACAGTTTATAGTTGTCGAGCGCTTTACCTGATAAAAATAATTTTTGGTATTCTTCAAATAGACGCGCAGCAGGAATTGACTTCATTAGGTGCGACATTGGCTTAATAGGCGCACGCGTTTCTTCACTAATAGTCATGTTTAGCTTCGTTGCAAAGCGAATCGCGCGCAACATGCGCACAGGATCTTCTTTATAACGGGTTGCAGGATCGCCAATCATGCGTAACGTGCCATTATTTAAATCATTAATACCACCGCCATAGGCAATAATAGAATGATCGGCAATATCGTAATACAACGCATTAACTGTAAAATCACGACGCTCAGCATCTTCATCGATAGTACCGTACACGTTATCGCGTAATAACATGCCACTATCGTTTTGTTTCGATAAATTACCTTCGTCAGTTTCTTGATGGTGACCACGCAAGGTTGCCACTTCAATCACTTCACGGCCAAATAAAATATGAGCTAAACGAAAACGACGTCCGATTAAGCGACAATTTTTAAATAGCTCTTTAATTTGCTCTGGGGTGGCATTGGTTGCAATATCAAAATCCTTTGGGCTGTGACCTAATAATAAATCACGCACGCCACCACCAACTAAGTAGGCTTTATAGCCATGGCGGTTTAAGCGGTTAAGGACCTTTATTGCATTTACGCTCATATTTGAACGTGAAACAACGTGTTGTTCTCGAGGAATAGTCTCGACAGCTAAACCACTGGTTGTTGCACCAGCAACTTCATCAACTGGTGACGTACTACTACCAATAACTTTACGGCATAGCCCTATAACCTTAGAAAAAATAACACACCCCATTAAAAATACATAAATTTAAGCGGGCAATAATACCCTACCCGCACCAAAAAGATAAGCTTATATTTTATCTCAATAGCTAATTATTTGAGCTTGTTTACTCATCGTCTTAAGAGACCAATTTTTTGCTGCAAACTCTAACAGCTGTTCAATTGTAAAGTCCTGATATTCATGTGTAACTTTTTGCCCTAGAAAAGATAGCGCGTCAATTAAAAGGCCACGCTTGTTTTGTAAATCTAAGGCCTTAGCATGATTTTGTTTACTCAGCTTTAAACCATTGTCAGTCACAGCGAGTGGTAAATGTAGGTATCGGGCAAAGGGTTGCTCTAGATACTGATATAACGTCATTTGACGCGTGGTCACTTCTAGTAAATCACTACCTCTAACGATATCCGTGATCTTCTGATCAATATCATCAAGCACGACCACCAGCTGATAAGCGTATAAACCATCTTTACGCTTTAAAATAAAATCTTCTTGGGCAAAATCTTGTGCCACGGTAACACGACCATGCAAGCGATCATCAAAGTGATCTAACCCCTGTTGATTATTAAAACGAATCGAATGAGGGTTCGCTAGCGACTCTACAGCTTTATCAACACAATGACTTTGATATAACCCACCGCCCTGCATGATCATTTTACGAGTGCAATCACAGCCATAACAGGCATGGTTAGCGCTGATGCTAGCCAAACTATCTCGATAAAACTCATGACGTTGACTTTGATACACCACAGGTTCATCCCAGCACAGGCCAAATTGCTCAAGCGTATTTAAAATAGACACGCTTGCGCCTGCAACTTCTCTCGGGGGATCGATATCTTCCATTCGGACTAGCCACTGACCTTGATGCGCACGCGCGTCAAGATAACTGCCTAATGCAGCAACCAATGAACCGAAGTGTAAATCACCTGAGGGCGATGGCGCAAAGCGGCCACGATAAGGTGTGTGATGAGAACAAGACATACAAACAGGGAAAGGACAGAAGGAGAGCATACTCCCCTTCTGACGTTTGAAATTAACCGGCCATTTGGCGTTCTTTAATTTCAGATAGCGTTTTACAATCGATACATTGATCGGCTGTAGGACGCGCTTCTAAACGGCGAATACCGATTTCGATACCACAAGTATCACAGAAGCCAAAGTCGTCTTCTTCAATCAATACAAGCGTCTTTTCAATTTTTTTAATTAGTTTGCGCTCACGATCTCGGGTGCGAAGCTCTAATGCAAACTCTTCCTCTTGTGCAGCACGATCCACAGGATCTGGGAAGTTTGCTGCCTCATCTTGCATATGATGTACGGTACGGTCAACTTCTTCACGAAGTTGGTTGCGCCATGCTTCTAAAATAGTTTTAAAGTGATTTAACTGATCTTCATTCATGTATTCCTCACCAGGTTTTTCCTGATAAGGCTCTACTCCAGCCAGCGCCATGACACCTATTTTTTTAGCTTTTTCTGTAGGCATTTCGTTTCTCCTGTACTAGCCAACATTCGCTACATTCTTGTCCCTTAAAAAAACGGGGCGCTATCTATAGCAAATAAAATTCTTTTTGGCAATTTATTACCTAAAATATCTTTGCCATTAAATGGGGGCTGTTTATCGTAATTCAACCCCCTTAATCAAAATTAAACGGATATTTGTCGTGCGACTTTAATTCCTGATGGCGACATATCACAGCCCCACGCCATGACTTCAACACCTTCATCTTGTGCGATTTTTAATAAGCGAGCATATTCAGGATCAATCCAATCAGCCACTGACACCGTTTTTATCGCACTATGTAACACCATAAATAACAACACAGCCCGCTGTCCACTCTGAGCAATTTGTGTTAATTCTCGTAAATGCTTTTGACCACGTACAGTGACCGCATCGGGGAAAAAACCCTTGCCCTGTTCTACTTCTAAAGTAACGCTTTTTATTTCAATAAAGCAATCTTTTCGCGTATCGTCACTTAATAAAACATCAATTCGAGAATTTTCATCACCATACTTTACCTCTGTTTTTAGAGTCGAGTATCCCGTCAGAGGTTCAATAAAATCCGCTGAAATAGCTTCTACGGCTAACTGGTTGGCTCGAATGGTATTAACACAGATAAATTCACCAGCTTGTGTTTGCGTTAATTCCCAGCTAAACGGGTATTTCCGTTTAGGGTTCGGCGAGGTGCTATACCACACTAAATCTCCCGGCTGTGCACAGCCCGTCATCGCACCAGTATTAGCGACATGGAGGGTCGTTTCAGTGCCATCATCTAACACTACATCCGCTAAGAAACGCTTATAACGTTTAATTAAGGTCGACTTTTTTAACGAGGGTTCAAATTCCATAAACTACATCCAGTTCTGTTTGCTTGATTCAACTTGATAAAGAGAGCGGCTTAAGTAGTCCCAACCAAGCTCTTGGTCAATAAACGGAATAGTTAAACTGGAAGCCGCTGTAACAAAAGTTACACAACATAGTTGATGGCGACGCAGCAAAACACTTTGTTTGAACTTAACCTGTTGAATTTTATTAATTGGGAAACAGTAATAGTCTACACCCAACAGCCCTTTGCGGATATATAGATAGTTCTCGTCACGGTTAAATCCCCAACGACGCCACCTAGCCCAAACAAGAGAACTCATTAACGCACCGCTAACAAGGACTAGTGGGATAAGTGCATATTGCTCATTAAACGCGAAAAATCCAATAACCAATAGGTGAAACGGCACAATAATCACGCCAATATACTTAAACATAAAGCGTTTATTAATCGGCTTATAGTCAATGGTTTCAAGTTTACTCAGCGGCCATACTTCATTGATTAACTCACTACACTCTTCTAGCGTCACAGAAGGCACCATCAGTTTGCTGCGCAGCCCTCCCTGTTTACCATGCGAGATCATATTGAGCTGTTCAAATTTAAGATTAATTCGCTTAATCAATACGTCAAGCCAGTCTTGTTGGCGAATAATCAACTGTAAGCGTGACAACTTCATGACCACTTCATGATGAGACAATAAACCGCTACGTTGAATGTAGTTTTCATCTTTACGTGTCAGCTTATAACCGTAAAACGCAATAATTGAACCTATGACCGATAGCAACATCACAATAATATAGGCAAGAATAATGGTACTCACCACATAAAGCGTTAGCTCCCACCACGGGTGACCCGGCCCAAAAAAGAGTTCTTCTAAATCTATCCCTAAACTTAAACCAACATCGATAACGTTATCAATGATGGTCTCAGCCATCGGCGCAAGTATTGCTAAGAAAATCCACACTCGATTATTGGTAATACCATGAATCACTAAATCTTTGAGTGAACGCTGATTTAGCAATTGCTCCTGCTCAAGGCTTTCAGTCTCCGATTGCATTAACTCAGCTTCAGTCTCAGCTTGATGAGATTGTTGGTAGCTTAAAATGGTCGCCTTTAACTGTTCGGCGAGCTCACGAGCAACCGCGACAATATTTGCTTCATTTTTTGCTGAACCTGCGGTGTCTAGCTCTAAAGTGGTGTAACCAAACGGTCTAAAATAGACAGGAGAAATCAGTTTAACGTTTTGGATACGAGTAAAAGGTAAGTCGAGATGCGTTTTAAAGATAACCCCGGCATGAATCTCAATGTTCTGATCGTTAAGGCGATACTTAAAAAAGTAATATTGCAAGAAAGCAACCAATAACAATAAGCTCAAAATGCCTGCAACGCCTGCCGCCACCCATAATGGGTACGCCAAGATTTTATCGTACGAGGTGAAGATAATTGGGATTAAATAGATCGCATTATTGACTATTAGCATTAAGTTTTTTACAAAAAAATGCAACCAAGCAATTGACGAGACGCGTTGCCACTTATTCATGAGCGGATACGTCCTTATGCGCTAAAATAAATTGACGTAATGCTAAGGCATCTTGGTGATACAAACCCGGAAGCTCAAACGTATGCAAGGCACCACCAGCACTAAACACCTGAATTGTAGCAAGGTCTAACTTACGTTCTATCGGGCCACGCTTCAATTCAATATGCTGTAAGCGTAATAGCGGCTGAATAACCACTTTCTTAAAAAAGACCCCTGTGTAAAAACTGATATCACTTTCTCGCAATACATAACCTTTGGCTTTATCAGCAAAGTAGCCATAAATATTTAACATCAGAGCAAGGGCAGCGACAACCATTAAAGCAATAGATAAATTTTCCTGTGCCTCAGCGGAAAATGGACTAATAGTTTGCCAACGGGCCACCGCTAGCAACAATAGTACAATACCAGTACTGATCAGTCTTAATACGACATTGGCTTTAATATGCGTTGGTTGTAATGGCGTCACTTGCTGGTGTTGATACTGAGCTAATTGTGCACTATCAATAACCTGATTTGAAAACAATGGTGTAGTCATAAGCTGTTTACTCTATCCCTATAAATCTATGCAACCCGTTAGTGTTAATACAAACAAGCTGTTATTAAGTCAATTTTGTGGTGCTAACATGCTGCAATTACAAAACACCCTACTATAGTCTATCTAAGTGAAAAATAATGCGCTATTTAACAATCGATTAGTAACAAAATATCAACAAAGATAATTGCTACAATTAGAAATCATCTTCGCAACAGCTTAGAGAGAATAGTTTTATTTTTGCAATCAGGTATTATGTCTGCAATCAAGCTTTTTACTGAAGCTTACTTTTTGACAAATTTAGGAATTATCATAATGAGCACTACATTAACGATCGCCCTATCACACCAAGCCGCCGACCCAAAGTGGGGTAACAATGCTATCTTGACCAGTGATGGTCAAGGCATGCAAATTCATTTAACGGGTGAGCAAGCACAACAACTAGAAATTATTCAACGCGCTGCTCGTCGCCTACAAACTCAAGGCATTAATAATGTTGCATTAACGGGTGATGATTGGTCACAAGACATGCAATGGGCATTTGCTAAAGGCTTTAGTATTGCTCGCGGTGAAGCGACGCTTACGTGGGCTGGTGATGACAGTAATACTCACGCTAATTTAAATGCACTGCGCGCTTCTCGCGACTGGGCCGTGGCTATGATCAATGGCGCGCCTCAGGATATTTACCCTGAGTCATTAATTAATCACGCTATTGCTGAAATTAGCCGTGTTGCCCCTGAGCATGTCAGCTATGAAGTCATCAAAGGTGACGAGCTACTTGAGCAAGGCTGGATTGGTGTTCATTCTGTTGGCCGTGCAAGTAGCCGCGTTCCAGCGATGCTAGTACTTGATTACAACCCAACGGGCGACACTAATGCGCCTGTAGCAGCCGCGTTAGTAGGTAAAGGCATTACCTTCGACAGTGGTGGTTACAGCATCAAAAGTGGCGCAGGTATGGCGGCAATGAAATGTGATATGGGCGGCTCAGCAACAGTAACAGCAGCATTGTCTTTAGCGATAAGCCAAGGGCTTAACAAGCGCGTTAAGCTTATCCTATGTTGTGCAGAAAACTTAATTAACGGCTCAGCATACAAATTAGGTGACATCCTCACCTACAAAAATGGCCTAACCGTTGAGATCTTAAATACCGACGCAGAAGGCCGCCTAGTATTAGCCGATGGTTTAATGGTTGCAGGCGAAACAGGTGCACCATTAATTATCGACGCAGCGACATTAACGGGTGCCGCACTGACTGCCGTTGGTACACAGTACAATGCCGTATTTGGTTTTGATAATGAGTTAGCCCAACGTGCGATTGGTTACGGTCACACTGTTAATGAACTGAACTGGCAGTTACCACTGAACGAGTTCCACAAGTGGGAATGTCCATCACCTTATGCTGATACGGCCAACACCACCATGGCGAAAAGCGGCGTACCGGGCGCGAGTAATGCAGCGGGTTTCTTAGCTCACTTCGTCCCTAACGACGGTAAAGGTTGGTTACACTTTGATATCGCAGCCTGTTTCCAAACCAGCGGTACGGCGAAATGGTCGGCGGGCGCAACGGGTGTAGGTATCGAAACTATTGCGCAAATTTTATTGCAAGAGTAATAGCTAAAGCGATGAATCACTAAATGAAAAGCGCGATTAGAACTCATCTAATCGCGCTTTTTATTATGTTAATAGCTGCTTCTCTGAGGCTTTAAACAACCTTAGGATTAATCTGTTATTTTTAACCAGCAATAGTCGCAGACAAAATTATCATCGATCATTTGTGCTAACTGCCACCATTTCGCCACCCCAGTTCGAGCAGCCATAATTTCAATAAATTCTTTACTTTCAATTGAAATCTTATGATGACCTTGTTCTATTCCCTCTAAAAACTTTTCGCTATTAATGTTCCCTTGCTTATCAACAGGCACATCTATCCTTGATGGAGCTATAAACTGTACCATTTCTAATGCACCATTAGCATCAGGAATAACAGTATAGCGATAACCGTCAGACGCAGAAAGAAACAAAGGGGCGCCCCATCCTACCTTGGTGACCCGATAATTTGTCTCTGTTTCGGTATTAGACTGTTTGAGCTCTCCTTTCAATGCAAAAGCTTTCACTTCAAGCGCTTTTCTCTTCACAGAAACATTTTTTGTCTGCTCAATCTGTAGAGAATGAACCTCAACTCTGCTTTGGGTATCTAGGTGTTTCCTTATTACTTGAGCACTTTGTTGCTGCACTGTGATTGCGTTCCACAAACCACGTTCTCTTAACGCATTTTGGCATTGAATCAACACCAATTCAGGGCTACGAATGGATGCCTTCGCCCCACATAAAATATCCAAATCAAACGTCCCCCGTAGCCCCCCTTCAGGGTAACCAGCATAAGGCTCGTTTCTTGCGTTAAATGCCATCACTTGCTCAGTAACGGCTTGGGCTAAATCGCCTGTTACTGCATCATTTGATAGTAAACTTAACTCGAAAGTTCTTCTGCTTCGGAAATGGTTTCCGCTCAGCTTAAAATTGCTCACCTCAAAGAGATAATGAATAACTTGTTTAGTCTCTTCAGAATAGAAGAATAAATCAAAGCGCTCAGCAACCATCGCTTGCCTGAGATAAGCATTAGCTACGTTAAATGCATAGTCTCGCTTTATTTCATCACTGTTACAGGCGGTATCGTTACCTAAACAGTTAACTACCTGAATAGGAGCTGGAGACTTTTCAGCCTGAGCAGCGGTGGCGATAGGTGGAGTGCTTAAAGCCAGACCACAGACACACAAAATCCCTCTTATTAGTCCTTTCATTATTCCTTTGCTCTTATCGATCTTAAGTTAAAATAGGAAACACAAAGTAGCATAGTAAGTCTAAATTTTAAACTTATAAAGCAAGTAGTTAGATGAGTGAAGCTACGAGAGGAAGAATAATCTCGCTAGCAGAGTTTACTCTCTACTTCTCTTTTAGGTAAGATGAGAGCCTAATCAAAAACCTGCTTAACAGGCCAATAGACATCGCCCTGAAGGCGCACCCTTCAGGACATCATGTTTCTATAAACTACAACGCGGCTTTCAGTTGATAAAGTGCCTGACCGCTAGCCTGATATTTACGCTCAAACGGCGTGATAGTCGGTTGTGGATTAAACTCATGCACCGATGCCTGCTTATTAACCACGGCTAAAGCAGCCGCAAATTCATCAAGGTATAAACGCCAATTACTACGCATTTCTAACTCACCACCTAATGCCACCAATGCCGGAAACACTGCGGCACCATGCCAACGACGTTGTAGGTGTTTGGATTTAGGCCAAGGGTTAGGGTAGAGAATGAAATGCTTTTCAGGCAACATTTCAGCCTCAAGCGCCAAGCGCCAGAAATCGTTTAAGTCCGTGCGCAGCAGCATAAAATTATCCACACCATGCTGCTCATAAGCTTCATTTTTATTGAGGCGATGACCTGATTTATCCATGCCAATAACAAAGTGTTCTGGATACAGCTTAGCTAAATTAACCGTACTGTCACCGACTCCGCAGCATGAGTCAAAAATAATTGGCTTACCTTGTTTTTCAACTTCCGCTGCCACCAGTTTAAAGCCTTCTAGTGAATGGCTTTGATAGGGCTTTTGAAAAGGATGTTTCAGGTGCTTTTCAACCACATCAACAAGATGCTCGTGAATCCCTTGTTGATTGGTAATAATTTGATGTGAATTAGCGAATGACATAATGGGGCTCTATGAACGTAAACCAATGCCTCGATCGATCATCCAGTACGCGACACTAAATAGCGCAGCAACAAAGACGAAAATCATCGAGAAAGAATAAATTAATGGAATATCACTAACGCCTAAGAAACCATAACGGAAGGTGTTAATCATATATACGATTGGGTTCGCTTTTGACACAGTTTGCCAAAAGTCAGGTAACAGAGTCAGTGAATAGAACACGCCACCCAGATAGGTTAGCGGAGTTAAGACAAAGTTGGGAATAATGCTTATATCATCAAAGCTTTTCGCCAAGATAGCATTAATCAAGCCGCCTAACGCGAATAATATTGAGGTTAGCAACACACTAATCGCTAAAACAAATAAGTTAAACACCTGCAAATCAACAAAAAATAATGACAAAATGGTGACGATAATACCTACAGATAATCCGCGAGCGACACCGCCGCCAACATAACCTGCAATTATCACCCATGTCGGCACTGGCGCAACTAATAACTCTTCGACATTGCGTTGAAACTTGGAGCTAAAAAACGATGATGCAACATTGGAATAGGAGTTGGTGATCACCGACATCATAATCAAGCCGGGAACGATAAACTCCATATAACTAAACCCAGACATTTCCCCAATGCGTGAGCCAATCAGATTACCAAAAATCACAAAATAGAGACTCATGGTAATAGCCGGCGGCACTAACGTTTGCAGCCATATCCGCGTAAAACGGTTGACTTCTTTAGTGATTAAACTTTTTAAGGCAATAAAATTATTTGCTGACACGGTCAATCCTAGTTGTTGCCATTTAACGGCTTTGGTTAACTAAGTTAATAAATAACTCTTCTAAGCGATTCGCTTTATTTCTCATACTCATGACCTGCACTTGCTGTGAGGTTAATTGACTAAACAATGTATTAAGCGCGTTATCACGCTCAACATCCACCTCAAGCGTGTGATCATCAATAACGCGATACTCAACCTCATCGAGTGTGAGAGACTGGAGATCACCCGTAACATCTAAAATAAAAGTTTCGACATTAAGCTGGCTAAGTAGTGCCTTCATTGTCGTATCTTGCACTATTACCCCGTGGTCGATAATACCGATATTACGACACAGCATTTCGGCTTCTTCTAAGTAATGAGTGGTCAGAATAATAGTGACCCCTTCACTTTCGTTAAGCTGTTGTAGAAATTCCCACATCGAGCGACGTAGCTCAATATCAACACCTGCCGTTGGCTCATCTAAAATAAGTAGCTGCGGTTGATGCATTAAAGCACGGGCAATCATTAAACGACGCTTCATACCACCAGAAAGCTCTCGTGATTTAACATCTTTTTTTCCCCACAGCTCTAGCTGGGTTAAATACTTTTCAGCTCTAAGTAAGGCTTCGGCTTTTGCCACACCATAATAACCAGCCTGATTCATCACCACCTGAAGGACGGTTTCAAACTGGTTAAAGTTAAACTCTTGTGGTACTAAACCAATGTGTTGTTTGGCTAATGTAAGGTTTTTATCAATGTCATAACCAAACACTTCAACATGGCCTGAGGTCTTATTAACTAGCGAAGAGATAATACCAATGGTGGTGGACTTACCCGCACCATTGGGCCCTAACAGAGCGTAGAAATCCCCTTGCGCCACTTCAAGGTTTATTCCTTTAAGTGCTTCAAACCCATCAGCGTAAGTCTTTGTTAAGCCGTTTATAGTAAGTGCTTTCATATTGCTCCGTTTATTCAGACTTGAGCTGTTCAACACCGCACAGCAGCCAAGAGCCAAATTATATACCTGCGCCCAAGTAGCAACAACTGTAAACTAAATTTTGTCAAAGCTCAGTGGCTAGATTAAACGACCTTTGCTAACCTTAAAAGACGAGATAAGGAAATGATTGAATGAAATATAACGACATCATTGATTTTTGGTTCAATCAACTCAAACCGCAGCAACATTGGGTGAAAGATCCAAAATTAGACCAACTGATTAGCCAGCAATTTAAAACCATTCATCACAGAGCAGCTCAATGTGAGCTTAGTGAGTGGCGTCGCAAACCTGAGGGGCGGTTAGCTGAAATCATTATTTTAGATCAGTTTTCTCGCAATATGTTTCGTGATCAACCTCAATCATTTGCCTATGACGCTCAGGCACTGACTTTAGCGCAAGAAGCAATTAATCTTGGCATGGATATTAAACTGCCAATAAGCAAGCGTTGTTTTTTATACCTACCTTTTATGCACAGTGAGTCATTAGCGATACACAAAACAGCTTGCCAGTTATTTAACCAGCCCGGATTAGAGCAAAATTATGAGTTTGAAATGCAGCACTATGCGATTATCAAAGCGTTTGGTCGCTACCCTCATCGCAATAGTATCTTAGGCCGACGCTCAACACCTGAGGAGATCAGTTTTTTACGTCAGCCTAATTCGAGCTTCTAGCGTGCTTGTAAAACAACTAAAGTTTAAGGTTGTAAAGGAATCACTTTAGCGATATACGGCAAGTTACGGTATTTTTCCGCATAATCGATGCCATAACCTACGACGAACTCATCGGGGATACTATAGCCAATCCAGTCAACGTCCACATCAACTTCACGACGAGAAGGCTTATCAAGCAAAGTACACAGTTTTAATGATTTTGGTTGGCGCAGACTTAAGATCTCAACGATCTTAGCCAAGGTATTACCTGTATCAATAATATCTTCAACGATAATCACATCACGACCTTTAATATTTTCAGTTAGGTCTTTTAGGATTTTTACGTCTCTAGTGCTTTCCATACTAGAGCCATAACTAGAAACCGTCATAAAGTCGAGCGACAAAGGTAAATCGATTTGGCGGCAAAGGTCTGCAAGAAATACGACTGAACCACGTAGAAGAGCAACTAATAGTAAATTGTCACTGTCTTGATAATGTTGTTCAATCCGTTGACCAATCTCGGCAACTTTATCTGTGATTTGTTGCTCAGAGATCATTACCTCTGTCGTATGTTTCATCATAGTTGTTCCTACGGCCTTAAGGCGCACATCATTATTTTGGGAATATGAAGTGCGCATCCTAGCGAGTTCAACGATAAAAGGCGACTAAGGAAACAGTAAGCTGTGAGTTAGATCACTGCCCATTCATCCATGGTAAAACCAAAGATTGCTCTATATCAAGGTGGTCAAGGATTCGAGCTACCATGAAATCAATAATTTCTTCTAAACTCTGTGGTTTGTGATAAAAACCCGGTGCCAAGGGCATCATGGTTACGCCCATCTGTGACAACGCGTGCATATTTTCAAGGTGAATGGTCGATAATGGGCTTTCGCGCCAGGCGATAATCAACTGACCGCGCTCTTTTAAAATAACATCAGCCGCACGCTCAATTAAGTTATTACTCGCACCATGACGAATAGCAGACAACGTCCCCATCGAACACGGACAAATAATCATCTGCTTAGGCGACGAAGAGCCAGAAGCAGGAGCCGAAAACCAATCACTACGATCGAGCAATTTAATTTGTTCGTCAGCCGCTGAAAAGTGCTCTGTCAACATTTGTTGTGCCTGTTCTAATGAATCAGGCAAACTAAAGTCAGCTTCTGTAGCCAATACTATTTTTGCCGCATCTGATAGTAATAGATAAACTTGAGAATCTGCGGCAATCAATTGTTGTAATAATCGTAAACCATAAGGCGCACCTGATGCACCGGTTAACGCTAAAGTTATACGTCGGTTAAATTGGTTCACGCCGTTTCCTCTGTTACTGCTAAGCCATCAAGTAATTTTTGGTGAATACCACCAAAACCGCCGTTACTCATCACTAAAAGGTGATCTCCGGGCTGGCTTTTTGCAATAATTTGTTCAATTAATATGTCTAAGTTGTTTTCAATCACCGTCGCTGGCGACGTACCATTAACCATTGCCCGCATATCCCAATGAATATCATCAGGTTGGTACATAAAAATTGCATCAGCCTCACTCATTGAATTAAACAAAGTATTCTGATGAACCCCTTGTTTCATTGTATTAGAACGTGGTTCGAGAATGGCGAAGATACGCTCTTGACCCACGCGTGCACGCAAGCCTTCAAGCGTTGTATGTATCGCAGTTGGGTGATGAGCAAAGTCATCATAAACACTAATATTATTAACCTGCCCTTTATACTCAAGGCGGCGTTTAGCATTTACAAAGGTCGCTAATGCAGCTATCGCTGCTTGCGGCTTAACGCCAATATGACGGGCGGCTGCAATCGCCATTAAGCCATTGTGAACATTATGTTTGCCGATCTCAGACCAATTAACGATACCTTGTGATTGCCCTTCAAATAACACTTCAAAACTTGAACCATCGCTGGTTAATAAGTTAAATGACCAATCCGCTTTAGGGCCAAGTTGTTGCTGTTCACTCCAACACCCCATTTCAAGTACTTCGTCAATGACCTTATCGTTTTGTGGGGTAACCACTAAACCGTTACTTGGCACCATACGTAATAAGTGATGAAATTGACGCTGAATAGCGGCTAAGTCAGGGAAAATATCCGCATGATCATACTCAAGGTTATTCACCACTAATGTTCTTGGTCGGTAGTGCACAAATTTAGAGCGCTTATCGAAAAACGCGCTATCGTATTCATCAGCTTCGACCACAAAAAATGGCGCATCACCTAATCGCGCAGAGACTCCGAGACATTGCGGAACACCGCCAATTAAGAAGCCCGGCGCTTGTCCTGTCTGATCTAAAATCCACGCCACCATGCTGGCGGTGGTCGTTTTGCCATGGGTTCCAGATAAAGCAATAACCCAGCGATCTTTTAATAGGTTTTCAAGCAACCACTGCGGTCCAGATGTATAAGGAATATTACGGTCAAGGACATGCTCGACACAGGGATTACCACGGCTCATCGCATTACCGATAACCACTAAATCAGGAACAGGGTCTAATTGGCTCGGGTCATACCCTTCAATTAGCCCAATACCACTCTCTTCGAGTTGAGTACTCATTGGCGGATAGACATTGGCATCACTGCCCGTCACTTTAAAGCCCAACTCTCGGGCTAGAATAGCAATACCACCCATAAAGGTGCCGCAAATTCCCAAAATATGAATATGTTTCATCTAAACTGCTCTGCGCTGATCGTTTTTATAATCGCATCATACCAACTAAAGCCGCATGATGCATTTTTCTCTGAGTGCTCGACTTGTTACTTTGAACACCCTGCGAGATTTTAATTGAAATACATGACTCTATCATGAACAAAAAAAGCCACTTACAACCTGTAAGTGGCAATCACCTTAACTAGCTTCTACTAGTGAGCAGCGAAAAACAGCTTAATTAGCTTTAAGAGACACAAACTCAGGGTAAGCATCCACACCACAATCTGCGATGTCCATACCTAAATACTCTTCTTCTTCAGTAACGCGAATACCAATAGTTTTCTTAAGAGCAAACCACACCACAAAACTCGTTGAAAATACCCATGCGAAGATTATCGCAGCACCCGATAGTTGCCCTACAAAAGTCGCATCAGCGTTACTAAACGGTACGAGTAATAGACCAAATAAGCCAGCGATGCCATGTACTGAAACCGCACCCACTGGGTCATCAAATTTCAGTTTATCTAATGCAACAATAGAGAACACCACTAAACCACCTGCTAATAAGCCAATTAATGCTGCAACAGGTAACGAAGGTGATAGCGGATCAGCGGTGATAGCAACTAACCCGGCTAACGCACCATTTAAAATCATCGTTAAATCAGCCTTACCCCATAGGAAGCGACAAACTAATAACGCACTGATTGCGCCAACGGCCGCCGCCGAGTTAGTGTTTACAAAGATTTTAGCCACTGAACTCGCATTTTCAGCATCTGATACCATCAGCTGAGAACCACCGTTAAAGCCAAACCACCCCATCCATAAGATAAATGTACCTAAGGTTGCCATTGGTAAGTTTGACCCTGGAATTGGGTTTACTTCACCGTTTTTACCGTATTTACCTTTACGCGCCCCCAGTAATAACACACCAGCAACCGCCGCGGCTGCGCCAGCCATATGCACAATACCCGAACCAGCAAAGTCAACGAAGCCTAGCTCTGAAACGAAACCACCACCCCAAGTCCAGTAACCTTCCATTGGGTAAATAAAGCCTGTTAGTACCACTGAAAATAATAAGAATGACCAGAGCTTCATCCGCTCAGCAACAGCCCCTGACACAATCGACATTGCAGTTGCAACAAAGACCACTTGGAAAAAGAAGTCAGATTCTAACGCATGATCAGCATCTGCCGCCTGTGTACCAATAAACCCTGCAATGCTCGGGATTAAGCCACCTTCAACATTATCAACGTACATAATGTTATAGCCGACCAATAAAAACATAGTACAAGAGATTGCATACAAACAAATATTCTTGGTAAGTATTTCAGTCGTATTTTTAGAACGAACTAAACCCGCTTCTAACATGGCAAATCCTGCAGCCATCCACATAACCAATGCACCCGAGATTAAAAAATAAAATGTATCTAGTGCAAACCGTAACTCTGATACCGTAGTACCTAGTTTCGCTAATTCTTCCATTAGTGTTCCCCTTAACCTTGATAATTCAACTTTAACGACAGTTAAAGTGCTTCTAAATCTGTTTCACCCGTACGAATACGTACTGTTTGCTCTAAATCGGTGACAAATATTTTTCCATCTCCAATCTTTCCCGTATGAGCCGCATTCGTTATGGCTTCAATAATTAGCTCTACCTGCTCTTGACGACATGCAATCTCAATTTTTACTTTCGGTAAAAAGTCCACTTGATACTCTGCGCCGCGATAAAGTTCGGTATGGCCTTTTTGACGGCCAAAGCCTCTAATTTCAGATACGGTTAAACCATCGACCCCGATATCAGAAATCGCCATACGTACATCATCTAGTTTGAATGGTTTGATAATGGCATTGATCATTTTCATTGAAACGTTCCTCTCAGTAATATTCAGCACCCGATGAATGCCGTTGATAAGAAGAGAGTTACAAATGACGTACCAAAAATATAAGTCGCTGTTTGTATGGTGAAAGTTGTTTTTGTTTCAGCGATAGGAATGTAAACGTGCACCAATTGTGCGCAAGTAAATTAATAATTGCGCCAAAAGAGCTCATGAGAAAAGGAGCAAAGTATTCTGCTTAAATGATTATAAAGAGAGTAAATATTGGTGTGCTTGTCTTAGCTGATGTTGATTAAACACTTTAACGCCATGTGCGCGTAATAATGTTGTTGTAACCCCCTGACCAACAATGAGTTTATTGGTAAATTCTCCATCATAAACCTCACTACTGCCACAAGAAGGGCTTCGCTCGGTTAAAATTGCCACTTTTATATCGTATTGTTGACACAATGATAAGGCGATATGCGCGCCTTTAATAAAATAATCGGTAACATCGTCACCTTGTTTATCCATGACACGATTACGTTGCTCAATAACGCCTTGACTATCACCTGCAATAATTTCAGCAGGGAGCCGTGGAATAGCCATTCCAGCATCAACCTCAGGACATACAGCAATAACGCGCCCTTGTGTTTTCCATTGCATAATGAGCTGTTCCGGCTCAGTAATGACTTGCCCGTCATAACGTACTTTGCGCCCTAATAAACACGCACTTATTAATATTTTTTCCATCATCATAACCATTGGGTAATAAAAAAGCCGTTAAATTACTTTAACGGCTTTTACGGTCATTAGCTAAGTTAGTTTAGACTAGCTTGCCATGACACTGTTTGTATTTCTTACCTGAGCCACATGGACAAGGTTCGTTACGACCCACTTTGTCATGCTCGCGCATTACAGCGCCTTGTGGTTTAGCTTCTTGTTCAGACTGAGCACTTGCATCATCATGTTGATAATTCATCTCAACATTTTCACTTTGTCGGCGTTGCTCTTCCATTTCTTGCACATCTTCAGGTGCTTGAATTTGGATCTTACTTAACAATACAACCACGTCAGTTTTTAGCGACTCTAATAGGTCTTGGAATAACTCAAACGACTCACGCTTAAATTCCTGCTTAGGATTCTTTTGCGCATAGCCACGTAAGTGAATACCTTGACGAAGGTGATCCATCGCTGCTAAGTGTTCTTTCCATAAACCATCAAGTGTTTGCAGCATAACTGCTTTTTCGAATTGACGTAATGCGTCAGCACCAACAACCTCTTCTTTTTCTTTGTACGATTGCTCAACAGTTTCGATGATCTTTTCACGAAGGTTTTCTTCATGCAGACTTTCGTCTTCTTTTAACATCGTTGCGATTGGCATATCGATTAGGAAGTCGTTGCGTAAACGCTCTTCCAGGCCTTCAACATCCCACTGCTCTTCCAATGATTGGAACGGAATATATTGAGTCACTGTATTATCAACAACATCTTTACGGATGTTGTTGATTGTTTCAGAAATATCAGCTTCATCCATTAGCTCATTACGCT
Organism: Psychrobium sp. 1_MG-2023; assembly: GCF_030689115.1. NCBI lineage: Bacteria > Pseudomonadati > Pseudomonadota > Gammaproteobacteria > Alteromonadales > Shewanellaceae > Psychrobium > Psychrobium sp. 1_MG-2023. The sequence goes on along the minus strand of NZ_JAUYVJ010000016.1, from coordinate 47,101 downwards.
GCTCGTAAATCACTTTACGTTGATCATTGGCAACATCATCATACTCAAGCAATTGCTTACGCATATCAAAGTTACGACCTTCAACTTTACGTTGTGCATTTTCAATTGCGCGGTTTACCCATGGATGTTCAATGGCTTCGCCATGTTCCATACCTAGCTTTTTCATCATCACGGTCATACGCTCAGAAGCAAAGATACGCATGAGGCTGTCTTCCATCGATAGATAGAAGCGAGATGCACCCGCGTCACCCTGACGACCCGCACGACCACGTAGCTGGTTGTCGATACGACGTGACTCATGACGCTCAGTACCAAGAATATATAAACCACCTGCGGCTAACACTTTGTCGTGTTGAACCTGCCAATCGGCTTTAATATTATCGATTTGCTCTTGGGTTGGGTTGGTTAGCTTATCAACCTTAGTTTGCCAGTTACCACCTAACATGATATCGGTACCACGACCGGCCATATTAGTGGCGATAGTGACACTGCCAATCTCACCTGCAGAAGCAATAATCTCAGCTTCTTTTTGGTGGAACTTAGCATTAAGTACATTGTGCTTAATTTTTTCTTTCTTTAGCAGCTGTGCTAAATATTCAGACGACTCAATTGAAATAGTACCAACAAGGGCCGGTTGGCCTCGTTCTTGACACTCTTTAATATCGGCAATAATCGCTTCATACTTTTCTTGCGTAGACATGTAAATCAAGTCAGCCATGTCATTACGGACCATTGGACGGTTTGTTGGGATTACCACCGTATCAAGACCGTAAATGTGCTGGAACTCAAATGCTTCAGTGTCCGCGGTTCCCGTCATTCCCGATAACTTCTCATAAATACGGAAGTAATTTTGGAATGTAATAGATGCAAGTGTCTGGTTTTCGTTTTGAATGTCAACTTTTTCGCGTGCTTCAATTGCTTGATGTAAACCTTCAGACCAACGACGACCTGGCATCGTACGACCTGTATGCTCATCAACGATAATGATCTCACCATCTTTAACAATGTAATCAACATCGCGCTCAAACAACACATGAGCACGTAGCGCTGCATTCACATGGTGTAATAAGCTAATATTACCCGCTGAGAATAATGAGTCATGCTCATCCATTAAATTATTTTGTTGTAATAACTCCTCAACAAAAATCTGACCTGTCTCAGTTAAATGGACTTGCTTGGCTTTTTCATCGACCGTGTAGTGGCCATCGCCAGTGTATTCTTCAGTGTCTTCTTCGTCTTGTTTTTGCAATTGTGGGATAATCGCATCGATTTGACGGTAAAGCTCAGAACTATCTTCTGCCGCACCAGAAATAATTAATGGTGTACGCGCTTCATCGATTAGAATCGAGTCAACCTCATCAATAATCGCAAAGTGTAATGGACGTTGCACACGTTCACTTGGCGAGAACGCCATGTTGTCACGTAGGTAATCGAAACCAAACTCATTGTTAGTACCGTACGTGATATCACAACCATAAGCGTGTTGTTTCTGCTCATGAGATAGACCGGAGATAGCATTACCTACAGTCATTCCTAAGAATTCAAATAATGGACGGTTCCAATCGGCATCACGTGTTGCTAGGTAATCATTCACGGTAATCACGTGAACACCTTTACCTGATAGAGCGTTTAGGTAGGCAGGCAATGTCGCCGTTAAGGTTTTACCTTCACCAGTACGCATCTCAGCAATACGGCCTGATTGTAATACCATGCCACCGATAAGCTGAGCGTCAAAGTGACGCATTTCAAATACACGCTTACTCGCTTCGCGAACAACGGCAAAAGCTTCTGGAAGAATATCGTCGATTGAACGACCCGCTTCAAGCTGCTCTCTAAAGTAGGCAGTTTTCTGTTTAAGTTCGTCATCAGAAAGGGCTTCTATTTCTTTCTCTAACTCATTAACTAAGGCAACAACTTTACGTAGTTTCTTTAACGTACGATCATTTTTGCTGCCAAATATCGAAGTAAAAATCTTTGTTAACATCTAATTGGCCATTTCTTGTGATTGCACCAGTGTGCAAATATAAATTATTGACTAAAATCGGAGCTTATTATTATAGATTTGATAAAGATAAGATAGCCCTAAAGCTATCTTATTAAGAATATTAAGTGAATTTTTTTGCTTATCGGTAGATATACTTACGCGGATTGACCTGTTTATCGCGATTTAACACTTCATAATGAACGTGAGCACCCGTCGAACGACCTGTGTTCCCCATTTCAGCCACAATCTCTCCTTTGGCAACCACATCCCCAATATTAACTGCCACTGACTTAGCGTGCCCATAGCGAGTCTTCAAACCAGCACCATGGTCGATTTCAACGAGTAAACCGTAGCCTGAACGTTCACCAGCCCAACTTACAACACCAGCACCCGTCGCAAAAATAGCATCGCCATCTTTACCCGCATAATCCACGCCTTTGTGCATTGTTAGGCGGCCATTGAAAGGGTCATTACGCATCCCATACATTGACGACATCCAACCACGTTTAATTGGCTTACCCTGAATACGGCTGTCATCATCGATTTCATGGTTAAGCATCACAACCTCAAGCAAGTCTAATTGCTCTTGTTGTGTATCAAGGTGATCTAAAAAGGCGTCCATTTGGCTAAATAACGCCGCAAGCTCAGAGTCTTCACTGATTTTATGAAATTGCTCAGGGCCACCAACGGCTGGCAGTTGCGAAAAATCAAACTCACTGTAGTCTGCCGTTTTGGCAAGCCGTTCACCAAGTGCATCCATTCGATTCATTCGAGCGGTTAATGTACCCATTCGCTGAGCTAATACGGCTAGTTGTGCTTGAGTATCTTGCTTTAACTGGGTCACTTGTTGCTGCTGAGCAGCAATACCTACAGATTTTTCTGTAATTTTGTTGGCAAGGAGCGATGGACCCACATAGAAATGATACGTAAAATAACCGCATGCAGCTAATAGCAGCGATTGTAATAATACAAAGCCTGCAAGGCCCGAGCGCGTAATATTAACGTGAGCTAACGCTTTAGCCTCTTTTACTTGTTCTGTTTGTTTGTTGCCTGTTACACTCATATCTATTCTCTTTCGTTCACACTATATTGGTGCATTATGAATCAACGCCATACTCCAGATTCCATTCACCATTTAATGACTTCGAAGTCAGGAAAGTTAGCAAAAATACAACAGAAAGCATCCCAATTACAAGTAATTAACTTGTTTTTAACAACTCATTTATTACCGGACAGTGAAAATTACTGTCGAGTAGCCAATTTGCGTCAAGGTGTTCTCGTGATTGAAGTCGCATCCGGCGTATGGTCTACGCGGCTATTACAACTTAAAGAACACTTCTTATTACAGATCCGCCAACAGTTGATTCCAAATTTAGCTAATATCGAAATCAAGGTTAATCCGCAGCTGTTTGTTACTAAACCAGCCCCTAAACCGAATAGCCGTGAGATTTCAGCGCAAACAGCCGAACACTTAAACACACTCGCTGAACATGCCCCCGCTGAGCTGGCCGAAAAACTACAACGCCTGGCGAAGTTGGCCAGGCGTCATAAATAGTTGATTGTTAGAACAATAAACAACCTCTATGCAAAGGCTGTCTCACCGTAACAGATTGGAGACTCTGCTTCGTCTTCATAAGTGACGATTTCAAAAGCATCCTGTTGCGCTAACATCTCACGCACTAGCATGTTGTTAATAGCATGCCCTGCTTTAAACGCTCTGAATTCACCGATAATGCTGTTACCTGCGAGGTATAAATCACCTAATGCATCGAGTACTTTATGTTTCACAAATTCGTCATCAATTCGTAAACCATCAGGGTTTAAAATACGGTATTCATCAAGAACAACAGCGTTTTCCATGCTACCACCTAATGCTAGGTTGTTTGCACGAAGTAACTCAATATCACTCATGAAACCAAATGTTCTGGCACGTGATATTTCATGGACAAATGATGCTTGAGAGAAATCCATGGTCAAATGCTGCTTAGTATTACTAATTTCAGGGTGGGCAAAGTCGATAGCGTAGTCAACTTTAAATCCGTTATGCGGAATAAACTCAGCCCATTTATCGCCATCTTCTATGCGAATCTTTTTCTTGATTCGAATAAAGCGTTTAGGAGAGTTTTGCTCTTGCACACCAGCAGATTGCAATAAAAATACAAACGGGCTAGCACTGCCATCCATAATTGGAATTTCAGGAGCATCCACTTCAATAACAGCATTATCAATACCAAAGGCCGCTAACGCTGCTGAAATATGCTCTACCGTTGAGATTTTATTGCCTTCATCATCAATCAAACAAGTACATAATGTTGTTTCACGCACTAGCATGCCATCACCGGGGATATCAACCGCAGGGGTTAAGTCGGTACGACGGTAAATTATTCCACTATTTACTGGCGCAGGCTTAATCACTAGATTAACTTTATTACCCGAATGAAGACCAACGCCAACAGCATTGATTTCTTTACATAATGTTCTTTGCTTAATCATAAATCAGCAACCTCATTCAACATTTATATCACTAACGGCAAGAATGTTAGCACAAATGGTCTAACCTCACAATTGAGCAAAAGTATTAAACTCTCAATTGTGATCTTGCCGACAACAATCTTAAAAATGGCAGGAGTAAACTGAATCCTACCTTAATTTGCCAGAACTAGTCCGCCTGTTTACGCAAAAATGCTGGAATATCGAGATATTCTAATCCATTATTTGCACCTTGTGGCTGACTGTTTACAGCGGCAGCCATTGAATCATCTTCAGCTGGTATCTCAGGTTGAACAGGCTGTGCCTTAACCACAACTTCATCTGGCTTAACTAATTTAATATCTGGTTGAGCTTCAGATCCTATACCCGTGGCAACAACAGTAACACGTAACTCATCGGTCATTTCAGGGTCGATTACCGCACCAACAACAACAGTAGCATTTTCAGAAGCGAAACCTTTAACAGCATTACCTACTGTCTCAAACTCATCGATACTGATATCCATACCGGCTGTAATGTTAACAAGAATGCCGCGAGCGCCCGCAAGATCGATATCTTCAAGTAGTGGGCTAGAGATTGCCAGCTCAGCCGCTTCATCAGCACGGTCTTCACCTTTCGCAATACCAGTACCCATCATCGCGGTACCCATTTCAGCCATCACCGTTCGAACATCAGCGAAATCCACGTTCATTAAACCAGTACGAGTAATTAGTTCAGCAATACCTTGTACCGCACCGAATAAGACATCGTTAGCTTCTTCGAATGCTTGTAATAAACCAGTACCTTTACCTAACACTTTTAATAACTTATCGTTTGGAATAGTAATTAAAGAGTCAACACTTTCGCTAAGCATAGTAATTCCTTGCTCAGCATAGTTTAGGCGTTTCTTACCTTCGAAGTTAAATGGTTTAGTTACTACAGCAACTGTTAAGATGCCCATCTCTTTCGCTACTTCAGCAACGATTGGTGCAGCACCAGTCCCTGTACCACCACCCATACCGGCAGCAATAAATACCATGTCAGCACCATCAAGTGCGCCCATAATAGCTTCACGATCTTCAATCGCCGCTTCACGACCCACTTGTGGGTTAGCACCAGCGCCAAGGCCTTTAGTTGTGCCTTTACCAATTTGGATTGTACTTTCTGCTGATGAGTTTCTAAGTGCTTGAGCATCTGTGTTAGCCACAATAAACTCTACACCCTCAATTGTTTTACTCACCATGTGTTCGATAGCGTTACCGCCACCGCCGCCAACACCAATAACCTTGATTACCGCTTCTTCTGCATGTTCTGACATTAATTCAAACATAATTTCTCTCCGCTACGCTTTTGAGCAAACCTAACCCTACTTCTTGAGTTAGAGTTCGCCTTTAATCCAGTTTTTTACTCGGTGGAAAATACTCACACCGCCTTTTTCTACATGTTCATTTCGTGCATTCTGTCGCATCAAGCTACCAAACTGCAGCAAACCTACCGCTGCGGCATAACTTGGGTCTTGCACGTAATCATTTAACCCTTTGACCGGTCGTGGTGTCGCAAGTCTTACTGGCATGCCAAAACACGCTTCAGCAAACTCAACAGCACCTTCTATTTTTGCAGTACCGCCAGTTAAGACGATACCTGCAGCAATTTGCTCATCAAATCCAGCCTTCTTTAACTCAGCTAAAATTAACTCAAATAATTCTTGATACCTTGGCTCTACAACTTCCGCTAAGGTGTGACGAGACATTGTTCTTGTCGGGCGTCCACCTACAGACGGCACTTCAATATTATCTTCTTGACTAACCATTTGACTTAAGGCACAAGCATGTTGCACTTTAATGTCTTCAGCATGAGACAATGGGGTTCTAAATATTTTGGCAATATCGGAAGTAACTTGTGATCCAGCGACTGGAATCACTGCACTATGACGCAGTGAACCATTGGTATAAACAGCAATATCCATGGTGCCGCCACCCATATCAACCAAACAGACACCTAAGGCTTTTTCATCGTCGGTCAGCACTGAATAGCTCGACGCTATAGCTGAAAAAACTAACTCATCGACCGTTAAACCACAACGCTGAACACACTTCTCAATGTTCTTTGCCATGTCGCTGGCACAAGTCACCATATGAACTTGTGCTTCCATACGCATACCTGACATCCCGATAGGTGATTTAATCCCTTCTTGAACATCAATTGCATACTCTGTTGGCATAACATGAAGAATTCGACGATCGTCAGAAATTTTCACTGAGCGAGCGGTATGAATAACATTATCTACATCATACTGAGTTACTTCTTCATCATTAATTGACACCATGCCTTTTTCATTCTGGCAAGCGATGTGCTTACCTGAAATACTCAAATTAACCGATGTAACCTGACAATCAGCCATCAACTCCGCCTCGCCTAAAGCGCGCTTCACTGCTTTGACCACAGAATCGAGATCATTAACTCCGGCTTTTTCCATGCCTTTTGATTGTTGCGTGCCAAGACCAACAATACTTAACTCTCCATCAGCTAAGATTTCGCCGATAATCACCGCCACTTTTGACGTGCCAATATCAAGGCCGACTATTAAATCTCTTTCGTTAGCTTTGCTCATTCTGTGCCCTATCTCCTGGCAAATCTTTCCAATTTACTGCAAATCCTGTGTCATAACGTAAATCAACATAGTTAATTGCTTTACTTGGCGGAATCACATGTTTATATACTTTTAAAAAACGCTCAACTCTCGCGTTTCTTATGACTTTATTTGCGCGGCCAAGGATTAACTTGGTGCCATCAGCTAAAATCACCGACCATGACTCACGCTCACTTAAATGAATTTCTTTTAGTTTTAAGCCTTCTGCCAAAAATAGTGGCAATAATGCTCGGTAACCAACCAACACATCTTTTGGCACATTATCTGGGCCATAAAACTGAGGCAAAACTTGCTCAATTTTATCTTTAGGGGCTAAAAATACATCCCCATCGATATTTAATAAATGCTGTTCATTCCAATGTGCTACCGGCATCTGATCAGTCACATGAATGATCAAACCATTAGGCCACTGGCGTCTAACCGTTGCTTCTTTTATCCAAGGTACTAATTCTACTGTTTCTTTAACATCCGTCATTTCTACAGAGAAAAAGCTTTCCTTTTCACTCAGTGGCATTAATGCCTGCTGTACATCTAGGTCGCTACTATACGGCCTAGTGCCAGTAATTTGTAGTGTTGATAGCGGCATGTCTTGCGCATTCATCAACTTTTGGTACATTTGGCTGCTTATATAACCAATTAGTACTATTACTAAACAGAAAAATATAACACCCGCCCAAAAAGCATGATCTGCTTTTTTGACACGTTGATATAGATTACTGAGCATTAACTTCATCGCTTGATTACTTTTCCAAAGTTTGACTCAAAACCGCAACAACGAGTTGCTCAAAATTCAAACCTGCTTGCTTCGCTGCTTTTGGTACTAAACTTGTTTCAGTCATTCCCGGCACAGTATTGACCTCTAATAAATACCATTGACCTTGCTCATCACGCATAAAGTCGACACGCCCCCATCCTCGAGCATTAACGGCTTTAAAGGCTTTAAGTGCAATATTTAACAACTCCTGTTCATCGCTCTGTGCTAAACCACATGGGCAATGATACTGCGTGTCATTAGATTGATATTTTGCTTGATAGTCATAAAAGTCATGTGGTGTCGTCATGTGAATGGCAGGTAAGGCTTTTTCACCTAAAATAGCGACCGTGTATTCACCACCTTCAATCCACTGTTCTAACAATACTTCACTATCAAATTCAATAGCATCTGTTATCGCTTGCTCTAAATCTTTCGCACTAGAAACCTTAGCCATACCAATGCTTGAGCCTTCGTTTGATGGCTTTACCATCACTGTCCCGCCTAATGAATCTAGAACGGTTTGATAATCTGTGACAGGATGTTCAGCATCTACCACCACAAACTTTGCCGTTGGCATTCCTAACGCTGTCCACACTTGCTTAGTCTTAATTTTATCCATTGCTAGTGCAGCGCCTAATACGCCAGAGCCTGTGTAAGGCATATTTAAAAGTTCTAGCGCCCCTTGAATGGTGCCATCTTCACCACCTCGGCCGTGCAAAACATTAAAGACACGATCAAAACCTTGGCATTGTAATTGTGACAACTGCTGTTCTTTAGGGTCAAAAGCATGCGCATCTATGCCCTGAGCTAATAAGCTCTTTAATACAGCTTGCCCTGACATTAACGACACATCACGCTCAGCACTGGTGCCGCCAAACATTACTGCAACTTTGCCAAAATCACTCATTACTTCATTCCTGCTTGATTCATTTTTTCAATATTTAATTCAAATCCAGCTAATTCTTTAGCCAACACACCAACGTTGCCTGCCCCTTGAGTCATTACAAGGTCTCCATTGGCCATCAATTGGGCTAAACGAGCTGGTAATACATCAATACCCGGGACATAAATTGGCTCAAGATTACTTTGCGCTCGAATACTACGACATAATGCGCGGCTGTCAGCACCGACAATCGGTTCTTCACCAGCACTATAAACTTCAAGTAAAAGCAGCTCATCAACTTGTGATAGTACTTCAACAAAGTCCTCGTAAAGATCGCGAGTACGCGTGTAGCGGTGTGGTTGATAGATCATCACTAAACGTTTATCTGGCCACCCTTGACGTGCCGCTTTAATCGTCGCTAGCACTTCACTTGGGTGATGACCATAATCATCAACTAGCATCACCTCACCATTACCACTATCAAACGTGCCTAACTGTTCGAATCGACGACCTATGCCTTCAAATTGTGTTAGGGCATTAATGATAACATCAAAGCTAATTCCGTCTTCATGAGCCACAGCGATCGCTGCTAATGAATTTAGAACGTTATGACGTCCCGGTAGGTTGAGCTTAACTTCAACCGGAGCTTCATCTTTACAATGTAAAGTAAATTGACAGCTATTGGCATGCTGCGAGAAATTCGAGGCACGAATGTCTGCATCATCACTAAAGCCGTAAGTAATCACTTGACGCCCAATACGCGGAATTAACGCTCTAACTACAGGATCATCAACACAAACTACCGCTAAACCGTAAAAAGGTAAATTATGTAAAAACTCGATAAAGGTATCTTCAAGCTTACTAAAATCACCTTGATAGGTGTCCATATGATCCGCTTCAATGTTAGTAACCACAGAAACCATCGGCTGTAAGTGTAAGAAAGAGGCATCACTTTCGTCAGCTTCAGCGATTAAGTAATTACTTGAACCCAACTTGGCATTAGTCCCAGAGCTATTTAATAAACCACCGATCACATATGTTGGGTCAAGGTCCGCTTGGGCAAAAATACTCGCAATTAAACTGGTTGTTGTCGTTTTTCCATGTGTACCAGCAACGGCAACACCATGTCTAAAACGCATCAACTCAGCCAGCATTTGCGCACGCTGCACAATAGGAATTCGCAACGCTTTTGCAGCAATGATTTCAGGGTTTGACTCATCAATTGCAGTGGAAACCACAACTACGCTAGCGCCTTCAACTTGCTCGCCTTTGTGCCCTAAATATACCGTTGCGCCAAGCGTAGTTAAACGCTCGGTCACTCGATTAACCGATTGGTCTGAACCAGTGATGACATAGCCTTCATTAGCCAATACTTCAGCAATGCCACCCATACCCGCGCCACCAATACCTATAAAGTGGATACGGTTAACACGACGCATTTCAGGCACTCGCATTCTTAATTGTGTTAGCTTTTCACTGGTTATCTTAGTCATTAATTACTGCTCTACTCTTTCAACTTCGGTTAATCTAAAATTCTTCTCTAAGCGTTGTGCCAATGCGTGGTAATCATCACCCGCTAACTTGGCACACATTAAAGCCACCTGTTCGGTCGCATCGAGCTTAGCAACGCCCTTGCTCGCCCGAGACATCAAAATTAACTGCTCAGGTGATAAAATCTGTTGTATTTGCTGGGCCAATGACTCAGCAGTCATTTCGCTTTGGGGCAATAGTTTAGCGGCCCCAACTTGTGTTAATGCTTGGGCGTTCTTAGTTTGATGATCATCGACAGCGTATGGCAGGGGTACAAAGATCGCAGGCAATCCCAACACAGCAATTTCAGATACGGTAAGAGCACCGGCCCGACACACAACAAGGTCAGCCCATTGATATGCGTCTGCCATGTCATCGATGAAATCACTTACTTGAATATGTTCAATACCTTGATATGCATCTTTAAGTACTTGACTATTTCCTTTACCCGCTTGATGGCGAATATGAATGTTCAACTCGCTTAAATGTTGGCATGCCTGTGGCATTGTTTCATTAAGCACTTTCGCGCCTAGACTGCCACCCACCACTAAAACATTAAATTGTGACTTAGCTACATCAACTTGCTTGCTCTGAGCACCAAGACTGATAATGTCTGCGCGGACAGGATTACCAACCACATGCGGACTCGCTTCAGCCAGTGCGCCATCAAATGCAACCATGACCGCATCAGCCATTTTGGCTAAATAGCGGTTTGTCATACCAGCAATGGCATTTTGTTCATGTAACACTAACGGTAATTGACATAATTTAGCCGCTATTCCACCCGGGCCACTTGCAAAACCACCCATACCTAAAACTACATCAGGTTGATATTCCTTTATCACCGCTCGAGCTTGCCAGACCGAACGTAATAACTTAAATGGTGCTTTAATTAAGCGGACAATACCATTACCTCGCACCCCCTCAACATCGATAAACGAAATGTCGATATTGTGTTGCGGTACCAGTTGCGCTTCCATCCGTGTTGCACAGCCAAGCCAGTGTATTTCCCAGCCTTGTTCACGTAATAAGTTCACCACAGCAAGTCCAGGGAATACATGTCCACCCGTTCCACCAGCCATCACTAACAATCGTTTACTCATTAGCTCACCCCTCGCTGAGTCGCTTGGACACAAGCTAAACGCCGTTCATGATCAACTCTTAATAAAATAACAACGGCCAAGGTCATGACCCACAAACTACTGCCACCATAACTAACTAATGGTAACGTAAGTCCTTTGGTTGGCAGTACACCACTCGCCGCACCAGTATTAACGGCGGCTTGAAAGCTCAGCCAAATACCAATAGCTAAAGCTAAATAACCCGAGAAAAAATGTTCCGTCTTTAATGCTTGTGCGCCAATATGCAACGCCCTCAGAGCAAGTGTTAGTTGTAATAATAAAAGGGCAATTACACCAAATAATCCTAACTCTTCAGCCCAAATCGCAAAAATAAAGTCGGTATGGGCTTCAGGTAAGTATTCTAATTTTTGAATTGAATTTCCCAAGCCTTGACCAAACCAATCACCACGACCAAACGCCATCAGAGATTGCGTTAACTGGTAACCATCACCAAAAGGGTCTTGCCAAGGGTCTAAAAATGAAGTGACACGAGCCATCCGATACGGCTCGTAAATAACTAAAGCCACAGCAGCAAGGGAGCCCGTTATCAACAAACCAATAAAGTCGCGTATTTTCGCACCTGCTAAAAACAATAAGCCTACTGTCGTTATAAACATCACAACAATGGTCCCTAAATCAGGCTGTAACAGGATCAATACAGCAAGAATACCAAACACGATTAATGGTTTTACAAACCCCTTAGATCGCTCAGTAACTTCAGTATGACGACGAACAATATAACTTGATAAGTAACAAAAGAATGTCAGCTTAGCAATTTCAGACACTTGAATATTAATCGGGCCCGCTGATAACCAGCGCGTACTACCATTAACGGTTTTACCCACAACTAACACCGCTACTAATGCCAATATTGAGATAATTAAGATGTGTGCATTGTATTGTTGCCACTTTTCGATTGGGATTTGCAGACCAAAAATCATAATCAGTGTACAACCCAATAAGTAGACAACATGGCGTTGCACAAAGTGAAATGGGTTTTCAGTGAGGCGCTGGCCTTCAGGCATTGATGCTGACGCAACAATAATAAAGCCAATAAATAATAATGTGATAGCCAAAACAAACAAAAAGCGATCATATAACACAGTATGCTTAGGCTTTTTATTCGCTCTAAACTCTGTCCAAATTGCGCTAAAAGAGGCAGGGAATAAATTCATTGATTTAGCTGACATCTAACCCCTCCACTGCATCAATAAAGTGCTGCCCACGCTCCATGTAATTTTTAAACATATCGATACTGGCACTTGCAGGAGAAAGTAACACTACATCTCCAGCCTTAGCTAATTCATTAGCTGTAGCGACAGCGTGTTCTAAACTGTCACTAATTAATGCATTAGGGAATAAATCAACAAACAACTGACGATCACGACCAATGACAATTAAATGATCAACCTGAGTATTAAAAGGGGCAACTAATGGGGTTAAATCACCACCTTTAGTATCACCACCTGCGATAACAATAAGCTGACCATCTAACTGGGTTAACCCCGTTAATGCTGCAAGTGTCGCACCGACATTAGTTGCTTTTGAGTCGTTGAGCCAGCGTACATCAAACTTGTTTGACACTAATTCACAGCGATGGGCTAATCCAGTAAATTGACGTAAGGTATCAAGCATTGCAGAACGGTTTAAGCCAACTTGTTGTCCAAGTGCCAACGCAGCCAGTGCATTCAACTGATTATGCAAACCAATCATCGCCAGCTCATCGCAGCCAATCAGACGAGTTTCACCTTGATACAAAGCATTATCATCGATGCCATATTCATTATCCAAAGCAGGCTTAGTCACACCAAATGACACTATGTTCAGGTGCGATGTCTTAGTTAGTTGATCGTCACGGTTAACCACAGCGCAAGCGCAATGATGATAAATACGCTGTTTTGCCTGAGCGTAATCATCAAGGCCATCATATCTATCCATATGATCGTCACTGATGTTAAGTACTGTCGCACCAGCAAGTTCTAATTGGTATGTCGTTTCTAACTGAAAACTTGATAATTCTAAAACAAATAATTCAATTGACGAATCATTAACAACATCAAGTACAGGCACACCAATATTACCAATAGCAACGGCCTTCACTCCGGCATTATTTGCCATTTCAGTCAGTAGACTCGTTACCGTCGTTTTACCATTAGAACCAGTAATGCCAATTACTGGAGCCTTAACAAAGTGTGCAAATAGCTCGACATCCCCCCACACTAAGACACCTGCCGCCATTGCGTGTTCAAACACAGCCTGCTGCACGGTGATGCCAGGACTGACTAATAGTAAGTCAAAACTTGTTAACTCGCACTGCTCCAACGCCCCAAGTTTAATGTCAAGATCAGGGAACTGCTGCTGAAGCTCAATGGTATCAAGCTGCTCTCTGGTATCAATTAACGTTGGCGACACACCTTGTCCAAGTAAAAAATTTACGCACGAACGCCCAGTTAAGCCTAAACCTATCACTGCAACTTTATTAATTTGACGTCCGTTAAGTTCCATTTAATTACCTAATTTTCAGCGTTGCTAAGCCGACAAGCACTAATACTAACGAGATAATCCAAAAGCGTACAATCACACGTGGTTCAGGCCAGCCTTTTAGCTCATAGTGGTGATGAATTGGGGCCATTCTGAAAATACGTTGACCACGTAATTTATAACTACCCACTTGCAAGATCACTGATAACGTCTCCATTACAAAGACGCCACCCATGATCACTAATAAAATTTCCTGGCGTACTAATACAGCCACAATACCTAAACAAGCACCTAAAGCTAACGAACCAACATCGCCCATGAATACTTGTGCTGGGTACGTGTTAAACCATAAAAAGCCTAAGCCTGCACCGAAAATCGCTAAACAAAATACGGTTAATTCACTCGCTAGAGGTAAATGAGGTAGGTTTAAGTAAGCTGAGAAATTAACATTACCCGTAATATAAGCAATTAACCCTAGTGCACCAGCAACCATAATTGTTGGTACAATTGCTAAACCATCTAAGCCATCGGTGAGATTGACCGCGTTACTCGCCCCCACTAAGGTGAAGTAAACTAAAGCGATATACATCAAGCCTAATTGCGGTAACACATCTTTAAAAAACGGCACAACCAGCATGGTTTCTTCGGGTTGTGAGGTATTAAAATACAAAAAGAAAGCCACAAATAAAGCGATTGCTGATTGCCAGAAATACTTCCAACGCGCAATTAGGCCGTCAGAATCTTTACGGATCACCTTACGGTAATCGTCAACAAAGCCAACGGCACCAAAACCAAGCAAAACAAAAAGCACTATTAATACGTAATGGTTACTTAAATCTGCCCACAGTAGCGTACTTAATGCGATGGCACCTAAAATAAGGATACCGCCCATAGTTGGGGTACCTGATTTACTCAAGTGTGATTGAGGGCCATCATCGCGAACTGTTTGACCAATCTGCATGTTTTGTAGATATCGAATAAGCTTAGGGCCTGCCCATAGCGAGAACATTAACGCGGTTAAGGCTGCCAAAATGCTGCGAAAAGTTAAATATGAGAATATATTAAACCCAGAAATGTATTGAGTGAGAAACTCAGCTAACCACACTAACATTAGCACTCACCTTCTGAAAATTGACTTGAAATAAATTGCACTACACTTTCCATTTTTGTACTTCTCGACCCTTTAGCCAGAAGCGTAATATTATCGTTATTATGTTGTTTTATTTTTTCGGCAACAGCGCTATCTAACGCTTGTTTATCTGTAAAATGATGATGTTCACCACTATAATCTGTGCCGTAGTGTTGGCTTAACTCACCAAACGTTAGCAACAGATCGATATTATGTTGCTCTATAACTGGGCCTAATGACTGATGAGAAGCAACCGCATACTCACCTAACTCTCCCATTTCACCTAACACTAAGATGCGATAGCCTTGATAACTACCAAGTAATTGTATCGCAGCAGTTATTGATGTTGCATTAGCATTATAAGTATCATCAATAACGGTCAATAATGGATTAACCTTCAATACATTTAATCGACCACCGACTTCCCTCATATTAGCCAACCCAAGAGCAATATCAGCTAAGCTAGCACCTACAGCTATCGCAGCAGCGGCCGAGGCCAGTGCATTTGACACATTATGAATGCCAGGTAACGCTAAAGAAATCCGTTGCTGTTGCCCCAGTGCATGTAAAGTAAAACTAGCCTTTCCTTGTGTATCTAATAAAACATCACTTGGGTAGAACACATCGTCTTCAAGAGACGCATCTGGTTCTTCCCCTAAAAAGCGCGAGATTTTACGCTGTTGATTAGCTAATAGCCAGCCCTTGGCGTAATCACTAGAAAAATCAAAAATTGCCGTGCCATCGCTCGCTAGATGATTATAAATTTCACTCTTCGCAATCACGACGCCTTCAATACCCCCAAAGCCTTCTAAGTGGGCAGCACCAATGTTTGTTATCATTGCGACATCAGGTTCAACTAAACTACTGGTGTAATCTATTTCCCCGATGTGATTAGCGCCTAATTCAATCACTGCATATTGTTCATCACCTGTAAGTCTTAATAATGTCAAAGGCGCACCAATGTCATTATTAAAGTTTCCCGCAGTCGCTAACACTTTGCCACGGCAACTTAAAATGGAAAACAACATCTCTTTAACCGTAGTTTTACCGCAACTGCCAGTAATTGCGATTTTCTTAGCACTGCTTAGCTGACAAACAAGTTTTGCTAATTGGCCCAGTGCAACACGGGTATCCTCAACCACTAATTGCGGCACATCAACCTGTTGTTGCTGACTGACAATGAGCGCACCAGCGCCTTGAGTGACCACTTGGTCGATAAACTGGTGAGCATCAAAGTTGTCACCATATAATGCAATAAAACAATCGCCTGATTTAACTTGGCGCGAGTCGGTAGTCACCTGCGTGATCTCAACATCCTCGCCAAAGTGTTGCCATCCTAATGTTTCTGCTATGTACGATAGCTTAACCGGGATCATATATATGCCTTTACTAATTCATTAGCTAACGCTCGCTCATCATAGCTGATGCGCTGGCCATTTATTAACTGATAATCTTCATGCCCTTTACCCGCAAGTAGTACGATATCTTCACTACCAGCAGCATGAACCGCTTGTGATACCGCCCTAACTCGGTCGTATTCAACGACAATAGCATCGCGTTGCTGAATGCCAGCCAACACATGAGAAAAAATAATTTCAGGGGATTCAGAGCGAGAGTTATCTTGAGTAATATAAACCTTGTCGGCATACTGCTCTGCCGCCCTGGCCATCAAAGGTCGCTTAGTTTGATCGCGATCACCTCCACAACCAAACACGACAACAAGTTGACCTTGGCAATGAACGCGCAAAGCTAGTAATGCTTTTTCTAAGGCGTCTGGTGTGTGTGCATAATCAACCACGACACTTGGTGATTTCGCTTGATGGAATACCTCCATTCTCCCAGCAACTGCCGACAGCTTAGGAGCAATCACTAAAAGCTTATCTAACGAAAACTCTAACAAACATAAAACATTCAACGCAGTTAATAAATTATCAAGGTTAAACGCCCCTAATAATTGACTATTTAATTGCCCTTGACCAAAACTCGATTGAATGTCAGCTTTAATACCGTGATTAGAATAAACCACGTTTGTCGCTTCTAAGTAACTACTTTGATCTGTTTGTCCTTGATTAAACAAGCTCAGTTCAACCGCATTATCCCACTGTGCCAGCCACTCAGTTACAATGGTTTCATTGGCATTAAGCGCTGCTTTATCGGTATAGTTCGCCGAGAATAATTGTTGCTTAGCTTTGGCATAACTGGCCATGTCACCATGAAAATCTAGGTGGTCTTGTGTTAAATTGGTAAATGCTGTGGCATCAAAATGTAGCGCACTGACACGGCCAAGCTCTAAACCATGTGAAGAGACTTCCATGACCACATAATCGGCACCACCATCTCGAGCGCTAGCCAAATGAGCGATTAAGTCGATAGGGTTTAGTGTCGTATTCGGGCTATCAGCTAAGTGGCCATTAAAGCCATTCCCTAATGTGCCCATGCTATAAGGTTTATGACCCAATAACTCTAACCACTGGCTAATCAATTGCGTGACAGTCGTTTTACCATTGGTTCCAGTAACCCCAATTAGCTTTAATTGACGCTGAGGGTGATCATAAAAGCGACTAGCAATCTCTGATAATAGATGACTTAAGTGCGTCACATGAATTATCGCAATCCCCTCGCGGTAGCTAATATTAATGATTTCAGCGTCTTTGTTATCATCACTTTGAGCTTCACTTAAGACAGCACTAGCTCCTAAATCTATTGCTTTATCAATATATAAGCGGCCGTCAGTTTGTGCACCATTAAGGGCGACAAATAAGCTTCCAGCGGATACTTGGCGCGAATCTAAAGTAATCGCATTAACACTGATACCATTAAGCTCTGCGGCATAGTTTGTTACGGTGTCGAGCGCTAATAAATTAATTAATGATTTATTGTTCATAAAGTCTCCCTTCAATACTTCTGTGTTCAGGGCTACTTAACCTTGCTAATTTCATTGGTACTGTAACGGTTTTACTTGGTGCGACATTAAGCAACTGCAATGCACCCGTAGTGACCTTGGCGAACACAGGCGCTGCCACATCACCACCATAATATTTATCACCTTTGGGCTCATTAATAATCACAATAGTTACTAAGCGTGGATTATCTATCGGTGCAATACCGGCAAAAGACACAACATAATCATCACCATAACCACCAGCAACGGCTTTACGCGCGGTGCCCGTTTTACCTGCGACGCGATAACCACCAATACGCGCCTTAAGCGCTGTCCCACCTGCTTTGGTTACCCCTTCCATCATTTGTAACATTGCTTGAGCGATTTCAGGCGAAACCACTTGCTCGCCTTGCGGCGCTTTATCAAGCTTTAAGATTGAAATAGGGTTTAATTTCCCGTCATTGGCAATCACGGAATAAGCTCGCGCTAATTGTAATGGTGTAACTGCCATACCATAGCCAAAAGATAAGGTTGCTAGCTCAAAATCAGACCAACGGCGACGCTCACGTAATACTCCCGGACTTTCCACTGGCAAAGTCACGTTTGTATGTGAGCCAAAACCCATTGCATAGAAGCTAGTTAAGAATTGTTCTTTAGGGACCGACAAGGCAAGTTTACTGATACCCACGTTAGACGATTTTGCAATAATTGTCGCTATATCGACTTTACCGAGATTTCTTGGGTCACGAATACGATTTGCTCCAAGACGATACCAGCCAGGGCTAGTATTGATCATAGAATCCACTTTGTATTCACCAAAATCTAGCGCTGTCATTGCCGCCAACGGCTTGATCGTCGAACCCGGTTCAAAGGTATCAGTGATGGCTCGATTACGTAATTTATACGCGTTCATGGTGCGGCGATTATTTGGGTTATACGATGGAGTGTTAACCATCGCCAGTATTTCACCCGTTTTAACATCCAGCACCACCACTGAACCCGAAGTGGCGCGATGATATTCTGTTGCCGTTTTTAACTCTTTATAAGCAATTGCTTGAATACGTTGATCGATACTGATCACCACATCATTAGCATGCTCGCCCTCTTCCACTGTACTAAGGCGTTCAACGACCATTCCATCACGTGATTTACGAACTTTCCGCTTGGTTGGCTCCCCTGTGAGCCACTCATCAAAGCTACGTTCGATGCCGTTTTTTCCTTCATCGTCGATATTTGTGTATCCGACCACATGAGCTGTAATTTCACCTGTCGGATAGTAGCGACGCGATGACGGCTTGAGAAAAATACCGGGAATCTTCAATTGTTTAATATAATCAGCCTGAGCAGGAGACACTTGTCTTTTAAGGTAAACAAAACGACGGTTAGGATTTTTAACAGCAGATAACAACTTTTCCACCGGACGATCAAGTACATCAGCTAATGCCTGCCAACGCCTTTTATCAACCAAACCATTTTTCTCATGAACAATCTTAGGGTCACTCCATACAATCTGAACCGGCACACTCACAGCCAAAGCCGTACCGTGTCGGTCAACAATGTTGCCTCGATGCGACTGTGACACAATAGTACGCTCGGAGCGCCTGTCACCCTGATTTTTAAGATTTTCAGATTCAATCACTTGTAAGAAAGCAGCGCGAGAGGCAATAGCAACAAAAACAGCAATGATCACCACAACGACAAGGTAAAGTCGCCAGGTTATAACCTTTGGTTTTTTATTTACTTTCGCTTGTTTACTCATTGTGAGTGCACCGCTATTTCTTTTTCAGTTTTAGGTCGATTCATACCCAGCTTATCCATGGCTAGTTGCTCAATCCTGCTATGTTCAGCTAACGCCATCTCTTCAAGCAATAGATGCCTAGCTTCAAGCTTTAATTGATCTCGTTGTTGATGAAGCTCTTCCCAGTGGCCAATCAACATTCTGTTTTGATGAGCGCTATAAACAACGGCTAGGGCTGAAAACAAGACGGCTAGTACTAATAGTACTAGCCAGAAGTGGGACATTAAGTCACTCCATATCACCTTGCTTAAATTTATTTGCCGTGGTTCGCTCATCGCATCCTCTATAATCGCTGAGCGATTCTTAACACCGAACTTCGGGAACGTGGATTTTGTTCTATTTCAGCTTTAGAGGGCTTAATCGCTTTACCTATAGCTTTATAAGTGCGTGACTTATTCAATTCCTCTTCGGTAACCGGTAAGCCAAATGGCACCTCTTCACCTTTAGATTGTTTACGAATAAAACGCTTAACAATGCGATCCTCAAGTGAATGGAAACTAATAACCGATAATCGACCACCTGATTTCAGTACATCAATAGAGGCCAATAATGCCTGCTCAACTTCTTCAAGCTCACTGTTGATATAAATTCTAATCGCCTGAAATACACGAGTAGCTGGATGCTTATTTTTATCTTTAACAGGTACAACACGTGCAATAAAATCAGCTAACTGCTTAGTTGTTTCAAAAGGCGTCTCAGCACGGTCTTTAACAATGGCGCGGGCGATGTGAACCGCCCAGTTTTCTTCACCAAAATTTTTAAATACCCAACTTAATTCGTCAACTTCTGCTTGAGCAATCCACTCGGCAGCACTACGACCCGACGTAGGGTCCATTCGCATGTCTAACGGCCCTTCTCGCATGAAGCTAAAACCACGTTCAGCATCATCCAGTTGCGGTGAAGACACCCCGAGATCCATCAACACACCGTCGATTTGTCCTGTTAGCCCCAGTTCCTCGACATAATTAGCTAAACCAGAAAATGGCCCAGGGATAATTTTAAAGCGAGTATCTTCTTGTTCTAATTCTTTTGCTACAGCAATGGCTGTTGGGTCACGGTCGATAGCGTACAAACGACCATTTTCACCCAGTTGCGATAATAACTTGCGAGAATGACCACCACGGCCAAAAGTAGCATCGATATACACGCCATCAGGTTGCAAAGATAACCCTTCAAGTGCTTCATCTAATAGCACTGTGATATGAGAAAATTGTTGAGTCATAATTTAAAGAGCCAATTCCTTTAAGCGAGTTGATGAACTGAAATCCGTTGCTCGAGCTAACGCTAAGTCAGCTTCTCGTTGCGCGAGCCACTGCGATTCATCCCACAATTCAAATTTGTTTACGTGACCAATTAACATTAATTTTTTTTCTAATCCCGCATGTTGACGTAATGGTGCCGGTAATAACACTCGGCCGTTTTTATCCATATCACAATCATTCGCGTTACCTAAAATAAGGCGTTTAATTGCAGCTTCTCCGGCATCAAAGTCGGAAAGCCCCATCAGCTTGCGTTCAATAACTTGCCACTGTTCGAGTGGATAAAGCATTAAACAACTGCGACTTATATCGATTGTAACCACTAACTTACTTTCACCTTCCACCGTCACTAAATCACGATAGCCCGTAGGCATCGTAAAGCGACCTTTTGCGTCGAGGTTGATAGCAGCCGTGCCACGTAACATACGATATAAAGTTCCCTAGTTAATCCTTAAGATCCACTTTGTGACACTTTCTGCCACAAAAAGTAATTCTAGGGTTTAGGTCAACTATCGTCAAGGTGCTTTCACGACTATTTGAGAATAGTTTTTCAACAGCTTGATGTTACTGTGAAAGTCATTAGGAAAAATATTCTCAAGATGAATGGCGTGTTTATAGCGAAGAGAGATAAATAACAGAATTACTTTTTAATTCAATTTGTTATTATATCCTTTGAAATTTATTACCTATTATCACTGTCTTATAGTCAACACACTTAGACCGAGTAAAATATGAACAAATCGAAAATCGGATTAATTGCCACTTTTAGCCTCCTTGTGGTGCTATTTTTTACTTTTAATGGTCCGCAATATATTTCTCTCAACTTTGTCCAATCAAACTATCAATGGCTTGGTCAACAGTTACAGAACCAGCCAATATTGTTTAGCGTGATATTCTTCATCAGCTATATTGTCATCACGGGGTTATCCCTTCCCGGCGCCGCTTTGCTTACATTATTGGCAGGTTCATTATTTGGCATTTATTGGGGTGTTTTTTTCGTCTCATTCGCCAGCACGATCGGTGCAACAATCGCTTTTTTAGGTTCACGATTTATATTTAGAGACTACCTAGAACGTAAATTTATGCGACAACTTGCTGTCATTAACCAAGGCATGAAAAAGCAAGGAAGTTATTACCTATTAAGCCTGCGGCTTATCCCGTTATTTCCATTTTTTATTGTTAACTTAACTATGGGGCTAACTCAGCTATCAATTAAGCGTTACTTTATCATTAGCCAGTTAGGTATGTTACCTGGGACCGTTTTATATGTATTTGCAGGAACCCAACTAGCGCAACTTGAAAGCTTATCAGGGCTAATATCACCATCGATATTATTGACATTGACCTTGATAGGTCTCTTTCCATTAATTGTTAAATCAATTTTAAATCGTGTTGAGCAGCGTAAACGCTATCGACAATTTAAAAAGCCTGAGACTTTCGACCGTAATTTAATCGTTATCGGTGCAGGTGCAGGCGGTTTAGTGAGTGCTTATATAGCGAGTGCTGTTAAAGCAAAAGTGACCTTAATTGAAAAACATGCCATGGGTGGCGACTGTTTAAATACTGGTTGTGTGCCATCCAAAGCGCTTATTCGCGCAGCAAAATTTGCCCATGACGTAAAAGAATCTAGCAATTTAGGCTTTGAAGATTCAGTAGCAACGGTTAACTTCGCTAAAGTAATGACAAAGGTCCATCAAGCAATTAAAGCTATCGAGCCTCATGATTCAGTGGATCGCTACACTAAACTCGGTGTTGAAGTTCTTCAAGGAGAAGCAAAGCTCATCGACCCGTGGACCGTTGAAATTAACAACCAACGTTTAACGGCCAACAATGTAATTATCGCGACAGGCGCTCGACCAGCTATTCCTTCGATTGAAGGGCTCGACCTTGTCAACTACCTGACTTCAGAGAATTTATGGCAATTAACACAATGTCCGAAGCGTTTATTAGTCTTAGGGGGTGGGCCAATTGGCTGTGAACTAAGTCAGGCCTTTGCTCGATTAGGAAGCCAAGTAACATTAATCCAGCGCAACCTGTTTTTAATGCCAAAAGAAGATAAAGAAGTCAGTGAATATATCAAGCAACAATTTATCAATGAAGGAATTACAGTATTAAATGAGCACCAAAGTTATAAAATAACTAAAACAGCTCAGGGTTACCTAATGCACTGTACGACGCCAACAGGAGACGTCACTGTACCTTTCGACTCGTTACTTATCGCTTTAGGGCGCAGCGCAAACACAACTGGTTTTGGTTTAGAACAATTAGGAGTTGAGTTACGTTCTAATAGAACCATTGCCGTTAATGATTATCTGCAAACAAATTATCCCAATATATACGCTGTTGGTGATGTGACTGGGCCATATCAGTTCACGCATGTTGCAGCTCATCAGGCGTGGTATAGCGCTGTTAATTCCTTATTTGGCAGCATTAAGTCGTTTAAAGTGGATTACCGTGTGATCCCATGGGCGACCTTTACCGATCCCGAAATCGCGCGTGTCGGCATCAATAAGCTAGAAGCGAATGCTCAAGGGATTGCTATTGAAGCAACACGTTATGAGATTAGTGAACTCGACCGGGCAATCACCGATAACAACGCCAAAGGGTGGATTGAAGTACTCACTCCACCTAAAAGCGATAAAATTTTAGGGGTAACGATAGTTGCAACACACGCAGGTGAAATAATTGCTGAGTATGTCAGTGCAATGAAGCACAATATTGGCTTAAACAAGCTGTTAGGCACTATCCATATTTACCCCACCATGAGCGAAGCTAATAAATATGTTGCGGGAAATTGGAAAAAGAATAACAGCCCAGTCAAGTTATACCCTTGGCTCGAAAAGTTTCACCGCTGGCAACGCAAAGATAAAAAATCATAACAGCTGGGATAATTAAGTGAACAACTTTGCAACGAAGATAAACGAATTAGAGCACAGGTTCTACGTTCCAAGCAGAACCTAAGTACCGACATCCATGTCGGCAATAAATAACGCAGCGATTACTCTTTTAGCCCCCTAAAAATGATCAGGTAATTAGTGGAATTGGTATCAATTTAATAAAAATGGTTAAAGGTTTATCAAAGACGGCCGCTAACCAATAATAGAAAGAAATTTGGAGAATGATATGTCTAGTGTAACAGCAGCACACAATAACAGCGGTGAACAACTACTGACAGCAGCGCTAGCGAAAGGCAATCAAGAACAAGAAGGTAAGATGGCGCTGGCGTTAATCGATGCAGCCGTTGCCGCAAGCCCCGCAGCTAGTAACTTGCCAGCACCAACCGCCAACCTAGGTAATAATATCAATATCAAAGCGTAGCACGTGAGATTGAACTGAATAAAAGGCTGTGTTTTCTCAGCCTTTTACATTGGCATCACTCGATTGCGCCCAAGCTCTTTAGCTTTGTATAGGTGCTCATCTGCTCTAGCAATAAAGCTTGTCAACGTGTCGCCCTTTTGGAACTCAGCAACACCAAAAGACGCATTAATATGATCGATTTGCTTATTGCTGCGTTTATCACGCAATGACAATTTATCGACCAACTTACGTAATGTTTCCGCATATTGCCGTGCTTTTCGTAAACTTGATTTCGGGATTAAAATCGCAAACTCTTCTCCACCAAAGCGGTAAGCTAACGCACCATCACGTTGTGCATCTAAGAGACGTCGACCAACTGATTTTAAGACTTGATCGCCCAGTAGGTGGCCATAATCATCATTAAACTTCTTGAAATGATCAATATCAGCAAGGATCAAACACAAACCTTCATTGTTTTTATTTAATAAATAACTCAATTCAGTATCAAACGAAAAACGATTTAATAAACCTGTTAGTGAATCATAGAGCGCTTGTTTCTGACTCTGTTCCAACTCTTGTTTAAGTTTATCAATTTCTTGGTTAGCTTTCGTCAAGCTTGCACTAAAAAATTGTGTAGCCTGGCGTATAGCTTTTGAGTCTCCCTCTAACTCACGAATCAAGACCATCACTTCTTCGATTGACCATCCCTCATCTTCGACTCGATGTAAGTTAGAAAAAGTTTTGTCTAATGAGTCTTGAAACTTATCGGTGTCTTTATGAGTATCTTTGACAGATTGATTAAGTGCCAACATCATCTTTTCAATGTTTTCACGCATTTGCCACGTTGAAGACTCTACTTTATCAGCCACAAATGTACGATAAAGTGTTTCAGCTTGAATGGGTGGACATACGCTGTGACCTTCAATGATCAAGTCAAGTTCACTATTAAGTTCCGGGATCTCATTTGAAACATAGGTATACCACAAAGCATAATTAGTCGGCGTTGTGGGCACTTGATATTTAAGCATTAACGGAACGGCCTTTTTTAAATTCGCCGCTGACTTTACGAAGAGTTCTTTATCCATGAGGAATCCTATCGTTAACACCCAAAGAAAATATTAACGTCATTAATTTATCTCGCTATATTCATTATGCCGTAAATATTAAGACTTGCCCAATAATTGCGCCTGAGCGGCATCAGTAATGTCTTGTAAATGACGCCATAATGTTTGAACTCTTAATAGAGCCATCCGTTCTGAGGAAGCCGCAATCCAAAAGTGCCTAACAATATCAATTTCATCATTTAAAATCGGAATTAAGTTATCATAACTATCAGCCAAAAAGCATGGCAAAATAGCCAAGCCTGCACCACTTTTCACTGCACTAGCTTGAGCAATAACACTGGTACTTCGTAATGTTGCCCGTCTGTGCCCCTGTTTTTTATGTGCTAAAAAGCGGTCTAAATAACAAAGTTGATCACTGAATATTAAATCATCGACATACCCAATGAGAGGGTGATTATCTAAATCATCTAACGTCTTAATCGCAGGGTGCTTGATTAAATATTCGCGACTTGCATACATCTTTAGCCGGTAATCACACAGTTTAGAAACAACTAATGCTGGGTTCGTTGGCTTTTCAATAGTTATCGCAATATCAGCTTCATGCTGCGTTAACTTCACAAAGCGCTGCAAAGGTAATAAATCGACGTTAATATTGGGATACTGTTTAAAAAAACTCGCTAGCTGACCCGCAATAAAGAAATTGCCGAAAGCGTCTGTTGTTCCGACTCGAACATCGCCAGTTTGCTGCAGGTTCTTCCCTTGCAAAATTTCCATGGCACTCTCGGTCTTTTGCTCTATTTCAAGGGCTGCGTTAAATAATTTCTCACCGTGAGGTGTTAAACTATGCCCCGCGGCTCCGCGTGAGAATAGCTGTGTCTTTAAGTCTTTCTCTAGTTTATGTATACGCCTAGAAACTGTTGAAGAGTCTATTTTAAGACGTCCAGAGGCACTCTGTAGCGTTTCTGTACGTGCCACCTCTAAAAAAATTTTTAAGTCATCCCAATTCATTTTATCTCAACTTGACATTAACCTTGCATATTTGCAAGGATGGCTTGCATATAGGTCGCTTGTCAATAAATTCACTTCCTATTATTCTCAAGTAACACTCAATAAACATGCAAAGGATTCTTTATGACCATTCGCCGCGTTCCAATGATTATCAATGGTGAGAAAGTGGAATCAACCAGCTCAAACTGGATTGATGTATTAAACCCAGCAACACAAGAAGTTGTTGCACAAGTCCCTATGGCAACGCTCGATGAAGTCGACCATGCGATTGAGAATGCACATCAAGCTTTTCAGACATGGAAAAAAGTTCCTTTGGGCCAGCGTATGCGCATTATGCTAAAACTACAGCACTTAATTCGTGAAAATACCGCAACACTTGCTGAACTAATCACTCTAGAGCATGGTAAAACGTTACCAGACGCTGAAGGTGAAGTAGGTCGTGGTCTAGAAGTTGTTGAGCATGCTTGCTCTATCACCTCATTACAACTTGGCGAAATGGCAAATAACGTCGCAGGTAATGTTGATGTTTATACACTGCAAAAGCCACTCGGTGTCGGCGCAGGGATCACCGCATTCAACTTCCCGGTGATGCTACCATGTTTTATGTTTCCACTGGCGCTCGCAACAGGCAATACCTTTGTCTTAAAACCATCAGAGCAAGATCCTACCTCTTCACTATTTCTTGCAGAACTCGCTCTTGAAGCAGGTGTACCCCCGGGAGTACTTAATGTTGTTCATGGTGGTCCAGATGTCGCCAATCGTTTATGTGAACACCCTTTAATTAAAGCGGTTTCTTTCATCGGTTCAACCCATGTAGGGACACAAGTTTATCAACGTGCCAGTGAGCACAATAAGCGAGCGCAATGTATGATGGGTGCAAAGAATCACTGTATCGTCATGCCAGATTGTGACAAAGAGCAGGCTATCAATAACATTCTTGGTGCTGCCTACGGTGCGGCCGGTCAACGATGCATGGCCAACTCCGTAGT
This sequence comes from Psychrobium sp. 1_MG-2023, assembly GCF_030689115.1. Lineage (NCBI taxonomy): Bacteria > Pseudomonadati > Pseudomonadota > Gammaproteobacteria > Alteromonadales > Shewanellaceae > Psychrobium > Psychrobium sp. 1_MG-2023. The sequence goes on along the minus strand of NZ_JAUYVJ010000016.1, from coordinate 19,804 downwards.
TATTTTAGTCGGTAAGACTAGACAATGGCTTGATGAAATTGCAGCACGTAGTCATGAAATGAAAGTAGGACCAGGTACTGACCGAAGTGCAGACCTTGGCCCGGTCATTACTCCTGCGGCTAAAGCTCGAATTATAAAATTAATCGACTCTGGTGTTAAGCAAGGGGCCAATTTAATGGTTGATGGCCGAGAATGCGTGGTTGACGGTTATGAGCAAGGCAACTTTGTTGGTCCAACCATGTTTAGTGGTGTAACCACTGACATGGATATTTATCGCCAGGAAATCTTTGGTCCAGCTTTATTAATCTTAGAAGCAGATACTTTCGAGCAAGCTGTTGAAATTATTAATAACAATCCAAATGGTAACGGTGCATCAATTTTTACCAACTCAGGTTTTTACGCACAGCGCTTTCAAAATGAAGCCGATGCAGGCCAATTAGGTATTAATATTCCAATTCCTGTACCTGTTGCTTACTTTAGTTTCACTGGCTCACGCGGCTCTAAGCTTGGTGATTTAGGTCCAAACGGTAAACAAGCCATCGCATTCTGGACTCAAACTAAAACGGTATCGAGCCGTTGGTTTGCTCCAGATGAAGTGGCTGGCGAGGTCAATACGACCATCACAATGAAATAACTTTAGGCGGTAGCTAGGGCTAAATCAGGGCTTAGCTACCGTTTCCCTTCCCAAGTAAACCTTGATGTAAAACAAAAAGAATATGGAATAACAAACTAAACAATATTTTTTATAGACTACACTTAATACATTACTTACTCTCAACATTAAATATATTGATGGCCACGGAAGATCTAATGACAAAACAGGATGTCAGTTGGATAAATGTATTAATCGTAGATGATAGTCACGCGATCTTAAAATACGTATCCACCGTACTCGAAGAAGTCTACGGTATTTCTCAAACACAAGAAGCTAGCTGTGCGTCTGAAGCGCTGCACATTCTACGTCAAACTAAACAAATCAATCTAATCTTTCTCGATCTCAATATGCCAAATACTGACGGTATCCAGCTGTTGGAAAAAATTAGCCAATTAAACTACAACGGCTATATCGTTATTATGAGTGGTATTTCTACTCGTATTATTTCGTCAGTAGAAGCTCTAACTAAAAAATACAACCTTAATCATATTGGCACACTAGTTAAGCCGATGCATGAGACTGACTTTAAAAAGATAATAAAGAAAATTGGTCAATCACGGAAAAAACGTCCTGCCGGTTCAAGTCTTAAAACTTATGAAATTGTTAGGGCACTTAAAAATGATGACATCGAAGTTTTTTATCAACCACAAGTTGAGCTTTCCTCAAAAACTTTTATTGGCCTTGAAGCGCTGTGCCGATTAAATCACCCAAGTCTTGGGATTATCTCGCCCGATCGCTTTATCGGTCTTGCGGAAGAGAGTGAACTAATCTCACATATCACGATGTGTGTATTAAAAAAGTCTCTCTCTGATTGGAAAAAATGGCATCAGTACGGCCTAGACATTAAGCTAGCTGTGAATATATCACCTAATCTACTGGATCAGCCTGAGTTTGCCGACCTCATTCTCAATTTAATCGAACAATATGATATGCCTGCTAATATGTTGTGTTTAGAAGTTACCGAAACCGTGTTAGCAGATGATCAAACTCAAGAGCTAATGAACCTTAACCGCCTAAGCATTAGGGGCGTTGAAATCGCCCTTGATGATTTTGGCGAGCTACACGCAACCATTGATAGACTGCAAAAATTACCATTATCTTACTTGAAGCTAGATAAAAGTTGCTTTATTGATAATAAAGATCAAGTTGGCCAATTATCGTTACTCAATACTAGCCTATCGATGGCAGAAAAATTAAAAATACGAACAATTGCTGAGGGGTTAGAAACTTCCAGCGCACTACAACTTGCTTCTGAAATTGGTTGTGATTATGGTCAAGGCTACTTTATAGCTAGACCAATGCTAGCAAAAGAAGTGCTGCCTTGGCATCGCCAATGGTCTTTAGCAACTTAATTGCTCTACCCTATCAGCTTAGATAATTATTCCCAGTTTTAACTAGCTCATCGCCGGGCTAACTCTACCCACCTTATTATCTTTAACTAGACAATATTTCCTAAAGGCCATTTTTCTTTAATGCAAAATAAGTTGAATAAAACTTGCAAAAAGTTCATTGCACACATAAAGTGATATCACTTTGATATCACTTTATGTAAATAACTCAATGAGGTTTCTATGACAACACACACAACAGAAAAGAAAGGCTGGAGCATTAGTGGTTACCCAATTGTGGCTTTACTACTGCTTAATCTCATTAGCTTTTTAGCAATAATGATTAACGTTGATGGCGATAGTAAATTATTTGCTATCGCACTAATCCCAATTAGCATCTTTATTGGTGTCGGTTTTTATATGGTGCAGCCAAAACAAGCACGTATTCAAACATTGTTTGGTAAATATAGCGGTACAGATAAAACAACGGGTTTGCGTTGGTCTAACCCGTTATACATTAAGAGCAAAATTTCGCTTCGAGTACGTAACTTTGAAAGTGATAAGTTAAAAGTGAATGATCACTTAGGTAACCCAATTGAAATCGCATCGGTAGTCGTTTGGGAAGTGGTTGATAGTGCAGAAGCATTGTTTGAAGTCGATGATTATGAAAGCTTCGTTAGCATCCAATCTGAAGCAGCTCTTCGTAACTTAGCCACCAGTTACCCTTATGATCAACACGATGGCGATGATCAGATTTCTTTACGCTCTCACGCAAATGTTGTTGCGGACGCACTTCAACGAGAAGTTCAATCTCGCTTAGAAAAAGCCGGTGTTAACGTGATAGAAGCGCGTATCAGCCACTTAGCATATGCACCTGAAATTGCGAGTGCAATGTTACAAAGACAGCAAGCAGCTGCAATAATTTCCGCACGAGAACGTATTGTAGAAGGCGCTGTTGGCATGGTTGAACTAGCCCTAAATCGCTTAAGTGAAAAAGAGTTAGTTGAGCTAGATGAAGAACGTAAAGCCGCCATGGTCAGTAACCTATTAGTCGTATTATGTTCAGATAAGAATACACAACCTGTTGTAAATACTGGATCACTGTATAATTAAGCAGATGATAGACTAAGAAGGCAATAATGGCTAAACGTAAAGCATATCCGCTGAGGATCAACGAAGATATTCTTGCTGCGATGCAACGCTGGGCTGACGATGAATTACGAAGTGCTAATGCACAAATAGAGTATGTGCTTCGCCAAGCGTTGGTAAAAAGCGGTCGAGTCAAATTGGTGGATAAAGTCATCACCGAAGTTGTTGACACCAAAGATCAGCAATAATAAAAAAGCGCTTACTCCACTAGAAGTAAGCGCTTTTATTTTTCTAATAAGCAATGAACGCTGCTGGGATTATTTTAAACGAATACCATCAGACTCAATCGAAATTTGCCCTTGTTTTAACAAGTTACCTAACGATTGCTTAAATTTCTTCTTACTCACACCAAATATACGGGTAATAATTTCTGGCGAACTCTTATCGTTAATGTGGCTAAAACCTTGATTTTGTTTCAAGAATTTAATAATTTTATTAGCCAGTTCATCATTATTTGAATAACCTGGTTTTTCTAATAGTAAATCAATTTTGCCATCATCACGAACACGGTTTATATATGCTTTGGTTTTATAACCAACACGTAACTCTTTAAATACTTCGTTACGGTATAAAACGCCCCAATGAGCCCCATTGATCGCGGCTTTATAACCAATATCTGTATGGTCACAAATCACGATATCTACTGCTTGGTGCGGCTTATAAAACGCTGGTTCACGGTCTAAACGTTTATCAAGTTTCGATGATGCAACGATGCGATTACTCACATCAACATAAACAACGACAAGGTATTGCTGACCTTCAACCATGCGCTCGCCTTGCTCGGCAAAAGGAACTAGCAGCTCTTTTTCAAGACCCCAATCTAAGAAGGCACCTATCGATGTCACAGCACTGACTTTTAATGTTGTCACCTCACCCACTTGGGCTAATGGCGTGCGTGTTGTTGCAATCAAGCGATCTTCAGAATCTTTATACAAGAAAGCATCCACAATATCGCCTTCTTGTAAAATCGTCTCACTAGAGCTGTGCGGTAATAAAATCTCACCAAGCTCTTGGCCATCTAAGTAATAACCAAAATCAACTTGTTTAACCACTTCTAGTTGATTGACTTTACCTAGCTGAACTACTCCTCTAAGTCTCGGCATTACACAGACTCCGGGCTAAAGCGTTTTGTCAGGTACGCATTAATGTCTGACGATTCATACATCCACTCAACTTCACCTGAATCATGTTCAATTCGTAAGCAAGGTACTTTTTTCTTGCCACCCGAAGCTAATAACTCTTCGGCAATAGTTTGATCATTTTTAGCATCACGAAGCTCAACGTTTACCGATAAACGTTTCATTTGACGACGAACTTTGACACAAAAAGGACAGGCTGCAAATTGATATAATGCTAGTTTTTGCGCTTGTGTATCTACCACAGCTTGAGCTTCATTCGCTCGCTTCACACCACGTGGGGAGAAGATGAAATCAAGCAATAAAATAATCCTACCCAGGATCCAACGGACAATAGCCATAATCTTTATATTTCCACTTTACTAATTTGGCGCGATACTAGCACAAAACCAACACTAACTCACCATGGCATTATTCGAGGTGTGACACTTGTTGACTAATTTTCGTACTCAGCTCGGTCACTAAGCCCCTTAATAGGTCAACGGAATGCACATAGCCATCTAACTCAAGTGTACGACTGAGCATAAAGTCTTCCTGATGAATCACCTGACGGTTTCTAATCAAACGATACTTACCAGAAAACTCAACAGTCGCTTGCTCAGTCGGATAAAAACTTTCGACCAACAGTTCCAGAGATACACACTGATCTTTTTTACGACAGCGGGTAAACACACTGCTATCAGCTCTAATGCTTTGTTGGTTGGTATTGATGGTATTAACAATCGTTCGTGAAATACCATCGGCTAATGGCTCAGCCCAGACCTGATATTTCGTTACAAACAACTCATTGCTTTCCAGTTTCAGCAACAAGTTTGGTCGCTGTAAGTAATCGACCAAGCGTACTGGCTCAACCAATAATTGCGGTTTATCAAGTGCAACCTGCTGCCCTTCCTTAAGCATCGGTGCAAGTTGATAATAACTGACCGTCATTCGTGGGGTTTGGCAACCTAAAAGCAAGATACCTAGGCTTAATATAATCAATGGTTTAATCATTCTTTTGCCCCTTAGGCTCACGGTCACTTTGTGCTCTATTTTCGAAAATTAACGAATTGGGTTTATTATTCAATTCTTTAATCAATGGCTGCATCTCGCGCATTAATTGTTGGAACTGCTGAAGGCTCTTTTCAACTTCACTATATACGGGGGCTTGTTCATTATAGCTTTTCAGGGTGTCGCTGAGCTCATCTAAGGTTTGATTAATATGTTGTGGAATCTGCTGCGTTTGCTGATTTGCAAGCAGTAGTTCCACTTGGGCTACCACTTGATTCAAATCCTGCATCGTCACAGTCGCTTTACTGAGCATCTGGTTAATACTGTCAATGGTGACATTAATCGGCATAGCTTCAAACTTTTCTAAAATGCCAAAGACTTTCTGTTCAATTTGAGCCAGTGAACCCGAGATACTAGGAATAACTTGATACTGATTAAACTCATCAGCAAGATCAGAATTTTTATCGACTTCGTAATAATCAAGGTCAACGAATAAATTTCCCGTTAATAAACTTCCCGATTTAAGGCTCGCCTTTAGCCCTTGTTTAGCCCACATTTCTACATACTGACTAATTTTATCAACGGAATCACTGCTATTTGGCATACCAATACGGGCCGGTTCAAACTTGACTACCACAGGTATTCTTCGTTCATTACTACCAAAGCTATTACCTGGAGTTAAATAGGATACGATTTCAGCGACAGTGCCCACGCGAATACCACGATATTCAAGTGGTGCGCCCACCTCTAAACCACGCACCGAATCCTCAAACAAAATAACGTATTCTTTAGCCTGATACTGTCTACGCTCATAAACACTATTTTGATCCGGGTAAAGGATATGATCTTTAGCTTGATCGATTGCATTACCCAAAGGTAAATCGGTTGGCACATCGAACGCTACACCGCCACTGATAATCGTCTCAATAGAGCCGACATTTACCTTCACACCATCAGCAGTGGCATTAAGGTTGATACCGCTAGCATTCCAAAAATAGGTATTTTCAGTTAACAATTCATTATATGGCGCTTTAATAAACACCTGATAGTGCACCAAACGCTCGGCAATATTAAACTGAGATTGCTCAATTCGCCCTACCTCAAATCCTCGGTATAGCACAGGCTCCCCAATACTTAATGAGTCACCTTGTTGGCTCACTAAATTGATACGCGTTCCAGGGATACCTTGCGCAGTCACAGGCGCTTGATCAAGCCCGACAAACTCTTCGCCCATTTCACTACTATCACCTGGAACAAACTCAATATAAGAGCCCGAAGTAAGGGTGCTTAATCCAGAGATCCCCCCTTTGCCGATTCGGGGTTTAACGACCCAAAACTGAGAGTTTTGATGTAATAAGCTTTTGGCTTGCTGTGCTAATCTGACATGGACTAATACACCACGGCGATCTTTATTTAATAAAACCTTATCAACAAACCCAATATCAACATTCAATGTTTTAACTCGAGTTTTTCCCGCCTCTAAACCCTCGGCATTATCAAATGTAATAACAATTTCAGGTCCACGGTTATAGTAATTATCTACGACCATCCAAATACCAATCGAAAAAGCAACAAAAGGGATTAACCACACCTTTGAAATACGATAATGGCTTTTAATCTCCGCTTGAGGTAAATCTGAATCTAACTCTGTTGATGTCATGGTTTGTTCTGTCTTTTCGCTTTTTGTTGATTAAAATTATCCCACAGGATTCTTGGGTCAAATGCATTTGCAGCAAATATTGTTACAATAACCACGGCCGCAAAAGCAACCGCACCTAAGCCCGGCTGAACATTCAATAAATGGTCAAGTTGAATTAGCGCCACCAAAATAGCCACTACAAATATATCGACCATTGACCATCGTCCAATAAACTCAGTCAAACGATACAATTTAACTCGCCTATTCTCAGATAACATCTGAGGAAAATAAATAGAAAAACATAATGAAAATAGAATAATAAACTTGATTATAGGTACAAGGACACTAGCAATAAATACTACAATAGCAATAGGCTGAGACCCTTCTTTCCATAACACAATAATACCACCAAGAATGGTATTATACTCAATCTGGCCTAGCTTCTCAGTCACCATTATCGGTAAAAAGTTAGCAGGAATATAAAGTAACAATGCCGTTATCAATAAGGAGAGAGTAACTTGTAAGCTGTATGGCTTGCGTAAGGACAATGGCGCCTGACACCGCGGACAATGTTCCAAGCAAGCATCGGACAATAGATTACAACTTGGACAGTTTGCTAACCCTTGGCTTGCTGCTGAGCCTTCGCTATATTTAGTCATCATGACACCGCTCAACCCAATACCAAAACTGATATTTATCGACCAAACTTAATACTTTGACATAGCAAATACAAAATAAACAATAAGCCCAAAACGAATAACCTAGTTCAATTTTTGCGATAGTCACTAACTTCACTAAACTAACCAGTGCTCCCACTAAAAATACTTCCGCCATTGCCCATGGAATTAACGCAAAGATCAATCGCAGTAAGCTCGCTAAATACCATTGCTGTTTTCCTAGTTTAATCGTCGTGATAAATAATAATATCATCAACAGAATCACACCTGGAAAAACAACAGTAAAAACATAAACAAGCAATGACAACACTTTATATTGTTCAAAATAGAGTTTGCTGGCACTTTGCCATAACGTCACTTCACTGATGTTGCCAGCCAAATTAAATGTCATCAGACTAAATAGGTTCGAGAGCACCAACAGGATTAAACCCGTGATGATATAGGAGAATAGCCAATTAATGGCACTTGGGCGTAGCCGAGATAGTTTATGATGGCAACGAGGGCATATCGCACACTCTCCTTGCTTAAGCTTGGGCGCTTGTAATAACAGGTCGCAATGCTCGCAAGCAATTTGCTTCATGATTAACACAGCTTTTCCTTGCCCCCAGGTCATTACCACACATAATATGGCCACCATAATACATCAACACGCTGATACTATGATATAAAAATAAAACGAATATTTATTTCAAAGTCGTTACAGAATATAAATAAAAAAGTTATTGACAGCACCGCAATAAACTGGCAAATATATAGTCATGGTCACATCAAGGAACAGGAGTTTAAACCTTTATTTTTTTCATCACACAAGGAATACAATTCTATGTATAAAGTAAATATTAGTGGTCAACATGTTACAGTTTCTGATGATATTCAAGCCTACGTTGAAGACTCAATTCGCACTCTAGAACGATTCAGTGATCAAATCACAAGCGTTAATGTAAATTTTACAACAGAAAAGCACGACACTCATAAAATTATTGCTGAAGCACAAATTCATATTCCAGGTAATGACATTGTCGCTACCTCATCAGCAGACCGCCATATAAAACATGCGGTTGACGGGCTATTAAGTAAATTAGAAAACCAAATGCGTAAGCACAAAAGCAAAAGCTTAGATAAAGCGCACTCAGGCAATCAAACCCTTCCTGAAAGTCCTGAAGAACGTGCCTTGCAAGACGAATATAATGAACTAGCTGACCGAGGCGTTGTTGGCTAGTATAAAAAAGGCTGGGGAATCAACCGCCCAGCCTTCCTTATTATTTGCGACCGATGCGCTCTAGTTCATAGCGCATCTTCAATTCTTTCACTTTTGCGCCGCCACGGGAACCAATAATCATAATTCCTTTCGGTGTATCATTCGCTAACAGTAAATACTCTTTATCTATTTCAAAAAACATCACGTCTTTATCTTGACGCCACTGCTGTGGGTGAAGCCAAACGCGCTCACAATCTTCACTCCAACCAGTTTCAACATACAGATTCAAGTGGCCATAAACTTCTTCTAGTACTTTAAATACCAAACCATCAAACGCACAAATCTCTCCATCACACTGCTCATGATAGAAAGTAAACAAACGACCTTTAAAAATATAATCAGCCTCAAACATCGCTTCAACAAATAACTCATCTTGTTCTTTTTCAGACGGCAGAGGTTGAGGTAAAGGACAAAATTCTGTTTTTGCAAATGCGCTAGAAACAAAAAGTGTCATAGCGACCAACGAGCATTTAAGTAACTTTTGATAAAATTGATTCAAAGAAATCATCCTATAATTGATAACGCGGCTATTATAACAGTAATCAGGCAACGGTACGCAAGTCGGGAATGAGAGACTTTAAGATATCATTCAATTGCCCTTCTGCTTCAAGTTCAAGCGTCTTAGCAACTTCAGGCTTGATATTTAAAGCCTGCCAGACAGGATCCTCAATCACACAGGCTGGCTTAATTTTTTTTTCATGCCCTAAAGTCACCAAACTCGGGTAAACAGAGCTTGCAATAATATTCGCTAAATAAATAATTTGCGACTCTAGCTGATGGCGCTGCTTTTGTTGAGGTTGATGGTGATGACTAACAGTATGAGTTAACCAGTCAGGAAGCTCCCAGCTTTGGCATAACTTAGCCCCCAATTGTTGATGGTTATAACCAAGCACCTTACTTTCAGCTAAATTGGTTTCAATTCCATACTTTAACACTAGAGCAGAAACTTTTAGCGCCTTGGTAGGTTGAATTGTAAAGTACAACAATTGCCCTATATCATGTAACAAACCCGATATGAATAACCGTTCACTGTTCGGTAGGTAACAATGCAACGCTAATCGTTTAGCAATAAGGCCAGTATAAATACTGTGACGCCAAAACACTTCCATTTTGACCTCCCCACCAGCTAACTTACTCACCGCCTCAACAAGTGCAGCCGTTAAAACCAGTTCTTTAAATTTATCGCGTCCGATAATGGAAATAGCATGCTCTAAACGTTCGATTCGACGCGGTAAATTAAAGTAAGCGCTATTCACTAGCTTTAATACACTCAGAGTCATAGCCGGATCGGCACTCACCACTTCAGCCAAGGCTGCTGAATCAGTACTCTCCTGCTCCAGAAGGTGAGAACATTTATGATAAGCTTGAGGCAATGAAGGGAGCGACTTTATCTCATTTACTAAATGACTAGAATCCATTAGGCACGTTTAAACTCAATTTATTGTTGTTCACAGAAGAAATAAAAATAGAGTAGACCCACTACTCTATTTAGGCGGCATTTATAACTGACTTTACGTCAAATTACGAGCTTTTAAACTCTAAATTTAGAGACTTGTTGATCTAACTCTACTGCTAGCGACGCTAGATTATGGCTCGCTTGATGCGTATTATCAGCTTCAACGGCCGTTGAGTCTGATATTGTCGATATATTAGTGATATTACGATTAATCTCCTCATTTACACTGGTTTGCTCTTCAGCAGCGCATGCAATTTGAGCAGCCATATCATTAATTGATGCGACAGAAGACGTTATTCCATCCAACGCTCCTCCCGCTTCACTCGCATTGGATACACTTCGCTCCGCTTGCTTCTTGCTGAGGTTCATAACATTAACCGCTTCATTTGCCCCAGTTTGTAAACGTTCGATCATTTGTTGAATTTCTTGAATCGAGCTTTCCGTTCTCGACGCTAACGAACGAACTTCATCAGCAACGACCGCAAAACCTCGCCCTTGTTCACCAGCACGAGCTGCCTCGATAGCGGCATTTAATGCCAATAAGTTAGTTTGTTCAGCGATACCACCAATAACATCTAACACGCGACCAATTTCTTGGGTGTCTGATGATACTTTATCGATTGAGTCACTCGCATCATCAATCTGTTTTGCTAATTCATTAATACTTTGCACAGTTGCTTGAACTACTTGCTGACCTTGCTGTGCTTGTTCATTTGCACTTAATGCACCTTGAGCGGTATCTGCCGCATTCTTAGCCACATCAGTTGCGGTCACCGCCATTTGATTCATCGCAGTTGCCACCATTTCTGTTTCAGCGCGCTGGCTATTAACATAATCACTGGTATTAGCACTCGACTCAGCCAATGCACTTGAGGATTCACTCAAGTTATTCGCAGCAATAACCACTTGCTCTAATGTTTGATGAAACTGTGCGACTAGCGAGTCAAATGCTTGGCTTACTGTACCCAACTCATCTTTATTTGAAATATCAGTACGCACCGTTAAATCAGAATTGGCAGCAATGCGCTCTATACTCGTTCTTAAAACAGTTAGCGGTGTAATAATACTTTTTGAAAACAACTGACTCAGTACAACACCAATGATCACAGAAACAACTAATATGCTAATACTAACAGAAATAGATGACTCAACTGTGTCAGCCGAACTTTTATAAATTCTCTTCTTTTCACTGTTGATAAGTTCATTTAATGCAGAAAAATCTTTACGCGCTGCAGCCGCTAATGGTGAAAATTCACTTTTATACTTTTGCCAAGCTTGCTGTAACTTAGAGGCGTCAGCATCAGCACCTATCCATTGCATTAATACAATACTTTCATTAATGAACTTTAATGTTGAAGTTTTCGACTTTTCAGTAAGGCTAAGTAGTCTCGAACGGCCTTGAGCATCATTAATACTCTGAGCATCTTTAGATAATGCAGTGAAGTGCCCTTCAATCGCATTCTTGCGCTGAGTCAGCTTAGTCATGTTGGCATCAAAATCATCACCCAGCATGATACTGCGGGTTAACCTTGAGACATAATTTGTATCACGGCTGATTTTTAAAGTACCAACTTCGGTCGGTACAGCTGACTTGCTATATTGCATAAAGTGGGATTTCACTGACTTTAGTTGCATCAGTGAAAACAAAGAAATAACTACAATTAAAACCAGTAAAACACCTGACAGTAGGTTTAATTTACTCTTTACTGATATATCCCCGAAAAAACTATTCATAAACAGCCGCCTCTTTATTAGTACGTGCTTTGATATACATAGTCTTAATTATAGTGTGTAAACCAAATTTAAGATTATGATATTAGTATCGGTTTTCCACTGTGAAATTTAAAGTCATCATCATTACTGCTAATTAACTCAGCCTCCACTAAACCGAAGTGCTTAATACGCTCGGTAATATCTTCATCGCTAATCATCTGGGCTAACTTTAAATAATCTTGGTAATGCCTAGCTTCTGATCGCAACAATGATATATAAAACTTATTTAAATCTGGTTCCAGATGAGGCGCCAACTTCGCAAATCGCTCACAAGATCGGGCTTCAATATAGGCTCCAATAATTAACTTATCGACTAATGTACATGGTTCATATGTTCTAACATGCTTCATTAATCCTTTAGCATAGCGTCCTGCTCGAATGTTCTGGTAAGGGATATCCCGGTTTTCCATGATCTCTAACACTTGATAGAAGTGGTGTAACTCCTCTTTGATTAACAACACCATTTTATCAACTAACTCTTGTCCGTATGGTGAATCATCTCTTGGTTTTATCTCTTTAGCCAAGTGACTATTACTTGTCAATTGCGCCATTGTCCCTTGTTTTTTATAAACATACTTTTCGTAAGGTTCAAACCACTTCATTAACGCTTGACCACTTTCTTTATCAACCGCGTACTTTCTAATTAAAAGCATTGCCGTTTGACCAGCTTTTAACTCACACATTAAATGGTCCACCAGTAAAACAGGTAGGTTTTCAGCTTTTTTAGCTTCAGTTATCCATTCATCAGGAGTTTCACACTGTAAAAAGTTTAAAATCGGTTCTAATAAAGTTTCTGTTGTCACGTGACTACCAAGAGTTAATAAAAAACAGGTGATTTTAACATAACTTTATTCAATAAAAGAGCACCTTTCTCGAACTTAGTCCTAGTTAAACTGAATTACAAGCCTTAATCTCAAAACAAAAAATAATTACAGGAAGTTCGTGCAAAAATTAACATAATGGCGTTTAATAGCAGTCTAGACGTCTCATAGGAAAATGTAATGAAGCAAGATACCAAAATAGTCAGTGCAGGGCGTAAAAAAGAATGGACTCAGGGCTCTGTGAACCCTCCTGTTCAACGTGCCTCTACCATCGTTTTTGACACAGTCAAAGAAATGAAACACGCCACCGCTAACCGGGCAAATAAAACATTATTTTACGGTCGCCGTGGTACTTCGACGAGTTTTGCACTAAGTGAAGCAATGTGTGAGATCGAAGGTGGTGTTGGCTGTGCTCTATACCCATGTGGAACGGCTGCAATAACCAGTGCTTTGTTATCATTCTTAGAAGCAGGCGATCACTTATTAATGGTCGATACGGCCTATGAGCCTACGCGTGACTTCTGTAATAAAATGCTGACTAAACTAGGCATTGAAACGACCTATTACGATCCAATGATTGGTGCGGGAATCAATGAGCTAATTAAGCCAAATACAAAAGTACTGTTTTTAGAGTCACCTGGGTCTAACACCATGGAGGTTCAGGATGTACCAACGTTATCGACTATTGCTCATCAACATGACATTACCGTCATGTTAGATAACACTTGGGGTAGCGGTATCAACTTTAAACCTTTTGATTATGGCGTCGACATTTCAATTCAAGCCGCAACTAAATACATCGTCGGTCACTCTGATGTGATGATTGGTACCGCTACGGCTAATGAGGCTCATTGGCCGACACTTCGTGAATCTAGCTATTTGCTAGGTCAATGTGTTTCAGCTGACGATTGCTACCTAGCATTGCGCGGTTTGCGTACCTTAGGCGTACGGATGAAACAGCACGAACAAAATGCGTTAAAAGTCGCTCACTGGCTGAAAGAGCACCCAAGTGTTGAACGTGTGTTGCACCCAGCATTTGAAGAGTGCCCGGGACATGAATTTTTCAAACGTGACTTTAACGGCTCAAATGGTTTATTTTCTTTTGTATTAAATGAAGGCGATAACCAATCGATTACCGAGTTTTTAGATAGCATGACTCATTTCAAGATGGGCTTTAGCTGGGGGGGTTACGAAAGTTTAATCCTAAAAGTTAATGGATTAGATTACCTTCGTACAGCTAAGCCATGGCCTAAGCAGGGAGCGGTTATTCGTGTTCATATAGGTCTAGAAGACGTCGATGATCTTATTGCTGACTTAGATCAAGGCCTAAAACGCCTACGATAAACCCAAGACTATTAAGAGAGCAATGCTCAAATTGCTCTCTTATCTTGAATCCAACCTGCGAACTATTCTTTTTCGTCTATGCTTAACATATCCTTTCGAGTTAGAGCAGTGACATGGAAAGCATTAAATTAATTTGCATCACCTTTTTCATTTATTTAATCAAAACTTACCGTTATTTTTTCCCCACAGCTAATAAAGTTTTCATTCTGCCACCAGCTAGTGCTGGCAGCTTAGGAGATGAGGCGTTATTAGCAGGACTACTTTCTTTATTAAAGAAACAAGGAAGAGATCAACATGTGTATCAAGCCATACTGCCCCATTGGGACCCCCTTGATACACCAGACACCCCACTAAACACCATCACGATTTCATCTGCGGATACTCAGTCTACGTTAGCGTTTATCTGGAAGCTTCGTCAATGTGAGCATTTTTATGTATTAGGCGCTGACGTCATGGATGGGAAGTACTCCACCGATTTGGTCGCTCAAATTACTCAGTTTTGTAATATCGCCGCAGAAACCAGTGTCCCATGCACTATTTTAGGCTTTAGCTTTTCACAGTCCCCATCACCCGTAGCCATTAATAGTCTAAAGCGGCTGTCGAATGATGTGTGCTGTAAATGTCGAGATAAAAAATCTTTAGAACGATTCAAACTATTTACTCACCATCCCGCTCAGCTCGTTGCAGATTTAGCCTTTAATATGCAACCTCAAATAAAAACGCCCAACGCTGCTACGTGCCAAGACTGGATAACTAAACAAAAATCCAGTGGAAAACAAGTTATAGCTTTTAACATTAATAAGCTCATCACCCAAGACGTTCCTGAAGATATCGCCAAGCTTTATGCTGATGAGTTGATGCAATTAATGAAACAAAATAGTGAAATCGCTTGTGTTTTTTTACCCCACGATTTGCGACCGCAACAAAGCGATTATGATTTTCTAAAGCAGCTCATTAATCATTTACCCGAAGAGATCATCCAGCGAACTACATTATTACCGCCACCATTTCATGCTTGGGACTTAAAAGCGCTCACTAGCCAAACTGATTTGGTTATTTCAGGTCGAATGCATTTAACTATCGCCGCATTGGCACAGGGTGTTCCAGCTATTGGAATTACTTATCAAGGCAAGTTTGAAGGGTTATTTAATTATTTTAATCTTGAAAACTTACTATTTGACCCTGCAAAGCTGCTCAAACACGGAGCTTTATCTCAACATATAACCCAGACCCTAAAACAAATTATCAACCACAAAGAGAGTGTCATAGAAAACCAATCTCATGTGGTTGCGTTATCAGCAGAAAATATAAAGCCATTTAAATAACACACTCGTGAAGGAGCACATAAATGATCATTTCTGACTGTAGAATTGAAAAGAACGCTGACTATGCAACCTTACTCGCTGAGGTGTGTTTTGAAAACAATGATAAACCCCCATTAACGTTGAATATCTCGCTACCACGATCGCGAGAGAATATGCTTCAGTGCAGTTTTGAGCCATTTCTACTTGGGGCATTTCCTGCGGCATTATTACATTCAGAACATCGTATTCATATTGAAGGTAACCTATGCCCTTACTTGAAAAGTAACCTTGAAGCAGCGATGCGTTTACAAAAGCACTGGTGGTTTACTAAAGACCATAGACTGCCAACTATCACCGCCGTTAGCTACTTCCCCACTGACTTAACACATAATGACCGAGCCCCTGCGTGCTTCTTTTCAGGCGGTATCGACTCAATCTCGGCTCTACTAACCAATGCACAAACCTTTAGTACCGATCACCCTATGCGCTATAAATATGCATTATTGGCATTTGGTTTAGACATTGGCGATCCCAATCGAGAGATCCCTTCAGGACTATTTGAACGCGCGCTCGCAGAGCAAGACAAACTAGCACAAGAGCTCGATTTAACCTTAATTCCCATCTATACCAACATTCGAGACATAGAACCTGATGGTAAGTTTTACGAGACAATGCATTTTGCTGCATTGCTATCAGGTTTAGCACACGCGCTTGGCAATCGCATTAATAGCAGCGCAATAGCCTCAGATCTAGCCGCTGAATATCTCACTTCATGGGGGGGACACCCTAGCCTTAATTGTTTTTACCGTAGCTCTTATCAAGATTTTCTTACCGAGTGTCACCATCTAGACCGAACTCAAAAAGTCGGTTTAGTTGCACAAAATGAAACAGCCTTGGCATCCATCAGGGTCTGCTACAACACAGACCATATTGATAATGAACATATCAATTGTGGCTATTGTGAAAAATGCGTTAGAACTAAGCTCGCCTTACTCGCCTATGGAAAACTAGAGCACGCAACCTGTTTCCCTGACAGCACTATCGACATTGATAAGTTACGCTTGGTTAATATGAAAGATATCCTATCTGTAGAATATTATAATGAACGCTTAGCCGATCTGTTAGAGCAAAGGGGCCATCATAATTATAGTGACGTAGTTCGAACAATTAATGGCACACCTAAACTCACTTATCGGATCAAGCGCTTTATCATTGCCTTTAAAAAAGCTTACTGGCGCATTGCTGACAGGCAACCTACCTAGTGGATACGCTGAAAAAAAAGATGGTAAAAGGCAGTATTTGGATGCTGCTAATAAAAGCGATTGAGCGATCGTTAGGCATTATTAATATTGCGATCCTTGCTCGACTACTAACACCGAATGATTTTGGTATTGTAGCCGTAGCAGCAGCTGCCTATGGCGTGTTAAGCCAAGGGTTAGATTTACATTTCGATAACGCTCTTATCCAAAAGAAAGAGCCCGACAAAACCCTATTAAGTACCGCGTGGACTCTCAATGCAATCAGGGGAGTTATTATCGCTTGCCTGCTTGCCATACTTGCTTACCACTCGGAACTCTTTTTCGATTCCCCCGATGTTCAGACTATAATCTATGTCTTAGCTCTGATCCCGCTCATCGAAGGATTTAATAATATCGGGATCATGTACTTTATCAAAGACTTTGAGTACAACCGTTTATTTACCTTTACCATTAGCATGAAATTTTGTAGTTTCATGGCCACTGTCGCTGCGGCCTTTTATCTACAATCTTATTGGGCACTGATTATAGGTATGTTAACAAGTTCCATAGTGGGGCTGATCTTAAGTTATAAGCTCCACCCATTTAGACCCTTTATTTCCACTCATCGCTGGCAAGAGTTATTTAGTTTTTCTATCTGGCTAATGTGCTCTAACTTACTAAGCCAGCTAACCTCACGTATTGATATCTTTATTATTAACCGCTGGCTTGGCACCGCCACAACGGGGGCTTATCATATCGGTCAAGATATTGGCAGCATGATCGTAACGCAAATTATCTGGCCACTAAATAAAACCCTGTTTCCCGCCCTTTCCAAAATTAAAGACGATGCCGCACGACATAAAGCACTTTATATTCAAAATCGAGAAGTCTTAATTGCTTTAGGCTTGCCGCTTGGTGTCGGGTTATCAATTCTGAGTCGTGATTTTACTGACGTCGTGTTAGGGGCTGAGTGGGCGTTAGCTAGTATTGTACTGTCTATCGTATCCCTATCATCCATTGCCCATATATTTACCATCGGTTTGGAAGGCGCATTATTATCTATCGCAAAAACCAAGGCGTTATTTTTAAGACAACTTATTGCTGCAGTCATTCAACCCGTCGCATTAATTGCTGGAGTCATTTATGGAGGCTTACTCGGCCTCCTTTGCGGCAGATTATTGATTTCATTCTTGATGGTCGCAATCAACCTCCATCTGTCAGCAAAAATCTTTGCTATGAGTATGTTTTCTCACTTTACCCTAGCCTGGCGCTCTATTATCTCTACATTTGTTATGGTCGTCGTATTAACCGCCCTACCACTCACTGGTATCGAGCTATTTAACCAACCAAGCAGCATACTATTGTTATTACTCAAAGTACTTATTGGTGCCAGTGCTTACTGTATCTGCCATTTCGGTTGTTGGCAGCTGTGTAACAAGCCCAATTCCGTCGAACGTTTCATTTTAATACTATTAGAGAAAGCAATCGAAAAGCTCTCATTCACATTAAAAAAAAGCGCCAATCAGCAGGGATAGCCAATGGAAAAGACAACAAAAAAGAAAAATAAGCCAGTTCAACAAACCGTCTTTTTTATTACCCCCCATATACCATTAGCCTCTGGCCGTGGCTCTGAGCAGCGCGCTTGGCAGCACCTACAAAGCTTACAAACATTATCATCTAATATTCATTTAATTATTTTAGACTGGGGGCAACGTTTAGAAAAAGACAAAGTAGCTAACATCCCCACGTCATTGGCAACAACTCACATACTCAAATGCCAAGCGTCATTATCTAGCACGTCGTCGTTACCGGGAGCGCAACTCATAGGGAGACTATGGCAGCAACTTTTTCATGCCAACAAGCCCTTTATCCAGCTCACGGGGCACTCTCATCTTGCCTTTATCGCGCTCATTAACGAACAAGCACCGCAGCAGGTTTTTAGTTTTAAGTTCCAATCCGGTTTATTGTGGCAACAATATCGAACAAACAACAGCCAGCCATTTCATACGGTCGACTTCGATGACATTGAGTCCATCGTCATGGCACGCCAACAAAAGCTTAATCGCAAGCAACTAGGCATTGAAGCCAATTTAATAGCTAAATTAGCGATTAGACAACAGCGCGAATTCGAAAACACCCTACTCAAGCAAGCAGACTTAGTACTAGTATGCTCAGAACTTGATCAGCAAAAACTAAAACAACGACAGCCTTACGCTCAAGTCGACTATATCCCAAATGCAGTAGCCATTACCGATAAAAATAAAAAACCAACACAAAACACAAACGCCACAACTGAAACAATGCAACACATCTTATTTGTTGGCACCATGAGCTTTCAGCCAAATCAATTAGCAATTATTTACTTTTGCCAACACGTACTGCCATTTATTGAACAACAATACGATGGCAGTTTTACTGTTGATATTGTCGGTTACTCCCCCCCACCTGAAGTCCAACAGCTTGATAAGTTAGCCAATGTATCAGTCAAAGGAGGTGTTGATAGTGTCAGTGACTATTACCACCAAGCAAGCTTAGCCATTTGCCCAATTCAGTTCGGTGGCGGCACGCGAATAAAAATCCTCGAAGCCATGAGCTTTGCCTGTCCAGTGGTATCAACCACCATTGGCGCAGAAGGCATCGATGTAAATCATAATCATGATATTGTCATTGCAGATACACCACAGCAGTTTGCTGCGGGCTGTATCTCTTTAATGAAAGACCACAAACTAAATAGCCACATCGGGCAACAAGGATTAGCGCTTGTCAGCCGTGACTATAGCGACCGGAGTGTACAAAAGAAATTATCAAAACTTCTCGCGCCTTAATGTACACAGCCTACAGGGAAGTCTAAGTGAACGTCGTCCTGAAGCGCTTTTATTCAGAACCTCCACCATCGTCATGCTGAAAGTAGGTTATTCAGGAGCTCGCTTCTAGCTTCCACCAAAACCAACAACAAACCGAGATCCCGGCTAAAAGCCTGCCGGGAAGACAAATAATCGTCGTCCTGAAGCGCTTTTATTCAGGACCTCCACCAAC
>NZ_JAUYVJ010000015.1:0-89984 GCF_030689115.1 Psychrobium sp. 1_MG-2023 | reverse complement strand
AACGGCACTCATGCCGTGGAATGTGCAGCTCGATTACACGTCAGGCTAGGCACAACGGGTTAGTTGCGCGTTTACGAATATGGCACGACCTTTTGGCATACCAACCACCAAGTTCCAACGCTACTTAAATGTTATAAGCACGGTTGCACTCTACAAACGACTTGCGCTGACTGTGGCTTTAATTTTCAAACATTTCAAAGGTTCTGGTTACCGCCTCATGACGGGTTGTGTCCTGCATGTAATAGTGTGTGGGTAGCAAAAGAGTTACCCACTTCAGTATTGATTAATTGGATTGAATCTATAAGTTTATATCTTCAACAAAGTACCTCCGCTGTTCCCATTGAGTCACTTATTGGCCTGATGAGGTGTCAATTGGGTTTTAATTCTTTACCTAGAAACCTTCCTTTATCGTTACGCAAAGATGTTACTAATATGCAGCTGGACTTCAACCAATGGCTTAATGATGGCGTAATAGAGGCATATTTTAATCGTGATAAGTTATCGATATTAAAACCAAATCAAAAGTTATTAAATATTGTCACTACGGTTTATCGAGGTAACAAGGTTCCACCTATTAGTTTGTTATTAATGCTCAAGTCTCTTGGCTTAGAGCATGAGTTTTTGAAATTGGTTATGGGAGATGAGCCCGATGAATAAGGACTTAGCTCAATATTGCCCGGCATTATTTGAAGGTGAGACTTTATATAGCTGGGTTTCTCGTTGGGTTATTGATACACCAAAACCCTACCTAGGGCGAATTCTAACTGAATTTTTGGGGAGTAGAGGTAAGCAGGTTGACTCTACATTCCCAAGTTTTATCCCTGAACTTGAGGAACTATCGGGCATCAATGCTCATAAGCTATTAAATGAACATACTATAATTCCGTTTTTTCGAAGCTTCGTCTGTGAGAGTAATTATCAAAAAGTCTTATCCTTAATTTACTCCGGTGATACTAAACGTATTCATAAGTACCTGTCTATTACAGCCAATAGAGTTAATGATACAAGTGAATTACTTTATTGCCCTAAATGTACAAAGTGTGACATTGAAAATAAAGGTGTTGCATATTGGCATGTTACGCATCAGTTACCTGGAGTATCTGCATGCGTTAAGCATGGGCTAAAATTAATACCTTACGTAAAGCAACGTAGAACCCTTCAATTACCTCCTCAAGACCCAAATAGTTCTGTATTGACTATTGCAAGCCCTGAGTCCTTAAAGTTGGCTAAAGTGACTGAATATTTGTTGGCTAATAGTTTTCATCAATTAGATGGGGAAAGGCTTGCCGATATTTATCGTTACAAGCTTTTAAATATTGGTTTAGCTTCTGAATCTCTTTCTGTTAATCAAACTGGGCTTAGAACTTTACTTGAAGGCTTCTGGGCTCCAGTGATGGATGATGAAGCCATTGAACATATATTTGAACTAGGAAAATCAAGTACATTTCCTGCAAGTATATTCTATCATTCTGAATCACAGCACCACCCAATAAAGCACATTTTGATTATTGCCATGCTATTTGAAAGTATGGAAGAACTTTTGATGTTTGAACAAAGTGTTTTTGATTATAGAACTAAGCCAAAAACAGTTACAGAGCACGAATTTGATGATAATGAAAATGAAGCGCTTAATGCTTTGAGAAAAGGACATAGTTTACGCGAAGCAAGTAGAAGCAGTAGCCTTAGTGTTGGGAAAGTAAAGCAAATTGCGGTTGTAAATAATATTAAAATCGATAGGCGAGAGCAGTGTATTTTTGAGGGCGAAAGAATACTGATTCTTGAAAAGTTAAAGCGCTATGAAAAAACTAAGTCTATATCGATAGATATGGGTTTCTCAGTAGGGGCTGTAGAGCAAATTCTCTCCCAAAACCCTGATGTTGTAGAAGCTCGTTTTAAGCGCCGATATTGGATGAAGCGTTATATCCGCAGAGCTAAGCTACTCATTGCAATGAGAAATGAATCACTTAATACAAGGCATGCAATCCAAAAGGCTGCGTCTGTACATTACAACTGGCTATTTAGGTACGACAAAAAGTGGCTATACCGTCATTTACCACCGAAGCAACCATGGCATAAAAGGAATAAATCATGAAGAAAACAATTCAAGGTGTCGAAATACCACAACAGGTAATTGATGAACTGATGAATTTATTTAAAGGTAATGAAGGTATGGTTGAGGATTGGTTAGTTAGGCCAAAAGTGCCGCTAGGTGGTGTTTCGCCTTTATCATTATTAGGTTCAGATGAGGGGGTTAATGAGGTGTTGGGAATGTTGATTCGTATGAAAACAGGAGATTTTTCGTAGATGAATATTCTTTTCTTGTGTACAGCGAACATGCACCGTTCTCGGACTGCTGAAGATTATTTCAAAAAACAGCACCCTGATTTTGAATTCAAGTCGGCTGGCTTGAGTGAGAAATATTGCAAACAATATGGCAGTACGCTTTGTACAGTCGATTTATTAAATTGGGCAGATAAAATTTTTGTAATGGAACCTATGCATGCTGACAGGATTTCAAAGTATGCAGGAAAACATTACCTTCAAAAAGTTGAAGTCCTCAATATTGATGATATTTATCGGTATATGCAGCCAGAGCTTATCAATAGGCTTAGTCATTTAATCATAAATGAGGGGAATAATGAGAGTTTTTAAGCTAATTGCAACGTTCTGTTAAGCCTTGAAAATCTAGCACAAAACTCTGTAACAAATTTAAATTTGGTATTTTGCTTTGAAGTTAAATCTTTTTACTTCTTCAACTGTAAATTTTTTAAAATCGGGGCTCCTTATATAATTGAGAACAATAAAAATTAAATATTACCGATAATTATTTTTCTGAACTAGAAGTGTAAGTTTATGGCCTTTTTCTCATTTCTTTGAAGTGAGGTACCGACGCACCGCGTCGAAAACATCCATAGCAGCTATAGCTGATGAGCTTCAAGCTAGGTGGTTTAATCTAAAAACTTTAAAGTAACTACCTAGTTCATTTTGATCGTTTATTACTTTTTAAAACAGCTATTATATTTGGCAGTTTTAATTCCCTATACAAGAATGGCGATATGATCAATTAACGAAATGAAAACACGCCTCTCTAGGAATGGCCTGTATAAAAAATTAATAACTTTTAATGGATTAACAATATCTTAAATCTGTGAGATTATTAATTCATATATCACTTAACCTCAATTTTTTTATGATCGTATCGTCTTTGAAAGCAATGACAGGTGACTCTTTTGTTATCAAGTGGAAAGAAAACAATCTACTGATTGATGGCGGAATGCCTAATACATATGGTGAGATACAAAGAAAGGTACAAGGAAATAATTTAAGAGCGGTATTTGTAACTCATGTAGATTATGATCATATTGGCGGAGTCATTAATTTAATCAAACAACCAGAAATTGATATTTCAAACTGTACCTTTTTTATGAATAACCCTGACTTAGCAAGTAACTACAATGGCAGTGAAGTAAGGTATGAGCATGGTGATACGCTTCAAAAAATGCTACAGCAAAGAGGTACCGACTTTCTTCCTGTAACAAAAGATAGCGTTCCGATTGAAATTGAAGGTTTGAAAATCACTCCAATACTCCCAACCCAAAGTCTTTGCCAAAAACTGTGCGATAATTGGGACTTAAGCAGGACTTGGGATGAAGTAAAGGGTGATTATGATTATCTAAAATCTCAGAAAAACAACGGGGATATCATAAACAAAGCTTCCGTATGTTTAATAATTGAATATGCTCAAAAAAAGGTACTCATGTTAGGGGATTCACATGCTGATGATGTAAAAGAGTCCTTAAAAGAGTTTGAAGAGTATAAGTTTGATTTAGTTAAACTTTCCCACCATGGCAGCAAACATAATACTAATGCAGGTTTATTAGAACTTATTGATTGTAATGATTATATCATTTCAACAAATAGTAATAAGTACGAACATCCAGATCCTGAAACTATAAAATTACTTTCCAACCGGGCAAGGGAAAAGGGCTGTGAATTTAATATTTATCTTAACTATCCAATTGAAGGTATTATTAGGCAACGTTACATGCAAAAATATAATGCTGAGCTAGATAGCTTAACTTTTATATTTCAACAGGATGTAGAACTGTAGTGTCAATATTAGAAGAATACAAAAAAGCTTTAGTCGGGCATATCAAGACGGTTGATACTAAGTCTATATTAGGAAGTTGTGTTCCATGTAAAAAAGGAAATGATCTTTATATCATTACATGTGGTCATGTTCTTTATAACGATGATTGGAGTGGACTTCGACATGAACTAATAGAATTAAAAGTGGAAGTTAATTCTCATATTTATAAGTTAGTTAATATCCTTGGTACTGTAGAAAACGCAAAAGATACAGACTTATCAATTGTACAAATTAGAAAAGTTGATGATGAAACTAACCTTTCATTTTTTGAACTAAGTCTATTGGAAGTAAAAGATAATAATTATTTAGCCAATTCAAAGGTTTGTGTTTACCCCGAACTTGATGATCGAGCACAAGCAATAGGTGATATAAAGTTTGCAGGAAATGAAACTGACTTCCAATATAGTGTTGAGGTGAATAAAAGTAAATTTCATAATATAAATCTAGGTGCAGCAGGTGCTAGCCAATATAAAGGAGTATCAGGCTCTGGTTTGTTCTACGAGTATAACGGAGAACTATTTTTACAGGGTATTGTTAAGGAAATACCTAACATTAGTGTGAATTCTGAGATCGACCTTGTTAGTGTTAGAGCGATTGGGACTATTTGGGAAGATGCTGCCATAAATAGCAGTGTTAAGAAATTTCATCGTAATTTGCATCATAATTCACCCTTAAATTCAGAAGCTGCACGAATTGAGCTTGCAAAAGAGCTGTTAAATCAAGTATCTGATAAAAGATATAAAGTATTGGTTTGCGCACCTAGTGATATTAGCTCAAGTGATACAGCTAAAACTATATACTCTCAATTAATACAAGAGTTTACACAAGAAAAAATTAGATATTCAGTTGGTGGTGGCAAGGGGCGTTTAGTACCAACTGGCACATATCCTCATCTTGAAGAACAAGATTTTATAGAGTCCGAAGAGTGCAGCTCCCTAGTTATTATCGCAGATGATCACTCAACTTTTTCTCAGTTATCTTTACTCTCTAGCTCCATTTTTAATAGTAGAAAAAATAAGGAAGTTTATATCTTCTATGAAGATAGCGTTATAACTACTCAAAACTTTATTAAGGAAGGCCCTTTTAAATTCGCGGAAGATAAGATCAAAGCCCGTGTTTACGAATTTAGTAATTTTAATGATTCGATGATTAAAGAAGTTATATCTGGAATTTCCAGTCTTCACACATGCTTGGGGAGAATAGCATGAGTAGTGAATTAAACCTTAAAGCTTTCATTTGGGGTCTTGGAGTGATCCAACCAGCAACCCCAGAAGAGGTCCAGAACTTTATTCTTCAGGTGCTTTTGAAGCAATCAAATAAAGAGTTTGATATGCAGATAACAGCCCAAAAGCTTTTAGATGAAGACTATATAAGATGTGTATCGAAAAAAAACAAGCTATACAGTATCACTCATGAAGGTGATGAGTTTCTAGGTAACAAACTTAGAGCGCTAAAAGATAAGGAGCGACTTTACTTGCTGAAATCAACAAGGGATGTTAATTTTAGTGGTAAGGGTGCTTCTGAAAGAAATTCGGGTGGTGCATCACCACTTAAACAAGCAAGCTCAAGCACAAAAGTATCCCCTAGGCCAGAAATTTCTCTGTCCCCGGGGCCCCAACCCCAAATCCAGAGAAATTTATGGCCTAGGGTATATTTGCAATTAAATATTGGTTCAAAACCAGAAGCACCCTTAAACTCAATAAATCTAAATTTCTACAGTGCGAATAGCATACCTAGTAAGTTTGACAATCTTGACCATGCCATTCTTACAACCTCTGAATTAATTGGTGTTAGCTCTTACTTGTTAAAAGATTTTTGTAGTAATACACAAAAGTATTATCGATATTTTGAAATACCTAAAAAATCAGGGAAAGGCGTGAGAGTTATATGTGCGCCAAGAGCATTCTTGAAAACAGTTCAGTATTGGATCTTAGACTACTTCCTCTTACGACTTAAGCAACATGAAAGTTGTTATTCATATCGCAAAAACAAATCGATCAAAGATAATGCGAATGCGCATATCAATAAAAAATTTATTTTGTGTATGGATATTGAGTCATTTTTCGATAATATTTCTATAAAACAAGTAGTGCAATGTTTCACAGAAAACTCAATTTCTCCTCACCTTGCAATTTTATTTGCAAAACTTGTAACGTTAAATGGTTCGTTACCTCAAGGCGCACCTACTAGCCCAATTATTTCAAACTCTCATTTGTATGAATTTGATGATTACATTTCTAAATATTGTGCTGAAAATAGCCTTAGTTATAGCAGGTATGCAGATGATTTAACTATAGGTTCTGACGATTATGATGCACTTAAAAAGATGGAGAAATTAATAACGGAAGAGTTAGGTTCATTTGGGTTAATAATAAATAAGGGTAAAACCCGAATTATTAGTTTTAATAGTTGCCAAATTGTTACTGGTGTTGCAATAAATAATGGTGAATTAAGGCCAACAAGAAAACATAGAAAAGAGGTGCGAGCGCTTTTTCATAGGGCTGAGATCGAAAGGAGCGTTGAACTTTTACCAAAGCTTTACGGTCACTTGAACTATCTCAAAAGCTTTAGAAACGGTGATAGCCCAAAGAATATACAAAAGTATCAATCCATTATTGATAGATTAAAGCTATTAAGAAATATTGAAGGTTTTGGCTCAGAAACTTAATTTTGTTATTTGAACAAAATTACCATTAAAGAAAGTAGATCTCGATTACTTAAAAAATTTGATTTCGAGAACAGTCAATATCTTTCCCATATTGGCAAGGTCATTGGCATAACAAATTTTGAATCATCCTTATCTTTTATTTGTTCTTCACGGTGAACGGCAAGAGACAAGTAAATTAGTGCGGATTGTACTTACTTTAAGTGTAAGGGTTGAAGATAATCTCATCTTTTGCTAATTTATATTCAAGCTTTATCACAGGCGGTTACGTCTGATAATAGTATTTATGCATGATACCCGTGACGGGAAATTGCAAGGCTGGCAGCCTTTCTATTAGATACAAACCCTTTAGGTTGTATGGTGATATTAAATTGGCGGTAATCAAGTACGATACCGGGTTCGCAGCATATAGAGGTCCCTACTGGCCTGCGGCATTAATTTATATCGGATATAACTATGCCTGTAAAAAACTCAACTCCAGCAAACCAATCTTTAAAACATTACAAAAGTCTTTCATATGAAACTCTAGCAGCAAGCTGGCTGCTCAATGATGGTTGGGATGTTTTTCTTCCCATGATAGATCATGGTTTAAAAACCGATTTTGTTATCTCTGATGGCGATGATTTTTATCGCATCCAAGTTAAATCAATTGAAACCAATGATGAAGAAATTCTAGTAGAAAATAAATGGGGTGACGCAAAAATTGATTACGTCATTTATTTTTCAAGAGTTGGTAACTGGGGTTATATCACGCCACCTTTCAGACAAATACGAAAACGATTGAATGCCAAAGGCCACGTTAGGTTTCATCAACACCCTAAAAACTTCACTAAAGCGTTTAAATTGATATGATGTTGATAAATGAATAGTTAGTTGTATCAACAGTTAGCTAATACAACTAACTAAAAAGTTAATCATTAAATCCATCAAAATTAGGAGTTAGATGGAGACCTTCTACTCCGTATAATGCCAAGCGATTCTTAAGTTTTAATCTAAAGTAATGTTCTTCTACAATAGGGTCTTTTGAGCAATCAACGTATAACTTTTGAAGTAAGTAACCAACTGATGATGCTCGTACTCGTTTGCGAAGTATGCCGTCTGTCATGTTGAACTCATTTAAAACGCCGCTTGGATCTTTTAAGCTAGGGTGAGGAATAATTTCTAAATCGACTTGACGATTCCATTGAACATCTTCGTTTTGAAATTCTTTAGGTAAGACTGGTTCTTCAATAGTATGAGCGCTTCTAAATCTAGAAATTACAAAATCAGCAAATCTACCTTTTGTTCTATCATAAGCCCTTAAGTGCCACCTTGAACCATTAAACATGTAAGAGTGTGGAATTAGTATTTTTTCACTTGCACCACTAGAGTTGGAGAAATACTCACATTTAATAGGAGCTCGTTGAAGAATTCCTTTAGTTGTAGCTGTAACAACCTCAATATTAGGTTCATCAATAATATCGATCACTTCACTCGATATATAAGACTTTGTATTAGCTTGGATTTCATTTCCTGTGAGTTGAGCTAAAACCTCTGAAGATTTGAATTTGAATAACTCTTTCCAATCCTCACTTAAGAAATAGTTTTTTGAATTTGATGAATCAGAGATGTTGTTTGGCATCAAATTTTTATATTCAGCAATATCTCTACTTGCCGCCGCAGTTCCTATCCCAAACTTTTTAATAAGGTCAGCTCTGGTAAAGCTACCTAGAAACCTAAGGCAAAACTCTATGTACCTTAATCTGCTTACTTGTTGTGAAGGTAAATGTTTGAGATCAATCATCTTTAATCATCGTTTATTTGTAATAAGGCTTGTATAGCATAGATTTCATTATAGTACAAATACAATCTCCTGTGTAAATCTTTGTGGTTTTATCTCTAGATTTAAATTAGATCTTGATTGTATCATTAGTATACGGTAGGCTGTTAATTGAACTGTGTAGGTGGCTTTGTAAGCACCTAGATATGTTCGCTATATAGGTTTATTAAATTATTTAATAAGGA
Source organism: Psychrobium sp. 1_MG-2023 (assembly GCF_030689115.1). Lineage (NCBI taxonomy): Bacteria > Pseudomonadati > Pseudomonadota > Gammaproteobacteria > Alteromonadales > Shewanellaceae > Psychrobium > Psychrobium sp. 1_MG-2023. Next base: position 81,165 of record NZ_JAUYVJ010000015.1, on the reverse strand, counting down.
GTAAAAAAATGTCAGGAAAAAATCAACATGTAGTACCACATGACTCTGGTTGGGCTGTTAAAGGCGCTGGTAACTCTAAAGCTACATCAGTTCACAGCACGCAGGCTGAAGCGGCAGCACAGGCTCGCTCTATCGCACAGAATCAAGGTTCAGAAATGCTAATACATGGTAAGAACGGTCAAATCAGAGAGAAAAATAGTTACGGTAATGATCCATATCCACCGAAAGGCTAAGTGGTTTAGTGGTTTTAAATGTAATTACTGCTGGTAGGCAAAACTACGGTATTTCTTATTATGTAATGTAATTTGAAGGTTAATAGTATTAGAGGTTATTCATGAAATGGACTAATGGAAAAAAAGAGCAGCTATTTGTTATTGCTAAGGTGCATGATAAAAAGTTAGTAGCTTTGAAGGAAGTAAATGAGTCAAGTGAGGTAATACATTGTATTGCTGAACAAGTTGATGAAGAACCTCGTGCTGTTTTATTTATGTTAGCTAAAATGGGATTTTTTAAGGCTAATAACCGTACTAGTTATAGAGATGGTGTTTTTTATAAAAGAGATGCTAACGTTTCTATTGAGCAGTTTAGTATTCATCCACAATTTGAAAAGTTATCTACAGAAAGAGCAACTCAACTTGAGTTGGCACTAACCGAATTGATCAAAATTAGTAGTCCACTGCAAGATTGTCTATCTCTATTAAGTAAGCAATTTGAGATAAGTGAACTGAATGTAAAGTATGAATTAGTTAGGGCAGGTCTTCTAGTTCATGACGGTGCTAAAGGGTATCAATTTTCAGACAGAACATACCTTCAAGAAGACGAACCTATAGCTGTTTCCGTTGGTAAGTTACAACCCGAAAATAAACTGAAAGATGCAGTTAATAAATATAGGGCTCATGCATCCCAATTGTATAATGTAACTAACCACAATAGGCCTTGTTTGATTCAATCAAATGATGGAACTGGTTTTGGCAAATCCTATGGTGTTATTTCTGAGTACATAGATTATTCCACTAAGCCAAATTTTTACGGCCAATTTACTAATCTTGTTTTTGTTAGCCCACAAAAATCACAATTTGATTTTGATTCAGGCTTAGTTAGTAAAGCACACAACGCCGGTATTGAGTTTGTCGCGTTTCTTTCTATGTTAGATCTGACAGATCTTGAGTTTGAGAGCTGGGTTAGCTCACCGAATGGTGAAAAAATAAAAAATAGTGTTCTTTACACAACGTGGATTAAGAAGAAAACCAAGTATAAATCGTTAGAAAAAGGGTTAACTAGGCTTGCACAGTCGGTAAGAACAGTTGAGTCACTTCAAAACCGTATTAACACTGAAGTAAAAACCTATGAAGCAGATAATGCAGAGCTTATAAGTGACTTGAAGAAGCAACTTGAAGAACAGCGCAGAAATATGGAAAAAACGTTGTTTGATTTATCTTTGGCCTGCTTAAATTATAATTCTGAACCTGTGGATTTAGAGGCTTTGTTTGAGTCTAATACTGAATTAGACATGCTTCGAACTGCAATTATTAAACACTGTATTCCGTTTTCTGTAGCAATGGTTAAACCTTGTATCATGCTTGCTACAACTAATAAGTTTGATCTTAATATTCGGTTGCCTCAAAAAAACCCTCAAGGACTGTTTTCTTTTAAATCAATGCCATTTGATTGCATTGTTGGTGGAAAAAAGCATCTGACGGATTCTAATATTAGAACCGGTATTCACCTATCCGATAAACATGAGAAAAGAGTCGAGTTTTTAAAAGAGGACTTTTTCGAGGCTGATGATTCTAATTACTTCCGCGATAAAGGAATAGGCTTTACAGTTGTCATCGATGAATTACATGATGCACATAAGCTTTTCTCTGATTCTGCAACGACTACTTTAATTACCCCAGACATTCAGCTAGCTCATGTATTTGCCGGTGTTTATCGAATATATATGCAAGCAACGGAAACCGTTGAAAGTGATATTGAATACACGCCATTTTACGCTGATAAGTTAGCTTTTATAGAAAAGATTAAAGATAACCTTTCTAAATATTGTGAACTATCAGCGGGTCTAAATTTGAAATCAGTCTTAACTACATTTGCAGGAAATATTGATTTTGTTCAGATAAGGCATGGTGATGCAGAGCAAATAATTAACCTAACAAGGAATGCTTTTTGTTTTACCCCTAAGCGTTACTTTAATGAAGATGGCCTAAAAAGAATTAAAGTTCGATTAGCTCATGGTACGGGTACATGCCAGCTTTACTATACTACCGATGAATCTGATAACACTTTATCGCTGCATGATGTTTATCAAGTAACTATGGCTGTTTTGGCAGCAGCAGCTAAAGAGTTCAAATCATCATCTGAATTTGTTAAGTCACTAAAACAGGGCGGAGATAGTAGTCAAAATTACCCGCTATACAAATTCATGAAGAAAGCGAGAACGGTAGCATCTGAAGTCGAAAGCATGTTTGATCGCCCAGATGAGAGTGAGGAAATTCAGATTGATCATTTTTATACATACTTTCATCCAAAAACGGTGTTTTCTTTAATCCCACAAAAGTTACTTGAATTTAGAGAGCCGTCATTAGAAAAGCTCACTTATGTAAATTTTTCTTTGAGTTTAATTAAAGAGCAACCCGAAGTTTCAATTCTACGGATGCTGCACAATACGCAAAATTCAGTAATAGCGCTAAGTGCTACAAGTGGTATAAATAAAAATATTGTTGGTCAATATAATCAACCGTTTTTGAGAAAATACTGTTGTGAAGGTACTAATAACCTAGGCGTAGAAATTGTTGTTAGAGATTCAAATTCAAAAGATACACTAGTTAATTTAAGAGAAACAAGAGCTGAATTGAGGAAAGTTCAGTTTCACGTGTTTGATGAAAAGCGTGAAGTCATAGATGAACGTGTACTAACAGATGATTTTAAGGCTATTTTTGAGCTCTGGTATAGCAGATTAAAAGATTATAGTTATAAGCAAGATAAATACAAAACGATTGAATTTAAAAGGCAATTATCAGCCTGGTTACTTTGTGCATATGATGGAAAACATACACTATCTTTAGCGTTATCTGGTAACTTTTTAGGAGCCTTAAAAAAATATGTAATGGCAATAAGGGCAGGAAGAGCCGCTAAACCTAAAGGATTTAGAGAGTTAGATAAAAAGGGAAGAATATTTCAGTTTACTCCTTTCCAAGGTAAACCTGTAATTCAAACTGTGCTTTTTAATGCTGAGCTTAATAAAGAGGTTGATGTTAGAAAGTTTGTTCAAGTTGATTCAAACAATTTGAAGTTGGCGTTTATGTCTACCTACAAAGGTGCCGGCACAGGGTTAAACTATTTTGTTGAATACCTCAATGAACCGGGGAGTAGATTCGAGGTTGATTTTGAGCGACTGGTGTTAGTTAATTCTCCTTTCTGGAGCCAAGTTATAAAAGATAGTGCAACCGGCGAAAAAACGCTTTATTCGTTAGCTAATTGTCTATCAATAATGAAGCGCATTTCAGATACTTCTGAAGACAAAGCACTTAGCGAGTTTGAGGTAAATCTCGTTCATGGTAAAGATTACCGATTCTTGAATTATGAGCATGAACTTGAATTACTGAAAGCTATTATGCAAGCCATTGGTCGCATTGAAAGAAAAGATGCGAATATGCTTAGTGAAATATATATGGCATCTGATATTGCTGATATAGCGGCTGTTCAGTTTTCGAGGTTATCTAAAGACCCTAAAAATGACATTTTTTTCGAAAGTATGTCGTTACTAAATCATCGCTTTAAAACTGAATGTCACGAAAGAAGCCTTGAGGTCGGATTCAAAACAGAGTCTGAGAGAGAGGCGTTTGAATTAGAGGTCAAATCATCAGGAGAGCTTTTGAATGAATTTTTTGAAGTAACAGTCCCCGAGATTATTGAAGACGCCCGAAGAGGTGATGATGATTCTATGGAGTTTAATGAATTATTAAGAAAGATAACGTCTGTCAGTAACCCAGAAAAGTACATTCAACAATTACAAGCATCTCAAATAGCAAAAAGTGATAAATTGGTCGCCGCAGCAATTGATAAAATGTACATACGGTTAGACGGAAATAAGCAGAGTTTAAAGCTCTGTTACAGCGATAAATCTCCAGAAATATTGACTGATATAGTCAATGGAGATCGCCTATATCGCCCAGAACAAATGATATCTTTAGACTACACCAGTAAAATGGAATTCACTCAGGATAACCTTGTCACAACGCTCGTTCGTGAAAGTGCATCAATATCCTTAGGTGCTTTCCAAAAGTATGTACCTCACCCAAAACTTATCAAATTGATTAAAGGTAATGTAGGAGAACACTTGTTTTCTCTGCTCCTAGATAAACTTAACGTTACTCCGCTATCTACTCAGGAAGTTATTAAAAGGGTTGGAAAAAGAGCGTATGAGCTTTTTGACTTTTATGTAGAATTCGAGGGAATGTTGTTATGCATTGACGTTAAGAATTGGTCATCTAGTTTAGATAAAGCCGTGCTTTCTAAAAGTACTCATAAAAAAGCACTATCAAAGATTAATACTATCTCAGAATACGTTAGTTGTACTTATGATGAAGTTCATTACATGTATGTAAATGGGCGCTTAGAGAACAATTCATTGAACCATGAGCAAGAAATTGATAACAGCGGGAAACTCTATTATTTGAACCTTTTTAAAGAAGAATCTAGCTATAGACCAAAACACAAAAGAAATGCAGATGGTGAAACCACACAATATTTTGACGGTAGTCAGCTTAAACAAAGAATTGCACTTAATCGTGTGGTATCAACTTTACTTCAAGGAAATGTGTAATGACTTATCAAAGTACTATTCTTGCCAATAATATGCCAGCAGCATCCACTAATATTATTGATGTTCACGGTGAGCTCAATGAACTTATAGCATCATTATTTCAATCACTTAATAGTGATTTATACATAGGCTGTAAGTCTAAGTCTTTCGTTAAGGAAGAAAAGAGCCAAGCTGAATTTGAGCAAAGAATTCATCGAGAAATAAAAATATCAATTCGCAGAGAATTAGAATTATCTAAGGATAAAAATGTTCAATATGAGATGGTAAAGCTATATAACAATGGCTCGTATGAAGTATATTTTTTCTATTTAACCCATACTTTACCTAACTACGCTGAATTGGTTGAGGAATTATCTCAACTAAGTAAGTCACAAAAGGAGCGTTTGATATCTGGACTAATTAGCTTGCAGCTTAAGACAGAGTTTATGGAGCAAACCAAGGATAAATATGAGTTTTCTCCAAGCTTTTATAACGCAGAGCTTTACTTGAGCGTGCAAAGGTCTGGTCGAGAAAAAAAGAATGGAACGGCATATTTTGAAGTGCTTAAACCTGAAATTTATTTTTCGCCCACTCAAGAGTTGTGTTTTGAGTTGAAGAAGAAGGTTTTTAAAACTCAAAAGTTGGAAGCTGTAACAGCAGATCTAGATGAGACTAAAGCGTTATTTAAAAACAAAGAGTTTTCCTATCAGGCAAGTAGAGATATTAGCGCCACGAAATTCTCCAAACGCAAGTTTATGTCTTTTGGTGATAAGTATCCCGCTTCAGTTAATTATGCACAAAACCTTATCTCTGACATATTACAAGGCATATTAAATAGACTAGATATAGCATTTGAACCACGCATCTTTAATGCAACGCATGTAACTGATCAATTTTTAGAGTCTGAAAAAGAGCATCCCTCAAACATTGTTCTAATAGATAATTTAGGGCGTGATTTTGACCCGGTGAAAAAAGATAAAGCGTTATCTCAGCTTCATTCAGAGTTCGAGAAAACTGGTCTGTCAATTGTTAAGCCTTCATTAGCAATTGAAGATATGTCACCGGATGTAAGTTATATCGTATTAAATGAAGGGGATGGAAACTCTAGTATCACTTTATCGTGTGATCCAGATAGGGGGTTTACCGGTTTTTGGGATGTTTATTGCAATACAAATTTTTCGCAAAAGAAGAACCTTGATTACTATACACGATTAAAAATTGATAAATTTGAATCACAAACACAGGTTGTTATACAGGGGCTAAACTTTTCTGAATCGGATAAAGAATCGATAGTAAAAGGTGATGAAGAACGCTATGCGATATCCCCCTATAAGTTAGAAAGAATTAAATCGGAACTGTGGTTAAAACAGAGTGTCTTCATTAATCAGCAATTTACAGACATTAACTTGCCTAGTGCAAGCTTAAAGCTTGTTTATGTAAGAAAAACGGCAAGAAGAAAAAATAACTTTTTTGCATCAGTTGTTGATGTGACGATTAAAGACAATGTATTAAAAATAACAAATAACCAGGTGATTAAATCCGAAGCTAGATTGAAATTAGAGTGTTCTTTTTTTGGTGAACGAAACTTTCACAACGGTAGTTTCTATTTATACGATGAAGAAAATGATGTTTTGCTTACGACATATAGCACAATACGTGTACCTCAAATTATAGGTAACACACTAGTTGATTCTATTTCAGTTGCTGAAAGTGATGAACGAACCGTTAATCGACAAAGCAGTATTGAAAGTTCTGTATTGCCTTACTATTTATTGCCGAAAGAACGTAAGCAGTACCATCACGTTTATCTGCAAGAATCTGGTGCTGACCTATTCTACTTTGTAGCCCAAAAGCAAAGACCTAATCAAGATATAGCAAAGCAAAATCGTATCTATAACTTACTTACCTTCAATAGTAATGGTGACTTGTTGAATGTTTTGGAACAACCAATAACACACTTGTTTTTTAATTCGTTTACCGAAGACATTTTAAAAATAAATGAAGTAAGCAAGAGCTCGCTATTGGAGAAAATAGCCAAGTTATATTTAGAAAATTAGAACAATCGATATTAAAAAATCATTCATATAATCAATCAATTAAATTTTAACTATGAAGAGGTGAAAATGGAAGAAGCAACATTTGTAAGTTTTTTGGAGTGGGCTATTACGTCAGATAAGGTTGTAGCAGCAATTATTGTAGTAGTAGGCTCCTTTTTGGTTGCCTCACTTAATAAAATAATTAGAGGTCGAAATGAATCTACTTCTTCTAAGTTTGAAAATATAGAATTGATTGCAAATCTTAGCTCTTCTTATAAAACATCAGCAGATGACACTCCATTTATCGCTAAAACTGCCCATCCAGAAGAAGAAAAAAATGATATTGGAGAAGATAAAGGAAAAGTTCAAGATTTCTATGAATACCGTCACCTAATCACAGAAGCGTATGCTTCCTTGCATAATTGCCATATAAAGTTCGATATAATCAAGGCATTGCAAAAAGTAGATGATCCTTCATTTGCGATTAAGCTGTATTCAAAATATCACCCATGTATTGGCTACTCTAAGAAAAATGAAGTTGTAACTATTAATATTAAACGACACCCATTTGTTCATGGATTATACTTATGCTTTATAAGCTTATTGTTTTTCAGCTTATCTGTTCTCGGTGGCTTTTTCTCGACACTATCTACAAAAAGTGATTTATTTAGCCAAATATTTAACGGCTCACTAATCTTTTCTACATTTATTGTTGGCTTCATAGCTTTGTTAAAAGCGTTTGACTATATGATCACAACAAAAGGGTTCTTGGAAAGAAACATGAAAAGCCTATCCAATGCGCGGTAGTAATTACTTTTAAAAGCTGATATTTTACAGATGATTACCTGAATTCCAATTGGTATTGTTATTTATTTCAGGGCTAAGTTACTTGCCATTGATGGCGGATCTCGCAACTTTAGTTTGTTTTGGTTCTTTAGTAATTGATAAGCTCTTTAAGGATATTAATATGGAGACAGTATTTTGGTGCGGGGTGGTGTTTGCGCGGGCAAAGGCTTCAAGTCTAGTACTGGTTCTGAAATAGTAACGATAGCTCGGGATGTAGACGCCACGGGGTTACTCCCTGAGCCCGCGCCACTTTTTCCTGTGTATGCTTCACTTCTAAGATATCAAAAAATATTTTAAGTTTGTAAAGGGATTTAAGCTTGAAACACCCCGAGATAAAATCGTTATTCAAATACTATCCAATAGGTAAAAATCAGCTGAATGCTCTTGCTCAGGGTAAGCTTTGGTATTCAAAACCTGTCCGTTTTAATGACCCCTTTGATACTCGTTTTTACGTGGATGGTAGGGTTTATACATATGAAAATGAGCTTGATACTAATAAATTAACGGAAGTATTTGGCAGTGATATGTCTGATGCGATAGTGACTAAAAAAGTATCTTTAAAAAGTAAGTTGGAGCTATTCAAAAAAGAGATTGAAGAGCTTGGGGTTTTATCGTTAGCGACAAGTAATAAAAATTTATTGATGTGGTCGCATTATGCCGATGAGCATTACGGAATGTGTATGGAGTTTGTTCGTAAAGCAGGTAGTAAATTAGCGGATGATATGGAAACTCGACCTATTCATTACACTGATAATCACCCAACCTTAACTCCTAAAGCGCTTCTAGATTTCGATAAAAAAATGTCTAGTAAAAGGCGAATCCTTTATGCTAAATCCAAGCATTGGGGATATGAAGAGGAATGGCGGCATATTCTTGAAGTTGGAGATCAGTTATACCCTTGGCCTGCACCACTCAAAGCTGTCTATTTTGGTTGTAAAGTTGAAATGCAAGACATCAATCTAGTCCAAAAAGTTATTAATAACAGCAACGTAAAATATTACAAAGCTGATTTAAATAAAAGTACATTTGGCATAAATTTCAATGCAGTATAGATTTTTAAACTGTCAATTTATAAATTAAGCATTTTCTTGCTTGCCACTTTGTCGCTTGAAATTCCCAAGCTAAATATTCTAGACATCTAATATCGAAGAAAAGGATACATAGAATACCTAAAAAACGATTCTATAAGCCTAAACTTACCTAGCAAAATTAGATGCCCGTCAAGTGGTCGTCAAGAATAACTTTGCGAGTATATGAGTAGTTAAGACCTAGCACATAATTCTGCAATTTTAAGAAATATAGTTTTTTTGTTTGAAAAGCCATGAATCTAATTTTTTACTGTAAAAATTAGAAAACAGGTGCTCTTTATATAATTGAGGACAATAAAACTAAAAATTACCGAGATTTATTCTTCTAGGTTATAGAAGTTAAACTTGTGGATGTCTTCTCATTTCAAAGAAATGAGGTATACCGACGCTTCGCGTCGAAAATATCCAGCTTTGTTTTTACCTATTTGCAAGGTCATAACTTAAGTAAAAACATCAATAAATAGGTTTTTACAAAAATAAAAATTTCTCAGCCAGTCACATAACTGACGGTTATTAATTTTCTTTATAGATTACACATCACCCAATGTTGGGTTAATTAAATCTCGGAGAAAATTATGTCTAAGTCAAAATCAAATCAAACACCTATGACCACAAAAGCTGCTGCTCGTATTCAAAGTAGCGAAGCAAAAACAAGTGGCGGTCAAGTGTCTTCAAAAGGCTTTGCTGCAAGAGCAGCTCGTGCTGCCGCTAATAATAACAAAAACGGTTAAGGAGTCAGGACTAGGAAGTTGTTGACTTCCTAGTCCTTTATTTTGATTATGTCCGCATACAGTAAAGATAAAGAAATTAGTAAGCTGGTAAAACACTTAATTAAATCTGGTTGGGTGTTCAAACAAGGAAAGAAGCACGGCTTAATATATGCGCCTAAAGGTGGTCGCATTGCAGTTCCTTGTACGCCGAGTGATAGACGATCACATCTTAACTTTAAACGAAACCTTAAAAGAATTATGACAATGGAAGTTGATTATGCTTAAAGAAAAGCGCCAACCATTTATGACACCTGTTGAAATAGTACGCATTATCGCGAGTGCAATAGGAATTAAAGCATCGAATAAACAGCTAGACACTTTTGCTTTCAAATATGACCAGCCCTATACCTTAGCTTCAAGTTTATTCAAAGAATCTATTTCAGTTCCTCTTTCTAAGTTCATCAATAAAGACTTTTCTAAAAAACTAGAAGCTAAATTTGAATCAATGATGCGAGAGTATATTGAATTGGTAAACTCAACTCCTATGGATGGTATTACCAGAGTCGAGACTGAAGCAATTCTTACCCGGTGGATCCTCGATACAATTGCTGTTGAATTCAATCTTTTTATGGGAAAAGTAATTGAGGGGCCAAATTATTTAATGAGAAATAACCTTCATCCTAATGGGATAACCCAGGGGTTTGATTGGTTATCTTCAAATGTTGAGTGGTGGGATAGCTTTCTTAAATTTATTCCAAAAGAAAAACGTCATCGCTTCAAGCTTTGGAAAAGTAATGATGAATTGCCAAAGCTATCTAATATAACAAATATTCCAGATTATCTTCCTAATTCTGAAGTTGAAGGGCATGAATGGGAGAAGATTAAAGTTGTTATTTTAGCAGCCCGTTTTATCGATAATTTACAGCGAAATTATGCCAATATTTACCCAGAAAAATTAGTCAATGTTGCTGTACTGAGCTTAAGTCAAGTTGAACAATATATATGGCATTTAAAGAGTAAAAATCAAGATTGGCTCAAACCGCTAGGGGAGCAAGGGCTAGAGATAGATTACATTTTTTATAAAAAGGGTGAAAATAAAGAACTTTCTGATGCAGGTCGAAAACAGTGCTCAAAAACGTTGATTGACGAGCTTGAAGTCTCAACTTTTAAGCATTCCAAATTTAATATGGGATATTGGCTGAACTGGTATCGTGCTCGATGGCATGCTCTGAATGGTGAGCTTAAAGAAGCAAACAGCCATTTTAAAGTAACGTTTGAAAAAGCTTTATTTTTTGCTGGGCCATCGATGCCTGAAATTATAAAAGAAGCCCTTAGTATTGCTTCTAGCCTTAAACCTACACCAGATAAAGCTTTCATTAAGAGGTTGAAAAACTCTGCAATCCTATTTGGTATTGATATACCTTTACATAAAGAAGATAAAAGCCAATTAGAAGTAAATCGTTTTGATAGTGTTGTAGAGGATTGGGAATTAAAACTATATGAAGCAACATTTCATAAGCATTTTCCACCAGCTTTACAGTTTAATGTAACCTCTTCAAATGCATCACAAAGGATAGGACCATTATTAGGTGCTTTTGAACAAAGCATTAAGCCTAATTTCCGAAGCCCAAATAAAAAAATAGTTGTTGGAGATACTTGGGGTAAGCATATGCCTCAAATAGTCTACTTTTCATGGATGAATCAGGTGGAAGCAGTTGCTCAGTTGATTAATAAAGGGGTAAATGTAAATGCACTTTCTGATTCCAATGAATCAGCATTACTTTTTTCTATCTTGCAAATGGATGTGCTAGATCATGGTTCAAGCATGGATGATACCTTATTTAAGCTTATAAGCTCTATTAGACATCGTGAAGATGTTGTTAATACTAAAACATCCAAAAAAGAACTATTACCTCTGGTATGTGCTGTTGATACAGGCAGGCCAGCAGTCGTAGCAAAGATCATAGAGATGGGAGCAAACGTTAACTTTAGAGGGAATACTGATAAAACATCTGCGCTCTTCTCAGCATTATCTAGGATTGGAATGATTAAAAGGCCTGATGTTAGTAAGGCGCTAATAAAAAACCATCCTCTGAATAATGAATTATTAGATACAATAAGGAGGCACTCTAACGGCTTAATGGGCGCTACATTGGATGAAGTTAAAAGAAATTACGAGAAGTATTTACAAGATCCAATGTTTAAAAACATTACAGATTCAGGGCATAACTTGATAGTAGACAGGATAAAAGAGTTCATGACATTAGGTAACATGAGAGAAATTGCTAAACTACTTATTAATGCAGGTTCTGACGCTAATGCCGGTCATAAAACTAGGATTAATGGCTTTACACCTTTGATGCTTGCGGCTGAGCTAGATGAAGTTGAACTGTTTGAAGCTATGGTTCAGAAAAACGGAGACCCACTAATAACTGCTGAGCATCCTGAAACAGGAAACCCAATTGATAGTAAATACGTTGCTTTTGCTCATCAATCAAATAAAGTATTAAGGTACTTAGCTTCCCAACAAGAAAGGGCATAAACGTAATATCGATTTATTGGTCACAAACTTTATTAAATAAAAGAGCGAATTTATTTTAAGTGAATAAGTTTAGTCACAGACTTTATTAAAGGTAAGTGTAAAAATTAGCTTTAAAATTTAGCCGCTCTAGTCACAATCTTTATTACCGCTAACCATGATCACGACAGATCAAGTTGGAAACCGCGACAATGTAGTTGGAAACTGCAATTGAAGTTGGAAACCGAATAGCTGATTTGTCAGGTCAATTTTAGAAAGCGAGTACTGCGAAAGTGGTGCTCGCTTTTTTGTAGTAGGCAAAAAAGGGGGATTACCCTAGTACATTAATATATATTAGATGTTAATTATTTTTAGCGAATTTGACTGCCATAATTTAGATTTTAATTATGGCAATCTCACTCATGATTTTTTATTAACTGCACTTTTGTCGATAGGTTTAAAATAAACACTGGCAGGAATATGCCTTACTTTATACTCAATGGATGTTCGAGAGTGGTTATGAGTCGAATAAAAAGAAAATGGATTTTGAGCACAGTTAGATATCTTCAAGTTTGTAAAAATATCGTCAGGTTGCCCTTCTAATCGCTTTTTCCAGGTAGTCATTACATTACCTAGATCTTTATTGCGATTGATTATAATAACGCCCCCTTGACTTTCCCCTGTCAACCCTGATGAATATCTGGATGTAAGTTGTTTAAAGCCCTCAAGTAAGTGATCGTAATCCTTATGAATTTTCGATTCGCCAATCCACCTGTATGAAGTATTCCATTTGGGGCATGTTACACAAATATCACTATGGCCATTAGTCCACTCGTCATGTCTAGCTTCATATCCCCGTTCTTTTAGCCAGCCGACCATGTCTACATTAAATCTATCTTCTGGATCATCCATACGATAGCTAGAGTTTGGTGTGACATGTTCTTTTATGATGTCATCGATATCTTCATAAAGCCTTTCTATCCACTCATCATAAGTGGCAGGAGGGATCTCTCTTAAACAGACTCTAGCAAAATGAGGGTTAAGCATTTTTAGCTGACCGATGCTAATTTGATCTATATCTTGCATCTATTGGCACACGCTCTCATTTAGTGTAAAAAACACGAAAATGTTATTTTCAACATCTTCAATAACTTGTCCTGTTTTGGGGTGTGCTATTGCACCCTCTTGAGAAAATGAGCGACTATTCTCATCATCCAATATAAAACTTAGCTCAAGCTCAGGGGCAATATATTCCAGTCTAAGTTTTAGAAGCTGAATACGGTCTCCACATAAATAACGAACAACGTTAGCAACTTCTTCATCTTGCAGCTGACAATTTGCCATGTTAATTAAAGATGAATATGTCAGATGGCGAAATGAATGCTTATCTTTTGTGGAGCAAACAACGTCTATAATATCCGCACACGCTTGTTGGACTATAGGAGAATCTTTTAAGTCCTCCTCAACATTACGAAGCAGTATTTGGCAGGTCATTTTTTTCACTTTGAATTAATTTACAAATAATCGCATCCATAGCCTTCAATGAGGGGCAATTAGAGAACTCGATATACTCAAGGTTTCTATCACTAACTCTTAATTTGCTTAACTCTCTAAAAGTAGAATTAAGGCTAACTTCTACGTCAAATTTAACATCAACTTGTTCAAAAGCTTTAGGCCACCTTGAAGATATTCTGTATAGGTTAATATCGCTACACTTCTCAATCCCACCGATGTGGAACTTCCCTAATCGAACATCTCCTTTAATTGTTCCATCATCAGACATCGTATTTCTGTCTCTTTCATGATGTACGTAGCCATCTTCAGTTGTAAAACTTATTTCACAAATTCGAATAGCTTTATTTTCATAAGTCTTATTTATCATTGGGAAGAAGTTGATAGGGTCAGAGAATAATCCCAAAGATTTAGGGTTTCCTATTAGGTCTAGAAACGCCCCCTTAAGCTCCATGAAAAGCTTCGAAATATCCTTAGCAGAAACTGCATGGGCAATATCAAGCCTTAGCTCAACTGTTTTCAACTTTTCATCAAGTACAACGACATCGAAATATTGGCGAGGTTGTTCTGAAATGGCAGTTATTTTGCTGTACTTGCTTAACGCGGTTGCAACGCTATCATCAAAATCGAACATTGACGGCGTTAGTTCTTTTTTTACAGTGATAGAGCGTTTTGTTGAAAAGTAATAAATTGACTTATCGTCAATTTTTTCTTGTGATACTAATTTTATATCTGTTGTAACGTCTGTTAATGAGTTTTGGTGTAAGCTGCAAGGAAATGCTTCACTTTCAGGGGATACTTTTACGCTGACTTTACTAATTCGTTCTTTGACTTTTGATAGGGTTTCAGCACCAACATTAAAAACCATGATGGTTTTGTCACCCGAACGCAGCATGTCTCGGTGCAATGGTTCAATTACTGATAGGAATTTTTGAGCGATAACTTCGCTATGGTCAAAATCATTCTCTAGCTTTACCAGTGTTTTTTGTGCACCAAGCCCTGTTGAAAACTTGAACGTTTTTAATATTTTCTGACATTGCTCCCAGGCCATTCGTTCAATAAATGAGCTTGCTAAAAGTTTGGACTTTTCAGAAACCTTACTATGTTCCATATTGGTGCTATTCCTTTATATGTCAGTTTATCCCATTAAAATACATAATTTACAATCAGTTGTAAATTGAACTAAGGCATTAACTAAGGCGTTTTTTTGAAAATGTATCCTCCATGTTTTCAGGATAAGGCATGTGATTTTTTTCATCTAGCTTAGTATTGATTGAATCATTTGTTCACACAGTTATATGTTCTTCTAGTATAATCGCGCACCGTTATGATAAGCAGCACTATCGAGAGGGTTGCTATTCATCAACGTATTAACGATAAATAATAAGGAAAATATTTGTGAGCAGTACTAATGGTAATAAAGTTGCTAGGGATAATTATCCAACTCCAGTTAATACAGTTGAAGCACTAATAAGTCAACTGACATTAAGGCCTAATGATAAGTTCTTGGAACCTTGCCGTGGCACTAAAAATATATTCGACAGAATCCCGCTTCCTGAGGATCAAAAATATTGGGCTGAAATTGATGAAGGTGTCGATTATTTGAGTACTAGTTTTGAGCAACAGGACGTGATTATTACGAACCCACCATTTAGCCTTACAATTGACTTTATAAGAAAGTCACTGTCTGAATTAGCTCCTGATGGAACTTTAGCTTACTTGCAAAGAGTAAATTTCTTAGGTTCGCGATGCAGGGTCGACTTTTGGGCTGAGGTTGGTTTTCCAAATAAAACGCCAGTGATTGTTCCCAGGCCTAGGTTTGTTAATGGTGGTTCAGATAGTTGCGAATACATGTGGATGATATGGGATCGAGGAAATCGATTTTCCGAGATACCAAATGGAATAAGTCACATTATTAGTAAGTAACAAGAAGCAAACTATTAGAAGGCAGGTACATCAGGATCCTACCTGAATATGTGGTGCTAATTACATTGTGGTTCGGATGCTTTGCAATGTAGGCTACGGCATTCACGGCAATATGATTGAACTCTTATTGTCCCATCCCCCATATCGCGTAACCCGAAAAGTTCGTCGACTTCGGTTTCATTGCGAGCAACCTTATCACAACCACGGCAAGGGCATCTTGCTTGCGTTAACGATGACATCTTATCTTCTCCTTTTGATTTAATCTCCTTATATTATTTAAGGTTAAAATTTTATTTTTCAAGACCCAAGCGTAAATTGTTTATAATAAAAGCTAAATCGCTGCTAATTAAAAGGCCAGTCTTTGCAATCCATGGGGCAGAGTCGTTGATATCTATGCTAGCATATTGGAAGTCTCGCCAATCGAGGCTTGTTATTCACTATCTAAATGACACCGTGACGTTTTAACTTCTTAATTATTCGGTTGTCTAGGCTCGTTAGACACCCAACAACGATACATTTTAGAATCAACGACTCTGTCCCTAATCAATGGGGTCTAATCAATGGGGTCAGAGTCGTTGATATCGAGTCGTTGATATCCTTAATTCTATGCCAGCATATTGAAAGCCTCGCCAATCGAGGCTTGTTATGCACTATCTAAATGACACCGTGATGTTGTTAGCTTCTTAATTATTCGGCTGTCCAATCAATGGGGTCACAATCAATGGGGTCAGAGTCGTTGATATCCAATTTTGGCTGAGGCAAGGATTTCGTCGAGTAATATTGACGCTTCCCAATCTAAACGCTGCTCTAATGAAAGTAGCTCACTGAATTGTTTTAGTGGTGATACTGTTTGAATACATGACTCTAGCCTTGGCATGATAGCGGCGCTGTTATAAATAAAGTTAGGCCAATTGTTATGCTGCCATATCCACATAGTGTATCTCTGAGTCGTTTATTTGAATTAATCGTATCAAATAATGAGACGATTAAGTAGGTTAATTAACTCACTTTGATCTTGCTTTTAAAGCTGCCCAGTTAAAGTTTTTTAGTAATGTAGTGGTGCACTAAAACTGGCCCCCCTCATTAGGTTTTTTAGTTTTATCTCTGCTAGTAATAGTTAATTTGTGGTCGTTAAAAAACTTTAGGCAATGACTTCTGTTGATTCACTGTCTTTAACATACTGCCTGTAAATTCGGTTGTTGAGAAAGTCGATATGAGTTTTTGTTTCTTTAGCTAAATCGCCTGCATAAACTAATGACGTTTCAACATTGGCATATTTTCCTTCTCTAGCTGCACTAAACCAGTTGAATGATCCAACCGTCATATATTTATTGTCTGCAAATATGATTTTACTATGGATACCATCGATGACATTCACGCATACTCCTAGCTCTTTTAGTGCGGTGCAGCTATGTTCAAAAGCCCTTTGTTTCTGTGCGTTAAGGCGATTAGAGACTGTCGTATTGAAGTGTTTGTCTGTATAAATGGTAATCGCCACTCCTCGGCTAATGGAGCTTTGCAGTTTAGCTAAGATCCCTGTCGTTTTTAGTTTTTCATAGATAATCCAAGGCGAAACGATATCTACTTTTTGTACCGCTTTGTCTAGCAGTTGCATAACGAATGCATCATGTTCATCGGCATTATGTAGCAACTTAGGCTGGCCACAAAACTGAAGTAAATCGGGTCTTTTTCCGGTATTGAATTTGAGTTCATTTGAAGCTTGGTTCAACAAGTATTTAGATAAAAGGCCTCTCGGTTTAGACTTGGGCACAGCGGCAATGATATCCATATCCCCAAATACTAAGAAGCTATCTTTAGCCCTCGACACAGCTACATTTAACATGGAGGTATTTATATCAATAAAACTCCCATTACTATGTTTAGTGTAGACTTGAGAGAAAATAACGAGTTTACGCTCGGCGCCTTGAAATGAGTGCACTGTACCTACGGTTAGTTGACCTTCAGCTTTGCCTGTTGGAATATTATAATCATTGCAGGCACTTGAGATAGCAGCTACTTGGGCTGAGAATGGGGTAATTACACCTACAGCTTTCTCTAGTGGCTCTTCAAAGTACTCTTCAATTCTGGAGCGGTTACTCGCCAACCAAGAAGCGATGGTTTCAGCTTCTAATCTGTTGCCACGGCTTCCACCAAACAGCTCAGCTAAGCCGTCAACATGAAGATAACCGAAAGGCGGGTAGGGTGATTCTAGGTTTGCCGAGCCTCTCTTCGCTATTAACAGGTCGCTGTAGCAAAGTTCATTACAATAGGATATGAGTTCGTCATAGCATCTGCGATGTTCTTGTAAAAACATTCCAGGTTCTGCTTTTGTTTTGTAGTGGTAGCGGCTTGCTCGTTGTGCAAGGTGCATAACGCTACCTGTCACGACACTTCTTCCTGACGCTTGGATAGACTCATATTCGTCATTGTCTGTCATGAGTTTAGATTGCTTAAGGTTGCCTATATCGATACATGCATTGAGTTGTCTAACAGGCTCTATCTGGTAAATATCTCCAATCACCAATGCTTTTTTCGCTAATGAAAATGATGCTCCAGCAACATCTGGTGACACTTGACCAGCTTCATCAACAATCAAAAGATCGATTTCGTTAATCAAATACTCCGTCCTAAAGTCACTTTCCCCTGCGTATGCTTGATAGGTCATGTGTGACGGCAAAGAATGAAAGGTAGATACGATACACGGTGTTAACATCATTCGCCTTTTCCATCTGGGAAGTACGGCCTTGAGCCCCGTTTTATTCGCTAGCCCTTCCAGTTTGTCCTCTTCACCTCTATAAGTGAGCAGCCATCGAGCCTCCCAATAGTGCACAGCAAGCCTAAACATTCTAAATCGTACTGTAATATCAAGAGCAGAATCTACCTCCTCCAAAGATGGTATCGAGCTAGATTCAGGAAAAGTGGTTCTCGTGCTTAAATTCCATTCAGCTTCTGATTTCTTAAATGTTTGAAAATGATGCAGGTACTGTTGATAAGTGGTGGTTAGTTCATCGATGTATATTTTCTGTTCTGCTAGAACTTTTTCTATTGCGCTTTCTAGATTTTCGGGCAGACATTGTAATTTATTGGCTGTAACGCAGAGAGACTGATGAATAAAATTTTTCCGTTGCGCTTCGCGTTTGACTAGCACAAAAGGAAGCCAACTGAATATAGATAGCCAAATAGATTCATCACTAAGATAGTTTCGCCAGTTGAGTAAGCTAATGTTGGTGACTGATTGCAAGCTTTTAGCGCATTCAAGCTCTTGCTTTAGCCCCTCTAAAGTCTTTTCCGGTTCGATTCCTAGTAGGTTTTCTATAACTTGCTTTTGTTTAGAGTATTTTTCCCAACAAATTTGAATGTGGTTTAGCGTTTGTTTATTGAGCTTTAGTTGATTGAGCAGATGCTCTTTAATCTCCGTGGTATTCTCAAAATCCATCTCTGCGAAAGATGCCTGAGCACGTTCAATGAAGTGAGTTTCAGCGCGGTCTAGGTATTCTAAACTTTCTAGCTGAGAGTAGAAACTGCGTGTTTGATACTTTTTAGAAGCTTCGTCTTCTTTTTGGGCTGAAGGAAAATATCCGCCGTAACTGGAAACATCAGGTAACCATCGACCACTTAGTTCATCATTTCCTTCGTCAAAATCTTTTCCAAATGCATCAATGACGTTTGTAACTGCTTGGTTGTTTGTGGATGCTGCGATGATTAGCGGCGGCTCTGCTTCTTTTAGCGCTGACTCAATCCATAATGAAGCTACAACAGACAGAACAAACGTTGTTTTTCCTGTTCCTGGAGGACCATTGACTGCCAATATGTCTGAGTCAGACATATTTAGTGCATGTGACAATGCATCACGCTGTGCTTTAGCCAAAGGAAATTGTGCATTCGAATGACCAAGTCTATCAGCGATGGTTTCAGAAGAAATTAGACAGGCCTCATGGCTTGAAACGGATTGAGTCGCATAAGAGTGGAAAAGTGGTGAAGAGTGATTAGAATCTGTTAGTTTGTCATAAAGGCTTAATATATGGGTAGATGCGCCCGTGATATCATCTATTTTCCCAATGACACCATTTTCCAACAAAGTGTAAGACTCATAAATTTTTTGTTTTGAGCAAACGTCCCTAAATAGACCCTGAGCTAGTTCATAGTACTGTGTCCACAGTTTGCTTTGCTCAGCGATAGTCTCTTCTGATTGGATTGCAGACACAATTTCATCGTCTGAATAGCTAGGGGTAGAATGAGTTGTAAGGAAGTCATCCAGATCAGATACTGCGGCAATAGTAAATTTATCATCGGCTTGAGGAGCTAAAATATCCCTAGGAATATAGGGGGTTCCGGCTGAGAAAAACAAACCTTCGCGAGTTATCCATATAGGGCAAATAACAGGAGATAGAACTTGAGGTGTTGTACCACGATAATCCTGCCGATGCTGTTTTGTGATCGTATAAAGGACGGGTCGGTAATGCGCTTTTATAACCAATACATTGTCGTTTTCATCAGCAAAAAGCTTTTCTAATATTTGGTCGCTGGGTTCTAACATACCTAAAGAAAAATTAGTTCGTTTGGTAGGGTGATAACCGTTAAGGTCTCTTTTTTTTAAAGCTCCTTTACCACTATCCGCATCGGCAAGAGAGTTCCGCCAATACCGTATCCAGCTCAAGTCATCCATACTGCTTCCTTTCATATTTGTCTAATTCCCTCGTTCTATTAACAAGTTACCATTTAATCGAATATTTATATATGGGGCTTTTGACATATATACAATAATCAAAATAAGCATGACAACAAAACGTAAATATCAATCAATAGGGTCAGAGTCGTTGATATCAGAGTCGTTGATATCTTGAAAGCCTCGCTAATCCAAATCAATGGGGTCAGAGACGTTGATATCTATATGCTCGCATAATTGAAAGCTGTAGTGGTGCAGTAAAACTGGCCCCCTCATTAGGGGTTCTAAGTTTTATCTCTGCTAGTAATAGTTAATTTGTGGTCATTAAAAAACTTTAGGCAATGACTTCTGTTGATTCACTGTCTTTAACATACAGCCTGAAAATTCGGTTGTTGAGAAAGTCGATATGAGTTTTTGTTTCTTTAGCTAAATCGCCTGCATAAACTAATGACGTTTCAACATTGGCATATTCTCCTTCTCTAGCTGCACTAAACCAGTTGAATGATTCAACCGTCATATATTTATTGTCTGCAAATATGATTTTACTATGGATACCATCGATGACATTCACGCATACTCCTAGCTCTTTTAGTGCGGTGCAGCTATGTTCAAAAGCCTTTTGTTTCTGTGCGTTAAGGCGATTCAAAAAATATGAGACAGGCACAAGTTTCCGGTAGAGGATCTAATAAAGCGTTTACAGAGAGGAGATTTCTCTTGATGGCTTAACTATCTTTTGATAGTTTAAGTTAAGCTTTATCACAGGCTCCTCAGTCTGATAATAGTGTTAATGCATCTAACCCATTTAGGGGAAATGCAAGGCGGGCAGCCTTCGCTATTAGATACAAACCCTTACGGTTGTATGGTGATATTTAAATTAAGGAAATTCCAAACGGAATCCCTGTCCGTTAGCTGAAGACCCACTGGCATACGGCATTAATTTATATCGGATATAACTATGCCTGTAAAAAACTCAACACCAGCAAATCAATCTTTAAAGCACTATAAAAGCCTTTCGTATGAAACACTAGCAGCAAGCTGGTTACTTAATGATGGTTGGGATGTTTTCTTGCCAATGATCGATCACGGACTAAAAACAGATTTTGTCATCTCTGATGGCGATTATTTTTATCGTATTCAAGTTAAATCAGTTGAATCAAATGAAGAAGATATCCTAGTTGAAAATAAATGGGGGGATGCAAAAATTGATTATGTTATTTACTTCTCCAGAGTTGGAAACTGGGGGTATATAACACCGCCATTCAGACAAACTCGAAAACGATTGAATGCCAAAGGACATGTCAGATTTCATCAACATCCTAAAAACTTTATAAAAGCATTCAAGCTAATATGAGTAGAGCGGTATAATGGCGTTGATAGCGTCATGTGGACCATTGAAGCTTAGGTTATACATACCACGAGTATTTGCTGGTTTAATAAGACCAAGTGAGCTTAAGTGCTTTAAGTATTTTGAGAGCATCTTATAACTTCCGTCAAAAGGCAATTCAATATGTTGTCCTTTGATAAAGGGACTCATATAGCTGAGTTTTTTAAAATCAATAGGGTCAGAGTCGTTGATATCTTGAAAGCCTCGCCAATCGAGGCTTGTTATGCACTATCTAAATGACACCGTGACGTTTTAACTTCTTAATTATTCGGCTGTCTAGACTCGTTAGACACCCAACAACGCTACACTTTAGAATCAATCGGGAATCAACGACTCTGACCCCATTGATACACTATCTAAATGACACCGTGACGTTTTAACTTCTTAATTATTCGGCTGTCTAGGCTCGTTAGACACCCAACAACGATACATTTTAGCATCAACGACTCTGACCCCATTGATAAAGGTGGAGCAGAGCATAAGCTATCAACAGAGTCGGAATTTTCACCAAATGACCTGCTGGTTAAAACTGAAAGTGGTAAAAACTACTTTGTAAGCCAGTATATCAAGATGGGAGTATTTGTTGGCGGTGCTGGCCTTGAACTTGTTGATGAGGGTAAAGGCCAAAAAGAAGTTTCAAAGCTAGATATGGCTAAAAAAGGTAAATGTAGTTCATAACATAATTCAGGACAGGCAGAAATGTTATGATGAAATTTTTGCCTGTCACTTGTCTTACTTCGATTCAAAAGCTAATAATGCAATATCACTCCTATAAAAAGCAACAACGTGTGCGCAATTAGTCAATGGGTGTTCGTCCAGAACCTAGCAGGTTATTGTCATTTTTTTAGCAGTGCAAATAGTAATGCCACTCCATTTTCTTATGCTGCTTACTCTCAGTTAGTCGACTGGAGTGGTCGCCATATCCGTGTTAAATCATCTGATGTTGTTGTGGGTGAATTAGCCGGACACTTCAATAAAGGATTATAATCCCATTAATCAATGGGGTAATCAGTCGTTGATATCCTTAACTCTATGCCAGCATATTGAAAGCCTCGCTAATCGAGGCTTGTTATGCACTATCTTAATGACACCGTGACGTTGTTAGCTTCTTAATTATTCGACTGCCTAGGCTCATTAGACACCCAACTGCGCTACACTTTAGAATCAATCGGGAATCAACGACTCTGACCCCATTGATAGTCCGAGTCATAAATTACCTTGGTTAGCTAAATATAACAAAGGCGAGTGTAGTACAAGATTTAGTTAATACCGCTATCCTTGCGTCGTAAAAAATAAAACTACCGAAATATCAATAATAAATTGTTGCGTGTTCCCAACTATTCAACCCTTCAAATGACTAAGGAGAGCTTAAGTCACTATATAGATTATAGTGGCTATATAGTGAAAAATATGCAAAAGAAAGCACGGAGCAAACACAAACATCTTGAAGCGTCCGGCTAATTCAATCGTAACAGGGATAGCTATAAAGACTCTTTTAATTAGAGCGTAAAAAAAGCTTGGTAATTGCTTACCAAGCTTTTTATGTTGGCTATCAATCGCGTTAGCTAGCGATTAACCCTTATTGACTTACTTGGTGCTTACGTTGATACCGCGACGCTTTAATAGGGCGTCGGTGGTTGGTGCCTGACCACGGAATGCTTTGTATGATTCCATTAGATCACGGGTGTTACCTACCTCTAAAATGTTTTCACGGTATTTTTGACCAATCTTCCGATCTAAGCCACCCTGTGTTTGCACGTAGGCAAAGGCATCTGCCGCTAAAATCTCACTCCACATGTAAGCATAATAACCTGCTGCGTAACCGCCCATTGCGTGTGCGAAGTAGGCTGATTTATAACGTGGTGGAATAAAACTGACATCGACGTTATGCTTTTTAAGCGCCTGTTTCTCAAACTCAACAATATCTTGTTTACCTGCTGATGACGGAAGCGAGTGCCATTCCATATCAACCAGCGCAGCAGCAATATATTCGAAAGTGTCGAACCCTTGGTTGAAGCTGCGCGATGCAATTACTTTATCTAAAAGCGCTTTAGGTATCGCTTCACCAGTTTGATAATGCTTGGCGTAGTTTGCAATCACTTCAGGGTGCATTGCCCAGTCTTCTTCAAACGTGGACGGGAACTCAACGTAGTCACGTGAAGTTGATGTACCGGATAGTGTAGGGTACTTAACTTGCGACAACATGCCGTGAATACCGTGCCCCATTTCATGGAAAATTGTTGTTGCTTCCGAGTAGCTAATTAATGTTTTCTTACCTTCTGGTGCTTTTTGAATATTCATGACATTGACAATAACAGGGCGCTGGTTATCAAGGCCTGATTGTTTGACGAAAGCGCTTTTCCACGCACCACCACGCTTGCCTTCACGGGCGAAATAGTCAGCATAGAAAATAGCTAGACTTGTGCCGTCTTCGTCCAGCAGTTCATAGGCTTTTACGTTAGCGTGGTAAACCGGTAGGTCAGGACGTGGCTTGAAACTTATGCCGTATAAACGGTTCATGGTAAAGAATACACCGTCTTCCAAGACACGGTTGAATTCAAAATATTCTTTTACTTCATTTTCGTCTAGGTTGTATTTCTCTTTACGCACTTGCTCAGCGTAATAGAACCAGTCCCAAGGTTCTAGCTTGAAGTTGCTACCTGAGGCGTCGATTTTCGCTTGAATAGCAGCTGATTCGTTTTCGACGTTGTCTAGTAGTGAAGGCACCATGCTGGTTAACATATCAAGGACAGCCTGCGGCTCTTTGGCCATTTGCGATTCTAAGCCAAAGTGAGCGTAACTGTCGTAACCAAGTAACCCAGCACGTTCTGACCTAAGGTTTGCAATAGAAGGGACAACATCACGATTACTGTTTTCACCTGATAGAGCACGCTCAGCTGAAGCACGCCATATTTTTTCACGCAAGTCGCGGTTCTCAAGTGCGGCTAGGATTGGCTGTCTGGTCGTGTTGGTGATCTTAATAAGGTATTGGCCGTCGTGACCCGCTTCTGTTGCCGCTTTAGCAAGGTGCGCTAGTTGTGTATCAGATAAACCCGCAAGTTGTGCTTTGTCTTTTACCAATACTACGTTGCTTTTGATTAACGCCATGATGTTTTGGCTAAATTGGGTGCCAAGATTAGAAAGTTCTTTGTTGATCTCTCGAATACGCTGTTGTTGCGTTTCGTTTAATCGAGCGCCAGCACGGATAAATTGTTTGTAATAAACATCAATTAAACGCACTTCTTCTGCTGTTAAATCTAAGCTATTTCGCTGTTGATAGATGGTTTCAATACGCTTAAAAAGATCTTTATTCAAGCTGATATTGTCACCGTGAACGGCCAATTTAGGCGCCATTTCTTTTTGAATGGCACGGCGCTGTGGGTTTGAATCAGTACCGACTAAGTTATAAAAAACACGTTGTGCGCGTGTCAATAGCTCACCACTCTTTTCCATAGCGACTATAGTATTTTCAAACGTTGGTGCTGCTTTGTTGTCAGCGATAGCTTTAATTTCAGCCATTTGCTCAGCAATACCTTTTTCAAACGCTGGTAAGAAATGTTCATCTTTGATTTGATCGAAATTTGGCGTTTGGTATTGCAATGCACTACGAGTGAATAGCGGATTTATGATTTGCGCATCTACTGAGGATGCTTGCTGCGCTTGTGTCGGTGCAGCTGTTTGGCTTGGTTCTGAGCAGCCAGACATCAATAAAATAGAGCTAATCGCTGTAGCTAATACTTTTTTCATTATTGTTTCTCTTCGTTTTTAGTTTTGTTTAATGTGGAAACTGATTACCATTATAGTGTTATGTTATAACATTATATTTGCAAGGGGGATACAAAGGAAATGAAGGGACTGTCACAACTATTCTTTATTGAGAAAGGGTGAATCAGCGATGGTTCGCCCTTGTGGTGGGTAAATGGGTCACCTTCACGGAGAGATAACAGAAAAGCCGTTGAACCTAAAAACTGACACTAGTGCTAAGCCTAAGTTCATATTCAGAAAAGGCTATTAATATCCTGTCGAGGTCATCAAAGCCGGAGTTTCTGGTGATTTAGTACTGCAATTTGATGTGAATTGCTCAGGGGTTCCAATCAATATCAAAGTCGTCGAAGCAACACCAAAAGGCTACTTTGAAGCAGAAGGGATTAGTGCTCTTAAGCAATGGAGATACATGGTTAATCTCGACCTCCGATTATCACGTGATAGACCGTTGTATGCAGCGCTGCACATCGACAAGTTTGCTAGGCTTGTCGATGAGGCTAATGTGTCATGATTAACACATAGCATTAATCATTAACTTTGATTAGATAACTCATTTAGTTTGGATGGTGAGCCTTGTAATACGCGTTGACAACTTCAGGTGTCATATTGTTGTTTCTATGGTGGCCAACAATGCGTTTGTAAGCGATTTTTTCACTATAGAGAAATTCGATGAACTCTTTTTCAACATCGGCCATGTGAGTTGGCAAGCTGTTATCAAATGGTATTTCTAAAAAGTCTCCCTGATAGATAATTTCTGACATTGGAAAATAAGCAAAGCTTTGTCCATCACTATGTGAGTTTTTAGGCAGGTAAAACGTTACGCCATTTACTGTTTGTTTATGTTTCAGAGTTGAGTAGTTCCAATTTGTTGCTGTTTTTTTAAAGCGAGGAAAGGCCTTTAGTGCTCTAATACTATATTTGTCAGCAAGAACAGTAATACCTTGCTCGGCAAAATAGCCAACACCCCCCATATGATCACTGTGACCATGGGTAATATATACTGAATGGATTTTTTTCATGGGTAAGTTGTTATTGATTAGCAGCTGAACTTGCTCAGATACTTTACTTGAGGCCGGTGCACCAAAGAGTGTTAATCCCTTGCTATCCATTTTTACTAATACATGGCGATTACCTGCTACATGGTTAATGAGGTATAAATCATTGGCAAGTTTAACCCATTCGAGTGGTTTTCTTTTAGTGTCTACAAATGGTCCATAGCCTTGTGGAATAGCTAACATCGTCTGTTTAATATGAGGGATTTCTTTTATGTTGGTGATGTTCACGGTACTTTTTAGTTCGCCTTTGGTGAAACGGCGGACCTTGCTGGCATAAGTTAGCCCCATTTTTTGCACTGGATTAGTATACTCTGTCTTTTTCTTTGATTGGTGCTGCATGACAGAAACAAGCTGTATCGGTTGTAAATTAAATCTATAGGTTAGCTGCTCCTCTTCGGCGTTACTCTTCGTTAGCTCTGCCCAAGTATCACTTCGCTTGATTGTCGTATTTTTTGAATCTGCATCACTTAAAAAAGTATGTGCTGAAAAAATATCAATATCTTCAGCTAAGTCTTGATGAAAGTCCGCTTGGTTGTAATCTAGGTATTGGAGTTGTTTACCCTTGGTGAAACCATTTACATCGTAAAGGATAGATTTACCTTCTTGATGAACAATGATGTCATTAAATATATAGTTGCCTGGATAATGATGAACTTGATGATAGTAAAATTGCCCTTTGCTTAAATCAAACAACTTTTCATAGTTGCTATTAATCGTGAAAGGTTGATCTAATTTATTACTTTGAAATACCGTTTCTCGTTGCTTAGTATAGGTCACTGATAATTTTTGAAGCTGTTTGGTGAACGCGTAGTGTTTTTTTAGATCTGTGATCAACACAGTATCTGAACGCACTTCAGCCGCTACTGATAAAGGTAAGCAAAGTAGTAAATAAGCGAGAGGAATGGTAGATGACAACTTCATTGATGTTCCTATTGTATTGCAAGGTATAAGTGTTTAAAAAGGTTATCGTTATTAGGACATTTAAAACATATCAAAAATGAGAAAGGACATTTCTGTTGCAAAGAAAGATAGATTTAGTTAAAACGATTCGAATATTCATTGCTGTCGTTGAGGAAAAAAGCTTTAGTGGGGCATCAGAAAAGTTAAATTTGGCAACGTCTGCGATTAGTAAAAATGTTGCGGATTTAGAGTCATATTACGATTGTAAAATGCTTCATCGTAATACACGCTCAATGCACTTAACGGCTGAAGGGGAGCGTTTTATTGTTGAGTTTAAAGACATCTTAGCGCAATTAGATAGTCTTAAAATGGGACTTAATCACCGTAAGTCAACTATTTCAGGTAAGCTAAAAATTACCAGTCCTGAGAATGCCCAAGGGTTAGGTATTGATCAAAAAATTAGTGATTTTATGTGCCTATATCCAAACATTCAGGTATCTTGGCATCAGCAAAACAAGCAAGTTAATTTGGTTGAAGAGGGAGTTGATGTAGCGATTCGCATTGGCAGGTTAGAAGACTCTAATCTTATTGTTCAGACCTTTTCAAAAGTTGAAAATTTAACGGTTGCAAGCCCCGATTATATTGAAAAATACGGCATAGCAAAGCACCCTGAAGAATTACCTAACCATAAATGTATTATTGAAGTCTCTAATCGTAAGCCATGGCGTTGGCGTTATATTGAAAATAATAGTGAAAAAACGGTGGCGGTTTCTGGTGAATTGGAAGTTGATAAGGGAGAGGCAGTCGCGTTTTTTGCTGCACAAGGCCATGGGGTTGCTCGGTTGCCTAGTTTTATGATGCGCGATTATTTGGACTCAGGAAAATTAGTTCCAATTTTACAAGACTTTAATACTAAACCTCTTGATGTATCGCTAGTCTACCCTGAAAACAGAATGTCAAACCCAGCCCTGAGTGCATTTATCGAGTATATTCGCTCTTAATCAATGGGGTCAGAGTCGTTGATATCTATGCTTGCATATTGAAAGCCTCGCCAATCAAGGCTTGTTATGCACTATCTAAGTGACACCGTGGCGTTTTAACTTCTTAATTATACGGCTGCCTTTGCTAGTCAGACACCCAACTACGCGACATTTTAGAATCAACCAATCAATGGGGTCAGAGTCGTTTAGGAATCAACGACTCTGACCCCATTGATACTTTCCCTCTCCATCTATAGATAAAACCTTATTGACAAAATTTAAGCGATTTTGATAAGTTATGTGTAACTGGTTACGGAGTTTGTTTTTTATGAAATCATATAATGAATTAGGTCATGTTGCTTTAGGTACAGCGCTAAGGAATTTAGCAGCGCAGGTATCTCAAGATGCTGAAAATATTTATCAGCAGTTTAATTTCGATATTGAGCCTAAATGGTTTCCGGTGTTTTATGTCTTGGCGTCTAAAGGGGCTAATTCGGTCGTTAATATTGCGAAAGAGATTAAACATTCGCATGTTTCGGTAAGTAAAATTATTAAGGAAATGAAAAAGGCTGACTTAATTGAGAGTTTTAAGTCGAGCGATGACTCTCGTATTACGCTGATATCATTAAATGAGCGAGCCAAGCACATGATTCCAGCCATGGAAAAGCAATGTGCCGCTGTGGATTTAGCGATGCAGCGACTCAATCAAGAAGCTGGGATCGACTTGTGGCAGGCGTTAAACGTGACGCAACAACACTTGAAGTATCACCCGTTGAGTTCGAGAGTTGATGAGCAGCCAAGCGAAAACGCAATTCGTATTGTTGATTATGAACCTAAGTATCAAGCGGCTTTTAAACAAATGAATGTGGAGTGGATCAGCCAATATTGGGAGCTTGAAACGCCAGATTATCAAGCGCTGGATAATCCCGAGCAATATATTACAGAGCAGTCTGGTCACATCCTTATCGCGCTCTATAACGGTGAAGCCGTGGGGTGTTGTGCGTTAATTAAGTACGATAGGAATACGTGGGAGCTGGCCAAAATGGCGGTGTCACCTTCAGCACGTGGCAAAGGCATTGGTTTAGTCTTAGGGCAAAAGATTATAGAGAAAGCACGTCAGTTAGGAGCTAAACGACTCTATTTAGAGAGCAATGATATCTTGGTTCATGCGGTTGATCTCTATGTTAAATTGGGCTTTAAACATATCGATGGGCCTGCATCGCCTTATGAGCGCTGTAATGTGCAGATGGAGTTGTATCTTTAGAGTTAGCTTGTAACTAACGGTCAATGGGGTCAGAGTCGTTGATTTCGTTATCTTGATAGGATTTAGTAGTCTATAGTTAAATAACGATAAACTAATGGACTAGTTTAGGTTATGGCCAGACTCCCGAGGTTAAATCTCCCAAATATCCCACAGCATGTTGTGCAGCGCGGCAACAATCGACAGGTGACGTTTGTTGAAGCCGATGACTATGTTGTGTATTTAGACAAGCTAAAACATTATGCCAAGTTGCATGAAGTCAAAGTGCACGCGTATGTTTTAATGACTAACCATGTGCACTTGTTGGTAACGCCAAGCACAGGGAAAGGCGTGAGTCAGTTAATGCAATCACTAGGCCGCTATTATGTTCGATATTTCAATCAAGCATACAAACGTACCGGGACTCTTTGGGAAGGTCGATACAAGTCAACGCTAGTTGATAGTGATAACTATTTTTTAGTGGTGAGTCGCTATATCGAGTTAAACCCTGTTAGAGCCGGAATGGTCGAGCATCCCGTTGAGTATACTTGGTCAAGTTATCAACATAACGGAGCAGGAAAGAATATCGATTTGATTACTGAACATGCGCTATACCATGACCTAGGGTCAACACCTATAATACGGCAAGAGCGATATCGCATACTATTTACCGATGAAATCCCAGCCATAACGTTAGAGGAAATAAAATCGGCGACAGATAAAATGTGGGTTCTAGGAAGTGAAAAATTTAAACAACAAGTTGAAGTACTTTCAGGTCGGCGAGCATCTCCACTACCCAAGGGCGGAGACAGAAAATCAGTGGTGTTTACAGAAAAGCGTTTGAAGTAAGAATCAACGACTCTGACCCCATTGATATGACCCCATTGATATGACCCCATTGATACACTTAAAACACTCTATTGTTAGTAATATGATGTCGCTAGTGCAGGGTGAGTCATTGAGTTTAGGTGCGGTAAAGCACTTTGACGATATGCCATCCGTGCTTAGTTTTTACTAAGGTGGGTTTTAGGAGCTCGCCAGTAAAACAGACCTTATCAAACGCCGGCACCATTGCACCTTGTTTAAACTCCCCTAAGCTACCGCCTTTTTTGCCCGATGGGCAGTTGGAGTGCTTTTTGGCAAGAGTTTGAAATTTAACTCCCTTTTTCAGTTGCGCTAAGATGTCTTGTGCTTGCTCTTTGTGTTTTACCAAAATATGTAGTGCTGATGCTGTTCTTGCCATAATAACCTCAAATAGCAGTAAAATTTTAAAAAGCCTAGGGCTTGGTTTGCTCTGTACTAGGCTTTGTTGATGGTGGTTGCCTGACCCCGTTGATATGAGGGTAGGGACCAGTGGCTGAAATTAAATATCTAGCTTTTTTGCTTGAGACTTCATGCCTGTAGTTATTTTATTAAATAGCGACTTGGGGAAGTCAGGTGGTAAGAGTTTACTAACATTCTCGATAACTAAGTCTACTTGGTTTACTACAGTGTTAATCATCTCCACAACTTCTTGCTCTGTGAACCCGGCGCTTGTTCCTTGTTTAATAAAATGCCGATACTGTATTTTATCTAAGTGGTAATAGTTTTTACTGCCTCGGATGGCCATCGCCATTTTAACTTTTTGTTTAGCTATTTGGTTTGCTTTGTTACCAATCAATGGGTGTATCGATAATACATCATAAAGAGGTGTTAATTTGTATTGATTGTTTGGTAAGTGCGTAATGCTAAAGTTTTTGGTGTGACCATCTGTTGCAGCTAACAAGAAGAATATAATTTGAGCTTTAAAAAAGTTCTGCTTATCAATCTTAGCGTTATTACTATTTGATAATAGTTTAATGCAGTCATCAATGTTGATGCCACCATCACTTTGGTATTTAAGCAGTGATGAGACACCTTTAGCTTGGCAAAAATCTTCTTGTGGTAAACGAATTATCCATGAATCATCAGCTGATAATTTGCGATCAAACCGTTCCACAATCAATGCTTTCGTTCCTTCAAAAATACCAATATCACAATGAGCAATTGGAATACCAAACTCGGGCATTATTTTTGAGCAAAGCCACTCGTTTTCAACCGATGATTGCATATCCGCTTTCATATTTCCGACTAACCCCATTGGCAACTTGAAAATGTGCGTGGTTGGTGTTTCACCCAATGGCTCACACCATTGATTGTTATGCCAAAGTAATGCCGTTTTCTCTTGTGCACCAGCCAGTGATATGCGTAATTCATTATCGCTGTCTAATTGAGCTAAGGGGGAGAGGTTGACAACGTTCGTGAGTTTTTCTGCAATTTTTGATTCATCTAACGGCTTATACTGAATCTGTTTAATATTTTTGGGTTGATGGCCTTCGGGGAGTAATTGAATTGCGCCAACGCAGTCTCGACCAAGCTCAACAAGCAAGTCAAAAACTTTAACACTGCCAGTATTAAACCTTTTTGCTAAGCGTTCGCGAATATCTCGGCTATCTGGTAGTAGGTTATCGAAGTAATATGAAACCTTTTCCCCTTTAATAATCTGATTACCAGGGGTGAATGGTAGCGATAAAGACAAAGGGCGACCACGCGGATTAGTTAACCATTCATCGGCATACTGTAATTCATCCACGCCGGATTTTACGCGCCAATGACCTACTAACTCACCGTTCATCCATAGCGCTAACGAATTGAGTTTGCGTTGAGCCATTACCACTCATCCTGCAGGTCATTTTGAGGGTGGGGTTTATCTCTTAAATTGTCGTTAGTATTTTCATTACCTATTTCTTTATTATCGACAAATTGTAATTTAACACTCAAAACGTTTAGTACTTTATATAAACGTTCTAGCGTTACTTTTTGCGGCGCACTTTCTAATGCTTGATAACTTTGTTGGCTTATACCAAGTTTTTCTGCAAGTGCTTTTTGTGATAAGCCATGTGACTTACGAAACCCTATTAAGATAGGTTTAAGCTGGTCTAAGGTATTAATTGTATAATTCATGTTGTCACCAAAAAACAAGGTATAGGCTGTATTTGTTAAATACAGTATATAAGCTGTATTTTAGAATAACAACTTATAGGCTGTTATATGTATTTTGATGCATCAACAATGTCATTCTCAGTCGCTGGCACATTAATGACTGAGCCAACTGAATCTAAAGTCAATCAATGGGGTCAGAGTCGTTGATAAGAGTCGTTGATATCTATGCTCGCATATTGAAAGCCTCGCCAATCGAGGCTTGTTATGCACTATCTAAATGACACCGTGACGTTGTTAGCTTCTTAATTATTCGGCTGCCTATGCTCGTTAGACACCCAACTATGCTAGATTTTAGAATCAACGACTCTGACCCCATTGATATGGAATCAACGACTCTGACCCCATTGATATGACCCCATTGATATGACCCCATTGATATGACCCCATTGATACTTATACAGAAACTTTAATGACGCGAATAGAAGTAGCTAACCAGCTCGTCGACGTTATCGTCGACACTGGCTCCTCAACAAGTCAGTTTCCTTACTCTCAATTTAAAGAGCACCAAAAGCATTTTATGGGTATCGAGGTTACAGATATTAGTGACAAAGCAACTCTTAGTAAACTTGGTTTTTTAGAAAATGTTTCTCTATTTGGCCATGGTAAAACTCAATTAAGAGCGACATTTAGTCGTCAATACGCATTTTCGTCGCCGATTTTAGGACTTGACTATTTAATGAGGTTTAATCAGTTTTGCCTCAGAGATGATGGGCTTTTTTTTAACCCTGAACATTGTGGAGACATTCAATCATGGCACTCCATTGAAGTAATAACGCCATTGCAACTTGTCACTGATATTATGGTAGAGGAAACGCCTTTTCGCGTGTTGTTAGATACTGGCGCCTCATTCAGTATGATTAATTATGATAAGCTGACTGACAGGATGAAAAGTAACCTACCGCAAACAGTAAACGAAGCAACTATTATCGGTACGCATAGTCATTTAACAGTGAAAGCCCAAATAGCAGATACCGAGTTCACAATTGATGGCAGAGCATATCGTACTAAGTTTCAGGTCGTATACAACGAGGGAGCCTTTTCACGTCATCACTATGATGCCTCTCTTGGATTGACTTTTTTTGATGCCTTCGAAACAGTAATGTTTGATTTTGAAAATATGAAAATAGGGTTAGGAAGGCAAAGATCTACCCCTCCAGTGATTAATGACTAATTATCATGAATGACCTGTTTCGCTCTGAAGTTATTGTAGTGGAATAGTGAATTTGGTCTCTAAAATACAATCAATGGGGTCACAATCAATGGAATCAACGACTCTGACCCCATTGATAGAATCAACGACTCTGACCCCATTGATATGTGACCCCATTGATATGACCCCATTGATAGCGCTAAAACTATCAATCCCTCCAATTTAAATTATCCAGATGTCGAAAATATTCAATATCTGTGTTGTGCCATTGGTTATCTTTGCCTTAACAATAACTAAGGAGATAAGATATGATTTTACGCGCAAACTACTTTGAACTGGCATCCAAAGAGATACAGATCCTGATGGAGCAGGAAAACTATTTACGTGAACAATTTAGTGCGTCAGCGACAATGTCAGTTGCAATTTGGGAGTTGGTTAAACTGAGAGTGTCCCAAATTAACCAATGCGCTTTTTGTATCGACATGCACAGTAAAGAAGCGCTGAGCCACAGTGAAACTCAGGAGCGTATTATGGGCTTGAATGCGTGGCGTGATATGCCATTTTATTCTGAAACAGAGCTTGTTGCACTGGGTTGGGCTGAACATTTAACCGGCGGTAAATCAACAGAAGAAGCATATTATCAGCAAGTGATACAGGCATTGGGTGAGCAAGCTGTTGTCGATTTAACTTTTGCAATTAATGCCATTAACAGCTGGAACCGAGTGGCAAAAACCTTTAAACCTGAGGTAGGAAGTTATAAACCGCAATAAATTAGTGACGCCAGCATTTAACTTTCAGCTGTCCCATCCATCGGGGCCGCTGTCTGCGTTTGTGCAGGGAATATGGTCAGCATCTGTGCCTCAACCGGATGCGGTTACGAAGCCACTTTACTCTGATGCAGGCAGTGGCATTATGTTTAACCTGTGTGGCGGCGTGAGGATTGGGGGGGGAAGTGTTACCGCAGGGGGTCATCATGCTGCCGATAAAAAAGCAGGCAGAGCGCATCGTGCTTGAAGCTGGCGCCCAAGTGGCTGGCATTCGTTTTAACCCGGCCATTGGCTATGGTGTTTTAGGGCAGCACTACGACAATCCAACCCTGTTATTACCCGAGCAAGATACGCTGTATAACCTCTATCAGATGTACGCTGAGCTTCAAGTTCTACAAGGTAACGAGAGAAAGGTAGACGCTTTGTATCAGTGGGCAGAGCAAACCCTCGATTTTACCAATGTGATCCCTGATTCTTTGGAAAAAGCACTGGCGTGCATCAAACAAGATACCGCACCAGGGCAACTCAGTGACAATCTTGAATTAAGTCAACGGCAAATCGAGCGCCTGTTTAAACACTGGTTGGGCATGACCCCTAAGCATTATCAGCGTATCTTAAGAATTAAAAAAGCCATCTGTTATTTGCGGCAACGTCAAGGTGCCAATTTGGCAGGTGTCGCTCAACAGTTTGGCTTTAGCGATCAAGCTCATATGACGCGAGAGTTTCGCACCATTGCATGCATTACACCGGGGCAGCTATGAACAGCAATTTAGTAAGACCAAGAGATATTTTATCGTTAACTAATCAATGACTCTGACCCCATTGATAGACCCCATTGATACCATTGATAAACAGTTAAATTATTTCTTATTGAATTCTAAGAAGTAGATTTTTGAATTGAGTGATTAGTTCATTTGTGGCGTTATTGTTTCGATATACCATAAATATTGGTCTTTTTATTTGCACTGGTGCTTCAATTTCAAATAACTCTTGAGACGTTAAATGATCAGTTATTAGCTCTGTGGGCAGGTAGGCAAAACCCCCTTTTGATAAAATTACCTCAAGGGCAATCATGGCAGTTGATGTTTTAAAGCTAGGTATCACCTTGTGATGAAGCGCATGCTCTTTTTGAAACGTGATTCCCCAATCAACGAGGATGTAATCTTCTACGTCTCGGTCATAATTTGCGTGTGAGCCAATCAGAGATAAATCAAAGTGGCCAATTAATTCGTTAGTGAATTCGTTATCTTTGATTGGATCCATCAACAAACCGACATCAAGACTCCGATCATCTAACTTTCGTTGAATCGCTTCCCTAACAGAAATCTCCGTGCTGAGCGATACATTATCGAACAGTTCAATAGCATCGTGAATTCTATTGCTGAAGAATGCATCCCA
The DNA here is from genome assembly GCF_030689115.1 of Psychrobium sp. 1_MG-2023. Lineage (NCBI taxonomy): Bacteria > Pseudomonadati > Pseudomonadota > Gammaproteobacteria > Alteromonadales > Shewanellaceae > Psychrobium > Psychrobium sp. 1_MG-2023. The sequence goes on along the minus strand of NZ_JAUYVJ010000015.1, from coordinate 45,399 downwards.
AACATTTGGTGTGGCGGCGATATTAAAAGAGATTTTCTGTTGATTGGCAATGGATAGTGCAACTTTTGATTGTTCCATTTGGCTTATCATTAGATGGGCGTGTGAAAGTAATGCCTCTCCTGAAGGGGTTAATCTTAGGTTGTTTTTCTCACGAATAATTAATTGGGTCGCGTAAAACTCTTCTAATTGTTTGATCCGAGCACTCACGGCGGCAGGTGTGATGTATAGGGTTTCTGCTGCTCTGCCAAAGTGCTTGTTTTCAGCCACCTCTATAAAGGTTTTGAAGACTCTAATGTCCATGTTTTTACCCAAGTTAAATAATGATTTTTCAGACTTTTCCGTTACTGCTATTTCTGCTTAATTACATTGTGCTTTCGTGTTGGTGGTTATGTGTCATGGTACAAAATTAGCTATTTAGAACTACCAATATTAATTTGTCTGATTTTCAATATTTTTAGAATGTTTATGAGAAGCTATTTATAAATAATTTTTAACGTGACGACAATTTTTTTTTAGCAGCCTTAATCACAAGTTTTCTGTATGCTCCGAAAAAAATAACGATACTAATAGAGATGTATCCTTTCTACAGGCTTATTACAATGAAGATCTGTTTTATTATGTACCCTTGGGATCGTATCGAACCTGAGACCGACTCCACCCTCCGACTAATTCATGAATGTGTTAAAAGGGGTCATACCGTAGCGCTTTCTACGGTTAATAACTTAACTATTCGTGACAGTGTTGCCAGTGCTTTTTGTGATGTTTTTACTAATAAAACAAAATATTCAGATAACATTCCTAGCTTTTATAAAACCGCTAACTTTAAGCGGGCACAACTGCCGATCGCTGGCTTTGATGCTGTTATTATGCGTGCCAATCCACCATTAGACACATTAGCGCTAAATTTTTTAGACTCAGTACGTGGTGATACATTCATCATGAATGACCTCGATGGATTACGTGTAGCTAATAATAAAGTTTATACAGCATCTTTTCAGGATACTGAAAGTGAATTTATTCCAGCGACACACGTTTCCAAAAATAGAGATTACCTCGAACGCATTTTTGAAGAGTCACAAAGCGACAAAATGATCTTAAAGCCGTTAGACGGTTACGGTGGTCGAGGTGTCATTGTATTAGAGAAAAGCGCGCGTCAAAGCTTTAGGTCATTGCTGGATTTTTATATCGGTGGTGATGAGCTTGGTAAAGGCAGTAACTATGTTATTTTACAGGAATATGTTCACGGTGCCGAAGAAGGTGATGTACGCATATTAATGCTAAACGGTGAGCCTATTGGGGCGATGAAAAGAGTGCCTGCTTCAAACGATGTTCGTTCGAACGTTCATGCGGGAGGGAATGTTGTGAAGCATAAACTTACTGCCCAAGAGAAAAAACTCTGTAAGTACATTGGCCCTAAACTTGTTCGTGATGGTCTTTATTTTACCGGCATTGATGTTATTGGTGGAAAGTTAATTGAGGTTAATGTGTTAAGTCCTGGAGGGATTGTTCGTATTAACAAGCTAAATAGAGTCAAACTTCAAGCGCAAGTTATCGACTTTGTTGAAAGTGTTGTGCATGCCAAAGAGTTTGTTATGAACCGAAAAACTGAGTTTAGAAAGGTAATCGAAGATGCTAACGCTGTCTGAGAAAGAGTGTATTCAACGCATCAAGAAACGAGAGTGTTTCCACGCTGAAGTTAACAATGGCTCATATATTATAAAAATTGATGAGTACACCCCGCTTGTTTGCGCTGCCATTCACAATGGACATCAACTCCGCTCTGAATTAGCTAATTCGTTCTTGCTATCAAAGCAAGAGCGTTTTTATGAGGAAGATCCGTACACCGATGAGTTAATTTCTTCATTTCCTATTCAACTGATTGGCAATGACTCTCGTTTTGAATATGACTTGAATCGAGCAAAAACACTATCCACCTACTTTAAGACAGCATGGAATAAGCAGGTTTGGCAAAAGCCACTAACCCAAAAGCAGCGTGCTATTAGTCATGCTAAACATGAATCGTTTTACAACGTACTAGAAGCGATAGTGTCGGTTATTGAAAAGCAATTTGGTAACGCCATTATTTTTGATATTCATTCATATAATTACAAACGCATAGAGATGGATACTCCAACGTTTAACATAGGGTCTGGTCAAATAGATGTTGAGCGCTGGGGAAAAGTGATTGGTCAATTTGAGCGACAGCTCAATAAGATTGCTTTACCTAACATTGACTTAAGAGCGGCAACTGATGAAGTTTTTCATGGTAGAGGTTATTTGATCTCTCATATCAATGCACATTTTGATAATACCTTAGTGTTACCTGTCGAGGTAAAAAAAGTGTTTATGGATGAAACTTCCGGTGAAGTGTACCCGTTGGTACTTGAAGACCTTAAGGCTGGGTTTAAAGATGCTATCAGTGAAACTGCGGCTTTTTTTATGCGTAGATATACAAAAAAAACACGTACTCAGAAAGCCGATATATTGTCTTCAAATATTAGCCCTGAAGTTATTGAATTAGACAAAAAATTATTTTCACTGTGTAAGAGTGTTGAAACACTTAATTTTATTAACCCTATTAATTTGGCTGCTCAAAAGAGTCGATTTCTTAAAAAAAATAGTTATATCGCTCCAAACTTTAACTATAAACAGCTAAATTTAAATCCTTATAAATTTCGTGAAAACCTTTATAAACTGCCTGTTGACGATATCTATGATGCCGGTATTTCTCAACTGTATCGTCATGTTATTGATAATTTAGCCAGTAAAATCGATTTGCTGACTTCTATCGGTACTGATGATTTTATTTATAACTCTCTTAAGTATTATGGTGAGCCTAATCAAATTGATATAGCGAATGCGCGCTTTATTTTGCACTTGAATGAAGAAGAATTTGTTGAACCTGATATGACACTTAATGCCGATGATGCTATCGAATACTTTAAGCATCAAGCCCAAAAATGGGGGCTAAAGTGTAAGATAGAAAAGTCAGCAAAAATTGTTGCTAAAGCGATGGTGAACAATGAAAAAGCGTTATTACTGATCAACAAAGAAGCTGAGTTTACGGAAAAAGAGTTGCACGCATTTGCTTATCACGAGTTAGGTATTCATATGCTGACAACGATTAACGCCAAAAAACATCCATTAAAAGTGTTTAGTTTAGGCTTGCCTGGTAACACTCACACGCAAGAAGGTATTGCTTTATATAGTGAATATTGTTCTGGTAATTTAACAATTAAGCGGTTAAAAACGATAGCGTTAAGGGTAGTCGCTGTTCAATATATGTTAGAACATGGTGACTTTGTAAAAACTTATCATGCGCTAATGAATGAGTTTTCTTTAGACAAAGAGTTTGCTTTTACTTTAACTACTCGCGTATATCGAGGTGGTGGATTCACGAAAGATTACTTGTATCTCACTGGCTTTAGAGACGTGTTAAATGTTGCTAAAGAACGTTCTATTGATAATTTATTAGTCGGTAAAACAGGCTTGTTGGACTTTGATGTGGTTTCTGAGATGGTCGAGCGTGGTATGTTACAAAAGCCTGTGTCGCTATTTGATACATCCTATTCAGTTTCAAACGATAAAGTGCTCGATTTTATTGTAAACTCAATAAAATAGATTAATGATAAGTATCAATTGTTTATAAGTGGTTTAAGTTGGTTGGTTAATGAAAGCCTCGCTATTCGAGGCTTTTTCATTGTCTAAAATACGCTTTGATATTGTTAGCGAGTTTACTTTAGTAACCTTCTGAACCTATTTAAAATCCAATAACCCCACATTAGTTTTGATTATACTTATCTAAGCGGCTCACTATTAACGCTCGCCATACCGCCTTATTTTCAGGTTTAAACAAACCAAAGTGACCGATCTTATTAAGGTTTATCTCTTTAGACTGGAGAATTTGTATGTGTTGTTGTGCCTTGGGAAAACGTTTCATTAAATTTTCCTCTGCTAACTAATGTTTTCACAAAAGTGTTGCGTTGACCAATTGAATCTACAGTGACGTTGTTAGCTTCTTAATTACTCGGGTGTTTAGGCTCGTTAGACACCCCATTGGTAGGAATCAACGACTCTGACCCCATTGATAGGAATCAACGACTCTGACCCCATTGATAGGAATCAACTACTCTGACCCCATTGATATGACCCCATTGATATACCATTGATATAAAATGATTAAATTGCGGCCATCAGCGTTAATGGTTAGTTGAATGCTTCAGTGCCTGTCTCTGTGGGCATCTAACCTAAAGTTATCTGAGCTATTTTGAAAATGGTCACAGACCACACCCAATACTGTTTTTTTGCTGATTCTTTGCTTAAAATATCGCTGTTAAACTTAACGCTGCACTCACCGCTTCGGATCTATAATCTCCATAGGTGTTGTAATATAAGCGCTTGTTGTAATCTTTATCGACAAGGCCCAAGACGTTATAAAGGTTTAAACTGAGCTGGAGATTGTCATTTAAAATGTAATGAGCTCCCATATTAAGGAAAAGTTGCTTTTCTGTGCCTTTTTCCCAATCGGCATCCATTAAAGTGAGTCCGTCATTGTTGTATTTGTCCCAGTAATCTCTCACACCGGGGAAGCCCCAATAAGCACGCAACGATGCATTTAAATTAAGCTTGTCACTCCAGACATAATTGTACCTAAGCTTACTGGTGTGATTACTCCAAGCGCTGAGATCGTTACCAAAGCCATAAGGTTTGGCTGTGATGAGCGTATTTGAGTCAGGTGTTGCTAACTCAAAGTCGATCAGTTTGGTATATGAATGCGATAGACTGAATTGATGACTATTAATTACTTTATCAAATTGAAATTCAAAGCCCCACTGCTCTTGTTCGCCAGTGACGATGCTTTGTCGCAGTGTGTTATCCCAACTTAACGCGTCTAATTGAAGGTAGAACAAGCTTAAGCTGTATTGTATTGAGCTTTCTACATGTTCATAACGAGCTTCGATACTGTCGAGAACTTCAGGCTTTTGTTTGTCTGAGCTAATTAAAGCGCTTGCTCGATTATCTTCGGCAAAGTTCATTCGTTGCGAGCGTGTTAGCATTAGCTTGTATGTGTTTATGTCATCATTTGACCACACTAATGATGCACGTGGGGAGAAAAGGTTATTGGTGTAGGTGTTTTTATCTAGTCGTCCGCCAATGAATGTGGTTAGTGCTGGGCTAGCACGCCATTGCCATTCAGTTAATAATGAACTCGTTGTCGTTGACCATGGGGTCATTTCTCCAAGGCGATCACTGGTTGCTTTGCCTCGACCCGACCTTAGGCTGTTTAAACCAAATCGTTCGTAAGATATTTCAGCGCCGATGAAAAAGCTATTATCAGCTATATTGTCCCATTGGCTGCCAATTTTTATAAGCCACTCATCTTCGCGAAAACTAAAGTTTTCACTTTTTTTGGCTGAAAAGGGTGACAGTTGTACATAGTCGAAGGTGTCATAACTTAGCTGAAAAGTGAGCGCTATTTCGTCTTGATAATCATATTGGTGCTTTGCTGTTGCGGTTAATTGTTGGTAACCGTTATCAATCTGCATACGTGCTTGTTCGCCAACACCGACGGGTGGTGCTGCGACAAAAAATACATCTGTTGGCTCAACTTCTCCTGCGCTGGTGTATCGTAGCCAAAAATCGCTATTGCCTTTAGTTAGTTCTAAATGAAACTTGATGGGGGCTTCATCGTCATATTGCGCTCCATCATTAACTCCTACTGGGAAAGGTTGCCCTCGCTTTACTGCCGCATTAGTAGTTAAAGATGTTGCATCAGTACCAAGTACAAGTGGAGCATCCGAGTCATTTGCTCCATCAACCATTGCAATTGCTGCATAAAGGTAGGCACTAATATCGTTATCAAATGTTTTACTGAGACTGCCTTCAATTGAGTGAAATTGATTATTGATTGCGGTCTTAAGTGTAACTTTATTCTCTGAGTGAGTGGAGGCATTGAATGTTTGAATATCAATAACCATGGATACGGCACCAAGGCCGTAGAGCGCGGATCCCGCCCCGCGAATAACATTAATATGTTGAATGTCGCTGAGCATTGGGAAGTTTCGCTCTGAGACTGCTCCGTTATGAGTGTGTTCATTCATTACTCGTCCATTAACTCGGATAAGTAACTTATTTTCTCGGTCACTGATAATGCCCCGGGCGCCGATATGTGAAAACTCCCAATGGTGCCGCACCCACTGAACACCGGGCACATATATATCGAGTAACTCATGGAGAGAGCGCGCCCCAGATAATTGGATGTTATCATTTGAGATGTGAGTCACTGCAGCAGGCGTTTTCAATCGACTAGTCTCAGTTAATGCACCAACACCAGAGACTTTAGTACTCATTAATTGAGCTAAGTCTAGGGAAAATAAGTGTTCGAAATCAGCTTCATCGGCGATTGAGTAACCGCTAAAAAAGATTAAGGAGAGCAGGGTTGATTGGCTTTTTATTTTCATAAATATCAACTAGAAAAATCTTCATATCGTATATTCTTAGGTGAAATTTAAATATAGTATACTAAGTTAACTTGAGCTAATTTTTACTATACTAACTGAAAGGTCATGTTATTTAGGGTAGTTTAAATCAGAATGATTGACTCACTGATTCAAGCTTTGGCGTATATGGTTCAATTAACTGTTGGTTAGGAGTAACTGTTCATTGATGATGTCAGGCTACCAAATCTATAGATTAGTCAGCGTTACTTTACTAGTACTAAGTTTGACTGTTTATAGCTATGTACATGCACAAGAATTTAAGCCCGAGCAGGTTAAGTCAGCCTATATAGTTAGCTTTTTTAAACATATTGATTGGTTATCTACGTCTAGTCGCAAGAGGTATACGTTAGCGATTTATAACCAACCGAAATATGCGAAATACTTATCCCAAGCTTTATTAGACAACCGTATCACAGTCGATAATAAGCCGCTTATTATTATTCCTGCTTCCTCAATTCGTCAGCTTAGAGAAGCCGATGGTGCTTTTATCCCTCAACAATTTAACTCCCAAGTACATGAAATTGCGAGTGCGTTGCGGGGCAGTGATACTTTACTTATTACCAATAACAGTACTAATAAGCACGATGTGATGATTAACCTGTTGCAAAAAGAACGTGAGAATATTATTTCGTTTGAAGTCAATAAGGCTAATTTAGTCTATGAAAAACTGAGAATGTCATCGGAGTTACTACTCCTTGGTGGTAATGAACTTGATGTTGCCATGTTATATCGTGATATTGAAGTTGAAATGCAAAAAAGTAAAAAGCAAAGTGACTCGTTACAAAGAAAGTTAGATCAGCAGGAACAAGCACTTTTGCTGGCGACTGAGCAGTTAAAATTAGCTAAACAGACGTTAAAGTCGTTGAATGTGGAGTTAGAAAAAAATACTCAAGCGACTAAGAAACAAAAATTAGAATTAGCTGAACTTAAAGAAAAAATTCATTTTAAGCAACAGCAATTAGAAATAGATAGAGAAGCATTAAAAGTAGTTACTCAACAGTCTAAATTGACTGAAGAAAAATTAGAGCAGCAACGAAGTTTACTTAAAGAGAAAGAAAGAAAAAACAGTCAGATCTTGGCCGTTGTTAAAAAGAATGCTCACGTATTGTCTGAACAAGAAGTTGAGATAAAAAAACAACAAGGTGAGATAGAAAGGCAGGGGGTAGATCTCCAAGGAAAGTCTAAAGTCATTGACAGTCAGAAGACATATTTATTGTTAACCACTTCATTGGCCTTAGTGTCTTTTATCGGAATTTTGTTGATTGTGGTCTTTTTTAATAAAAACCGTAAAACCACTAAAAAGTTAAAGAAAACATTACGTAACTTAAACGATACACAAGCTCAACTTGTTCAGTCTGAAAAGATGGCCTCATTAGGCCGCTTGGTGGCTGGGGTTGCTCATGAAGTAAATACTCCTTTAGGGGTCGCCATCACGGCTGGGAGCCTAACATCTGAGGGAGTGGAAAGGTTAAAAGAAAAAGTCGTTGCGAGTTCATTAAGTAAGGATGATTTGGATAGCTTTTTAGACCGCTCAACTAAATCAATGGCTATGTCAGAGGGTGCGTTAATTAAAGTTAAAAAGTTATTAGATAATTTTAAGCTAGTAGCAGCCGACCAAACGTTGAGTGAGTTTAGGCAAATTAATTTACCTCACTATGTAGATGAGGTTATGTCGACACTTTCATCTGAATTGACGAAACATCAGGTTACGTTTCAGTTAAACAGCGTCGATGAATTAATGATTAGTACTCGCCCCGGCACCCTTTCACAGGTGCTGTCAAATCTGGTGATGAACTCAATTATTCATGGCTTTTCGGATAAAGATTATGGTGAGATTAATGTCGATATTATTTTGCAATCTGACGATTTGGTTGAAGTGAATTATCGAGATAATGGTAAAGGAATGGATAGCCATGCGCTCGCAAATATATTTGAGCCTTTTTTCACTACACAACGAGGCAAAGGTAGCACAGGGCTAGGGATGAATATCGTTTACAACTTGGTCTGCCAGCAGCTACAGGGGACAATTACTGTTGACTCAAAGCAGAACAAGGGAATGAGTGTTAAGTTATTGCTACCAGTTAATTTAACGAGGGAAGAGGGGGAGTGTTAATCACGCCTAAATAATTACAGGCTCAATTGCGAGGCTGCATGCTTTCGCCACAATAAGTTTATTAACAATGTTTGAATGTGAAAGGGTGGCCTTTAGCTCTAACCATGAACACTATTCATCAAGCAATGAATTTATATCATTGTTATTCATCGAATAAATATAAGTACAATTGCTTTTAGATCTAACACTTGCGACGATACCGTCGTAACATCGATGGCAAGCTCTTTGCCTATTATTGAATAGAGAAGTAGTTGTAAATGGATATCATAGAATTTATCACAAGTAATCTTTCAACCTTATTGGCCTTGGTTGCCACAGGTATTTTTGCCGGTGTTTTAGCTGGTTTGTTGGGGGTTGGTGGCGGTATTGTCATTGTACCGGTGTTGTTTTTCTTATTTCAGAGCTTTGGTGTCTCACCTGAATCAGCGATGATCGTGGCGACAGCGACGTCGTTGGCGACTATAGTTCCCACCTCGGTTAGCTCAATTCGCTCTCATCACCAAAAGGGCAATGTTGATTTTGAACTGCTTAAGCGCTGGGCTGTCTTTATTCTTCTTGGGGTATTGGCCGGCAGTTGGTTAGTGACTCGGGTTGATGGCACTCTATTGACGATGTTATTTGGTGTGATTGCAACCTTATCTGCGCTAAACATGCTGTTAAGAACGGGTAAGTCAGCGGTGTTCCAACAGTTACCCGGCCAAGCTGGGCAAACGGTAATGGGTTCATCGATTGGCTTTTTTAGTTCAATGATTGGCATTGGTGGCGGTACATTGTCGGTGCCACTGCTGACCTTATTTAATTATCCAGCGCATAAGGCTGTTGGTACAGCTGCTGCAATAGGGTTAATTATTTCGTTGCCAGGTGCGTTGACTATGCTGGTAATGGGCAGCACACCAAGCGACGCTCCTGTGGGCACCTTTGGTTTGGTTAACCTTATTGGTTTTATTTGTATTGTACCGCTGACGGTGTTGTTTGCACCTGTTGGTGCGTCATTAGCGTCTAAATTGGATGGAGCAAAGCTTAAGAAGGTTTTTGCTGTGGTATTGCTGGTGACTGGACTTCGGATGTTGGGACAACTGTTTTTGTAAACTGTTAGTCGTTCTGGAGGTGCTTTATTTTGGCTCTCCCTTTCGTGGTCCTGAAAGTGTGTTATTCAGGACCTCGGCTCTTTCGGGTGTTGGCAGTGTTGTTTCTAAGACTTATTGCTTTGAAGCTAATAGCTCTTGGCGAACAATCGCTGCGCCTGCACTTAAGGCGTTAAGTTTTCCCCTAGCGACTTCACGAGCTAAGGGTGCCATACCGCAATTAGTTGATGGGTAAAGCTTGTCTGCATCGACATACTTGAGTGCTTGGCGCAGTGTTTCAGCGACTTCTTCTGGTGTTTCAATGGTGTCGGTTGCCACATCAATAGCACCGACCATGACTTTTTTACCGCGAATCAGTTCAAGTAGTTCGATTGGCACACGCGAGTTTTGGCATTCTAGTGAGATAATATCGATATTAGATTGTTGGAGCTTAGGGAACACCTCTTCGTATTGACGCCATTGCGAGCCCAAAGTCTTTTTCCAATCGGTATTGGCTTTGATGCCATAGCCATAACAAATGTGCACAGCGGTTTCACACTTAAGCCCTTCAATTGCTCTTTCTAAGCAAGCGATGCCCCAGGCATTAACTTCATCAAAGAATACATTAAATGCTGGCTCATCAAATTGGATGATATCAACACCTGCCGCCTCTAGCTCTTTGGCTTCTTGGTTAAGAATTTTGGCAAACTCCCACGCGAGTTGCTCGCGGCTTTTATAGTGATCATCATACAGGGTATCGACCATGGTCATTGGACCCGGTAGCGCCCACTTTATCGGTTTGTTGGTTTGCTGGCGTAAAAACTTAGCATCATCAACAAACACAGGTTTTTGACGACTAACGGGACCAACAACCGATGGCACACTGGCATCATAACGGTCACGAATTTTAACGGTTTTACGCTGCTCAAAATCAACACCATCAAGATGTTCAATAAAGGTGGTTACAAAATGTTGGCGGGTTTGTTCGCCATCACTGACAATGTCAACGCCCGCTTGTTGTTGTTCTTGTAATGACACTCGTAATGCATCGTGTTTACCATCAACTAACTCGTGATCTTGTAATTTCCAAGGTGACCAAAGTGTTTCTGGTTGCGCTAACCAAGACGGTTTAGGCAAACTGCCCGCTGTTGATGTTGGTAGTAGTGGTTTCTTAATAAGTGTGTTCATTATATATGCCGTTATCTCGTTAGATTAATTAAAGCGCGTAATTCGTTGACCATTGTTCAAGCACAGTTTGGTAAGGTTTAATGAAGTGCTCTTGTGCAAACTTGCCTTGTGCAATGGCTAATTGGCTACGCTCTTCGCGGTCATAAACTATTTGAGTGAGCGAATGATCCTGGTTCTTCAAGTTAGGTTGGTAACGTTGTCCGGCAACGGCATTAGCGTTATAAATTTCAGGTCGATAGATTCGTTGGAACGTACTCATGGTGCTAATGGTGCTAATAAGCTCAAGATTAGTGTAATCATTGAGTAAATCACCAAAAAAGTAGAATGCAAAAGGTGCAACACTGTTTGGCGGCATAAAATAGCGCACTTGTAAGCCCATCTTTTTAAAATACTGCTCAGTTAAAGAGGACTCATTAGGTAGATATTCGACCCCTAATACGGGGTGTTGATTTTCCGTGCGTTGATAAGTTTTGTTATCCGATACGCTCAGGCAAATCACAGGTGGCTTTTTAAAGTGTTGCTTGTAAGCGTCTGAGTTAACAAAATATTTAAATAGCTTACCGTGCAGATCACCAAAATCATCTGGAATGCTAAATTGTGGTTTGCCCTTGTTATGGTCTAGCAGTAATACGCTAAAGTCATAATCGCGTACATACGAAGAGAAATTATTGCCGACAATGCCTTCAATACGTTCGTTGGTTTTGCGATCAACAATGTTGGTTTTTAATACTTCAATCGATGGGAAGGTTTCACCACTGTCTTGAATGTCCATATCAATAGAGATGATTTCAAGTTCAACATTATAACGATCGCCAGTGGGGTTGTCCCAGTTTGCCAAGGCATTAAAGCTATTATCAACCATCTTTAACGCGTTGCGTAAGTTCGCTTGGCGGCTCTCGCCTCTCGCTAAATTAGCAAAGTTAGTGGTAGCACGTGTATTGTCTGATGGACGGTAGTTTTCATCGAGACAAATACTTTTGATGGTAAATGTAAAATCGTTATTCATGGTGAGCTGGTATCCGCTGTCGCTAATCTAAAATCTGAATATATTTATACGTGGTTCATATCATGAATAAAATTGATTTAAATTCATTAAACAATGAAATTTGTTCATGACTTTGTTTTAGGCTTTAGGCTTTAGGAAGCAGGTGACTATGTAAAATGGCTTTTGCCAAAGGAGTTATGTAAAAGGCGTTATGCCAAAGTAGCTATCGCAAAGGTGCTGTGTGTCTTGATTAGGCGCTGTTGGTTGCCAGCGCTTTATCTTTCTTTGATACGATTAAGGTAAACAAGCTCGCAGAAATAAACATAAACAGGCTATAAATGCTGGGTGCAATCGACATTGCATTGCTATGTAACATACTACTGGTGACTAATAGTGCTAATGTACCGTTTTGTAAGCCGACTTCCAAAGTAATGGTGCGAGACTGAGCTTCATTACTGAGCAATAGCTTGCCAGCTAAATAACCTAAGCCCATGGTGATAATATTTAATGCGATGACCGCTGGTCCGGTTAGTATTGCGAAATCGACAAGTTTTTGCCCCAGCTTTATGCAGATACTAAGGATAACCAACGCCAGCACCGAAACAGAAAAACCACTGACAAAGGGCTGTGCTCTGTGGGCGAACGCCTGCCATTTTGCCCGTATTACCATCCCGATGAGCACAGGGATCACCGTGACGACCATCAATTTTAGCCAAGTAATAACTATCGGTAATTTGATTTGCGCCTCACCACCACTATAGAAGGTGATAGCCCAAGCCGTCAGCAATGGAATGGTAAAGGGGGTCACAAAACCAATGATCGCGGTTAAAGTGACTGACAACCCAACATCAGCTTTAGCCAAGTAACTATATAAATTAGAGGTTGTGCCACCGGGGCACAGGGCGAGAACAAACAAACCAATCGCCAGTTCACCTGACAACTCTGTGAGGGCAATAATGACTATGGCGACCAGAGGTAAGAGCAACATCTGACAAAGAGCACCAATAATAAAGCTTTTCGGTTGTTTAAATACACGCGTAAAATCGACAGGTGTTAAACTCAGGCCCACCCCAATCATGATAAGAATTAGCGCAATTGGCAACCCGATATCGGTCAGAGCTTGCGGCATGGTTTACCTCCTCATTACTTGGCTGGGCACTCGCGGATGAAGCATAAGGTGTGAGTGCTGCAACCCTGTAAACTGGTGCTATAAATTCACCGAAATAACAATGCAGCACCATTGAATTTTAGGCTAAATCCCTCGCCACTTATTGGTGATAGCCTGTTATGAGTATAGAACTAAAAATAGAGCTATATAATCAAGCACACTGAGAATATTTGATTATTAGTTTTAAACGAATACGGTTGCCATATGATTACCGTGTTCGCTTCACCCAAGTAAAAACCGCAATGATTGATCCCCTAGTGAACGAAAGAGACTGTGTCAGCAGACAAATTATGCCGAACTGAGAAAGGGATCGTGTAATAATGAAATAGACATAACTATCTCAATCAACTATAGCCGAGAATTGCTTTGAATTATTTAGCGCATCTGTACTTAGCACAGCCAACTGCAGACTCCCATTTTGGTAACCTACTAGGGGACTTTGGCGGTAATAGACGAGTAAAACCTTTACCAATAGCCGTGCAACGAGGCTTAGATAATCATTATCTGGTGGATAAATTTACCGATAGTCACCCTCTGGTTATAGAGGCAAAACAGTACTTTTCAACTAAGCGTAAACGATTTTCAAGTGTTGCTATTGATGTGCTGTTTGATCATTTTCTCATTCAGCATTGGCAAGATTTTCACCACGAGCCACTCATAGCGTTCAAAAAAAACAGTTATCAATTGTTGAATGAACGTATTGATGACATGCCTGATAGAATGCAATTGGTTGTCTCGAATATGACGACCAATGATTGGTTCAAGCAATATGAGACGCTCTCGGGCATAGGGTTCGCACTCGATAGAATTGCCCAGCGTATTCGCTTTACCAATAACTTTGCTGGCACGATAGAAGATATACAGCGCCACTATAGTGAGCTCGATGCGGTATTTTTAGCGTTTTTCCCACAACTAATTAACCATGTTAACCAATCAAAGCTTGAAGGTGGTCACTAGCGGTAACACCTCTACCGCTCTATCACTGATTACAGCTTCTCTATTTCTATTGGACTTGCTGTTTGGCTTGAAGCGCTCGCTTTAGCGTTGGACCTTCAGCCATTTAATAACTGACAAATAGGGGGCGTTTTGACAAGGAAATACTCCTTAGCAAACCTAATAACATCGTCCCAAACACAGTAATGATAGTTAAAGGCGATATGTTTGGTTGGAGCAGGTATAAGCCAAATATTGTGAAAATAAGGGCCGTAAGCAAGGGCAGCATGAGAAAATATTCCCAATAATAACGCTAGCACAAGACTCATACTGTGCCATAACTTGCCCTATTAAACCGTTTTGTTTGGTAAAGATATTCTTATAACGTAATGGAATAGTAATCGCTTTATGGGATTTTTAGTGCCAGCGCTAAGCGATGCTGAGCAAGCTGTTCACAATTAAGCGGAATGGGGGTGAAAGAAAACAGCTACACCTTTGGTCTATAGAGCACCATAACAAATACTGACTTGAAATGAGCATGAAGCAAACGTCCACCAACTTAACATTAGTCATCCTCGCAATATCAACCAGCTTGCTGGGCTTATCCATGGGCTTAATCGGCCATCATAAACACATTACATTAATCACTGACTTTTATTCGATAACACAACTTCTCCCCAATAATGTTTATAACATTGCTGCCTCTTTAGGCTTTGTGGCGTCGGCAGTACTGTCCTTAGCATCAATTAAGTACGCTCGGCTTCTCCCACTACTCGGGTACCTACTCATTGTAATTAGTGTGATTCCATTGGCATCATTACTCGGTGGTTCGATGTGGATTGATTCATTGGGCGGCTTTCCTGCGATTGGAGCTGGGCAAGGTGTGATTAAATATGCGGCGTTGATGAGTATTGGGTTGTTGTTTGTTTTGCCTAACCTATCGATAATCACTAAAAAATGGCTGTGTATTGCGCCGGTATTATTGGTGTTAGTGTGGATTGGTGGAATGAAATTCACCCTATTAGAAGCCAAAGGTATAGAAGACTTAGTACGAAGCTCACCGTTAATGGCTTGGATGTATAACCTGTGGGACTTGCAAAAAACATCAAACATTATTGGAGTTTATGATCTTATCGCGGTAGCGATCCTTATTGGATCTGTTTTCAACCCGCGGCTACTGATACCCGCAATAGCGATGTCTGGTGCTGTGTTTGTGGTGACACAATCATTCTTAATCACGTGGGACGGGGCAATATCTGCAACAACATTACTATCAACAGGCGGGCACTTTTTAATTAAAGATCTGTGGTTTATTGCGAATTTAATCTTGCTTTGGCAAGTCGCTCAGCAGGCAAAGTTGGCTCACTCTGATACTTTAATATATATAACTGAGTAATTTATGCGACTTTATTGTTATGTTGTTTTTCTTTTACAATCAGTTTTTTACCCCATAGTGCTGTACGAATTCTTTAGCAGATGACAGTGCTTGCAAAGGGGTATTATGGTGGTATTAGATACTTCATGAATAAAAAACCGCCTCAAGGGCGGCTTCTTATTATCATGGTTGGCAATGAGCTGCACTGGTCATGCTGTTGAAAATAACCACATCAGTGCTGACTTCATCGGCGGTTTCCATTGTACTAATTAGGCTTGGTAGACCCACTCTAAAAAGCACTTTGAATCGTTTACATTAGTAAACTGGATTAAGTTAGCACCATTTTGATCGGTAACAACAACATTATTTTTGTTAACCGAAATGGAAATAACAGGCGATTTAATTGAATAAACCTTACCTTGGTATGTATAAGACATAATAAAACTCTTTTAATTTGCGCTAAAACGCATTTCTAGTAAAAGCTATATTATTGTGTGAAAACTCTTGGATATTTGTATATATATCAACTAAAAGGGAGACCGTATCTCGATAACTCAGACAACAATGTAAGCTTAATAATTTGAGTGATGGCTGACTGTGAAAAGGAAAGACAAAACAAGGGTTATCAATGAGGATAACCAGTTAAATATACGAGAGGAGAATAATTAACCTGTGCACTATATAGTGAATTAATAGATAAGTACATTATTTAATACTTTTAATTTTGGAGTAATCACAGCCTGTCGTGTGTATCGAGTTAATAGCTCAGATGAAGATTAGAGTAGTTGTTGATTATTACTCACTGGTATTACAGCAAGAACAATTGATTTTGGTATAAAAGATAGAATCACTCTCAATAAGTACTTTTTTTGCTATTTAACAACGGCGGTGTAAAGTCTGGCGTGATTCTATTCTAGTGCTATATAGCCACTCAAAGGTGGCTATATAGGCGGTTATAACCGGGTTAGCGAACCACTTCTTGCTCTAAAAGCTAAACTCTACTCGAGGTTGTGCCTTGGCATCGCTATCGACTTTGGCGACACACAATAGTAGCCTCGCCGATTCAATGTTGTATTGCTCGATTAACACCTTCTTGAGCGTGTCACCACGTTGTTTGCTTAACGCTTTGAGTGCGTTTATTTGCTCGGCTTTTGATAACGCTTGTTGCGGCGCTGTTACCTCTTGCATACTGGCGACCGGGCACATTTTAACTTGCTGTTCAGGCTTATCGGTTAATAGCGCGCCAAGCTGGGTAACAAAGGGTTGTTGAGCTTCGGATACAGCGACTTGACCAGCGTCATACACAAGGTCGTTCATTTCAAGACGCAGTAAATATTCTCCGGCAATACTCGCCACGGTAATAATATTGGCATAAGGGACAAAGGTATTAATTAAATAGGTTTTTGCCTGCGACATAATCGCTTTTTGTGCCACCAGTGTAACGACACTACTTACACCAAATGATGGGTCGTTAATATCACCTGATAGCGGGACATTTAAAGACACATTCCCTTGGTCATCTTTGAGCATGCTAAGCGCAGAGTTTAAGCCAAACGCGCCGCCGTCTGTAGCTGATAATTCGGTGGTGTCATTGCCACTGACCAGTTCAAAACCACGTAGGTCGATGGTTGTTTCTCCGTCGAGTTGGTTGTCTTTAACGATGAGGGTGACTTTATTATCGAGCTGACCACTTAAGAAATCAAAGCCAAGCACTGTACGTAAATAAGCGGATAACGGTGGTAAAGAAAACTCTGACATCGTTAAATCTAATGACATATTCATTTTATCGGCGAAAGGGGCTATCTCGCCTTTAACTGTGGTTAAGGCGTGGTCGTCAAATGCCAGTGCCGCGTTAAAGGGAATCATACTCGCAATGTCACGGTTATCAACGGTTTCAATTTGCATGGTCTTTAGTGTGATAAGTTGTTCGAAAACAGGATTGACACTCTGATCTTTAAACTTAATCTGACTCGGCTTGAGTAATTCCAACTTGTTGAGACTAAAGGTGATAGCTGGTTGTTGTGCCGTTGTCGAATCGGCTTGAGGCGACTCAATCTGCGCGACCTCAATCTCTGCGGCTGGTTCCGATACTGCCTCGTCTGATGTTGTCTCGTTGTTTTGCTTAGGTAAAACGAGGTTTTCGAGCTCTTTCTGAGCGGTTAAGATCACGTTGCTGCTAAATTTATCTAACGCAATCGTATCAATAGCGAGGTGGTTATCTTGCCATGAAATGTCGTTAATGATTAACGCATCGTTTTGATAGACAGCATCGGTATCCGCTGATGGTTGTGAGAATAGGGTGTCGGCGAGGACAATACGATTAATGTGTGCTTTAGCATTAAATTGGCTATCAACATCGAAAGTTGCAGTAGGGATTTCAAAACGGGCTAAAGATGCCAATGTTTTTCCTTGTGTGGTCACGTCAAGGTTATCAACTGCCAGAGTAGCTACGCCAGTCGCATTATTTAGAGTTTGATCAATACCATCAATAGATAGTTGGTTAAGTTCAAATGTAATGGTTTGATTGGTTAATGCGAGTTCAGGTTGAGTCAGTTTAATATCGTGTAAGGCCAAGCGTAGCTTGGGTTGATTAATACGCCATTGCTGCTTATCCAGAGTGATATGCTGATTAACGGTAAGATCAACTAACATCGCTAGTTCATTAATTTGGTTATCAGCAAGAGGCATCAGATATTGCCATTCTTGAAGTGCGAACTGTGAAATTTCGAGCTGGTTATCGAGGGTCGCTGAGGCTAATTTTAGTGAGGCTAAACTCGCTTCTACTTTTGAATCTAGGCTAAGTGCTGCATCATTTAGCGAGGCATTTAGACTGAGGTTGGCATTCACGTTGGTAAGTGTTGCATTGACGTTGTTAAGTGACAAGTTGTTCAGTGCGATACGATGGGGGTGGCCCATATCATTTATACTCAGCACCACATCGTCAATCGCTAGTGCTGGCAAGTTAAACTGCCATCCCGTTATCAAGGCCGTTGGGTCACTATCATTACTCGTCTGAGTTTGGGGGGCTGTGGCTGTCTTTGGCCTGTCTGATAAATTGACTCCAGCAATCACCAGCTGGGTTTCATCGCGTTGTGCGTTGAGATGTAAGGTGCTGATTTCAGCTTTTTCGATAAGCAGCACCTTGGAAAAAAACGCTAGCCAGCTAAGATCAAGCTCAGCATATTTTAATGAGAGTTGAGTTTTTTTCTGCTGATCAAGCAATGCTAAATCATGGATTTGAACTTGTAGAGTGAATGGGTTGAAACTCAGGTTTGTTGTTTCATCAAGTTTTAAGCCTAGCGGCTCAAGTTGCTTATTTGTCTGCCAAGGCAGCACTACAAAACTAGCGCCCCAAAGGATAAGTAATAATAGAGTAATGATACTTAGGGTATAGAAAAAGATGTTTCGTAATCGTAATAAAACAGACATGACGGGCCGCAGGTAGTTTAGTTTCAATAATTTGGGGATATTTTAGACAAAATAATGTGGATTAAACAGCATTAAATACACTGTGTATCGATATACGTGAGTTAGGGGTTGGTTTGCCTTGATATTGTAGGCCTTGAGTAAGGGAAGTTGGGACCACACGACGAGAGAAAATTGTCATTTTGTCGAATACTAAAAGAGTTTAAACGACAGTTAGCTTGTGTTTAGTAACTGGGGAGAGGGCTGTCCCCTGTTACTAAGCATTGGTTTTTCGTGCAACCATCACATAGCGTGCGATTGCTAATGATTAAAGGGAGTGACACCGACGACCTGCAATAACTCATCAGGTTGATACGATCGAAAAAGATCATCTATTAATTGGCGAACGCGACATTTCAATTAGCAAAAGTTACCGCAAAGGTGTCTTGCAGCTTGTTGATAATAAAAGATAAGGGAAATGGTGAGGCCGAATGCGGCCCCTCAATTGCACATCATTGAGCATGGTGAAGCAGGGGACAGTGCCCCTGCACAATATTAGAGAGAGTTCACTTTTATCGGTGAGTGCCTTTGAATGTAGGTTGTTAAAACGTCCGCATCAATGAGCTTAGTCTCTTGATAACCCTTTTTATTTAATAGTATTGGGTAGCCGTCGCCCCCTGACGCATTGTAGCTGTTGATACTCATACGATAAGTCGCCTCTGGGTTGAAAGGTTGGCCATTAATTTTAATGTTGCCCACTTTGCCATTTACTCGGTCAAAGCTAATTCCTTCATATTGTAAGTAAGCACCGGCATCTACTGGAAATGCGGTGATCACATTTAAGTAGTGAACTAGCGCCGAGCCGCGCCATTGCATTAATGAGATTTTATTTTTAAATGGGTGAACTTTAAGAATGTCTTTAGCGCTTATTTCCCCGGCTGAAATACTGTGCCTGATACCGCCACCACTGATAAAGCCAAAGTCTGCATTAACCGCTTCTTTCTGTGCCTTAATAATTAACCGAGCTAACGGTGATTGTTTAAACCTGACTGTGTCACGTTTCCCATCTAGATAGGCATCGGTACTTCCCACCGTTTCTTTTAATTGGCCTTCTCCAATTGCTTGAAATGGGGTGAGTAGGTCAAGCATTTCTTGGTTGTGCTCAATATAATCGGCAATAAAGTTTCCTTGCTCATCTTTTAAGTTCACTGGAATTAACTCATAGCTAAGGAGTGACTTTTTGCCATCGGTAATTTTAAAAACAGCCCTACCCACATATTTTCCCCATTCATGAGCTTGCATGATCCAAGTGCCATTTTGCTGGTCGGGATGGCACGCTTTGCCGGGAGAAAAGTGAGGGTTATCGTTGCCTTGTTTATCGACACAAATTGGCTCTTGCGAGTGGCCGCCAATGATCATGTCTAATTGGCCTGCGGCAAGGTTTCTCGCTAAAGTAACGTCGCCGGGGGCATTGATGCCATATACCGCATTGTGGTAGTGACCCATGTGAGTGACCGCAATCGCAAGATCAATGTGATGCTGTGACTTGATTTCCGCCAGTACTCGTTGAGTGGCTTGCGTTGGGCTAATAAACTTTAATGCCTTGAGATATTCTGGGTTGGCAATTTTGGTGGTGTCGGTGGTTGTTAGACCTAAAACAGCGATATTCAACCCTTGCTGTTTAATGATGGTATAAGGCTGATAAGCATAACTATCGTCTGCTTTATTGAGAATGTTGGCTGATAAAACCGGAAATTGCGCCCACTCAATTTGTTTATCTAATACATGAAGCGGGTTATCAAATTCGTGATTGCCGATAGCCATGGCGTCATAGTTAAGCAATCTCATGCCTTTAAAGTCAGGCTCAGCGTATTGTAGATCCGACTCTGGAACGCCGGTATTAATATCGCCACCGGATAGTAGTAAAACGATGTGGTCTTTAGACTTCGCTTCTGCTCTGAGTCTATCTATCAAGGTTTTTCGTGCTGCCATACCGTATTCGCCATCTTTGTTGTGCCAAAAGCGGCCATGGTGATCATTGGTATGTAGCACAGTTACGTAATGAGTTTTTTGAGGTGCTTTAGCTTGATATGTTTGGCCACAGGCGGCAAGTAACACAATCAAGGGAATAAGTATAAAATTTCGCATAATAAAGTTAACGTTGTTATTGCATCGCGATTAGTTTAAAGCAAACTTAAAAAGATAGGGAATAAATCATTACATCTTATCTTGTGTACATCACATAATTGAATTTTAACGACGGCAAAGCTTTTGTTTGACGAAATTGGCTACGAAATAAAGAGTAGCTCAGCAGTTCACATTTTTAATGTTGTTAGACTTACAGTATTGATTTGCTTTACACCATTTAAGGGGATTAATCGTCACTTTCGAGTTGAAAAAGTGCATTCTTCTTGCCCATGCAATACAGGCTTTAGATTAAATGACGAGCTAAGGTAACTTGCTTCAATCAGGCATACTTTTTCAAACTTAGCGAAGAATCAATTACAGCATCTACCTGCGGGCCTCACTAGGAATATACTGCCGGCAGTTTGTGAAGATATCGCTATTAACAAGGCTCATGATGACGTTATTAAATAACCTGTGTATTTCAATATTTAGCAATGGGTTCTAACTTGCTAACCATGGCTAGCCATTTATAAGTGGTTACACGCTATAACGTGCTAAAAATAAATCAACGGATTGTTCTATGAGGTAAGCCTCTTGTGTTTTATTTGGTATATCAAACCCATACAGCCTTGGATAGAAAATATGTGATTTTAATTGATAAACCAATTGCTGTGCTGCGAGTTCAAAGTCAACAATTGTGAGCTTTTGTGCACTGCAGGCATTTTTTAGAAAGTCTTCCAAATAAACCATACAGCCAATTTTGTGAGTGCTAATTTGTTTTGCAAGGTCAGCTTGTTGCAACATTTGCATAAATGCTATTTTTGCCACCCGCAGAAAGTTATCAGATGCAAAGAGTTCAGCCTCTTGAACTGCAATGGCCATCAACTGTGTTTTGATTGGCAGGGTGTGGTCATATTCAATCAGCTGGGTGTTCGCTAGGTGCGTGAGCATGCGTTCAATAATGGCATGGAATAGTGCATCCTTGGTCGCAAAGTGATTATAGACGGTGCGTTTAGAAACTGCAGCTGTTTTGGCTATTTCATCCATACTGGTATGCATGACACCTTGCTCATAAAAGAGCTGCTCGGCAGCATCCAAAATATGAATCTTTTTCTTATCTGTTAATTTCATTATTTCCTCACCGTGTATGTTGACATTTTAGAGTGCTTTTAAAAAAAGTGCACTTAATAGTTTACTTTTATGAATGTTACTGAGAAACTACACTGTGTAGTTTACTTTTGGTGGCGTATGAAATTTTTTAAATGGTTCTTTTTGGTTTTAGTTTTTTTATTTATAGGAGCGTGTACGGTGAATAATATTTTAGCAACTCAAGGCACAGAGCAAATTCCAAGTCAAAGCGTTTACAAGGATGGGAAGTTTTATAATATTGAGCCGATGGCTCCTAATAGCTTATCAACATTCTTTGGTGTGCTCGTTAGATACTTCACCGAAACAAAAATTGATGCAGAACCTTTACAGGCTTTACCAATGAGACCTATCTCGCATGAGTTGTTGGCTGGGCTGAGCGATGATACTGTCCATGTTTTTAAGCTGGGCCATTCGTCCATATTACTCAAGGTGTATGGAGAGTATTGGTTGCTAGACCCTGTTTTTTCAGAGCGAGCATCGCCTTTTGCGTTTTTTGGTCCAAAGCGCTTCCAGCAAACCCCTATTGATATCGAACAACTACCGCAAATTGATAAGGTATTGATTTCTCATAATCACTACGATCATCTTGATCAAATGAGTGTGCAGAAGCTGGCGGATAAAACGTCTCAGTTTTTTGTACCTCTGGGTGTGGGTGGTGATTTAAATCGTTGGGGCGTAGAGAAGAATAAGATTAAGGAGTTTGACTGGTGGCAAGAGCAAGAGATCACTCATGGGTTTGTCGCATTCACTCCGACTAAACACTTCTCTGGGCGTGCACTTAATGATGGCAATAAAAGCCTATGGGGAGCTTGGGTTATCGATGTTGGTAAAGAAACGTTATATTTTAGTGGTGACTCGGGGTACTTTTCTGGTTTTAAAGAGGTCGGGGAGCGCTATGGCCCATTTGATATTACCTTTATTGAAGTAGGTGCTTATGACAGCCAATGGCCTGATGTTCATATGACCCCCGAACAAAGTGTACAAGCACACAGGGACTTAAAGGGAAGTGTCATGATGCCAATCCATAACGGTACATTTGATTTAGCGTTTCATGCTTGGTATGAGCCACTTGAGCGAGTAAAAGTAATCGCGGATAATCATAACGTCAAACTCCATACTCCTATAGTCGGGGAAGTAACAGCGTTAAATCAGTCGATAACATCCAGCCCTTGGTGGCGTGTGTTTATGCCAAAAAAATATGTAGCTTTGGCTAATTAAGACTATCAACCTTATGCGTTTTCAATGCGCTAATCTCTATTAAAAAGCTATAAGGGCCAGTGAAGAATTAGGCCCTGAACAGCTTGTCGCTCTAAGTTAAAACATTGCGATCTAGCATATTTATTGAGTCGTTGAAACTATGAGTTACCTCTTACTACGCAGTCGAGACAGCAATAGTAAAGCGAACAATGCATAACCAAAACTACCACCTGAAGACCCTGAATCTTTTGCTTTTGGACTCGGGGGGGTTGGGGATACTTCCGGTGTAGTCTCTTCAGAGAAGTTCGCAGTGACACTGGTTGCTGCTGATGAACTTACAACACAATCTTTATAGCTAATAGTTTCAATGTAGCCAAAGTCATTAGAGTTAAACTCACTAACTAGCGCGTCCAAATAGCCATCTTCATTAACGTCAATAAAGGCCGTTGCCGTCACACCTTCTTTGAAAGTCATGATATCAGTCTCGCCAGAGAAGGAGCCGCCTTCGTAGCCATAAGTGAGTTTAGCCACCGATGGTTCATAGTGTGTTGATAAAACGTCCATGTGCCCGTTGTTATCAATATCTGAGAATGCAGCGCCATAGGCCCCCCGACCGTTAGCAACTAATTCGCGAGTCACAGTGCTGTTATTTAAGCGGTAAACAGCAATATCGCCGTCTTCAATTTCTGCAGCAACGACATCAATGGAACCAAGGGATTGGTTTTTATGTACATCTAGTGTAATTGCCGCAGTATTTGATAGCACGGTGGATGCAGTAAAGTCATCATTACCGTTATTTAAGTACCAGCGAGTTTCCCCTTGCCTGATACTGTCAACTAGGGTTTGCAGGTTACCTGAGATATTAGCGCTAAATGACGATACAACTAAATCTGGTAATCCGTCTTCGTTTAGATCCTCTATTGCAATAGCGTAAACGGCAGCACCACCCAGCGAGATATCGTTTTGATGGCTAAAATCACCATTACCGTCGTTTAAGTAAACTTTAATTAGTTTTGAAGTATATTCTGCAACGAGTAAGTCTTGGTCTCCATCATTATCCCAGTCGAAAAAGTCCATCGCTGTTGGGTATCTTAGCCCTGACGCTAGAGATGTCGCATTGAAGCTCGCGTCTCCTTGGTTCTTTAGAATTTGAACCTGACCATTGAATAGAGAGATCGCAGCTAGGTCTAGTTTTCCGTCATTATCGATATCTGCCGCAGAGAGCGTTTTTGCTCCGCTAGGTGCCTTGTGAATAAGGTTAAAGTTTTGCTCAACAACAACCTGATTACCACTGTCACATTGTTGACCTGTCCAACCGAGAAATTTCCCAGAGTCTTGCACGGAAGGCACTAAAGTATTGACTTGATCATTATTATTAATCGTACAGCTTTCTTTACATTCAACACTGTTTTCAGCAACGTTAACTGTTCCTTTTCCAACGATTGTGAGGTCAATATCGACTGCGTTTGCTTGTGAATTGACTAAACAAGAAGAGACTAATAGTGCGGAAAATTTTAGTTTGTTTTTCATTTTTTATCCAAGTTATGCCTAAAAGGTAGTTTTTTGTAAATTAACTCAGACTCGCTTACAATGATGCAGCGCTAATGTATTGATTATGGTTTTATTTGTATAATTAAATCAGTATTTTATAGAAGGGATGTAAATTGAATAAATTTCGTGTTGGCAGCGTTGAAGTGCTACCACAGCACAATAAAATAATAACAAATAGCCAAGAAATTCGCCTTGAACCTAAAATTATGCAGGTGTTAGTACATCTCATTTTGCATAAAGGACAAGTGCTTAGTCGAGAGCAAATTATTCAATCATTATGGCCTGAGCAAGTGGTCGGTGATGAGGTTATCACACGGGCTGTTTTTGAGCTGAGAAAACACTTTGATGATGATCCTAAACAACCGCAATTCATCGAAACCATCCCACGCAAAGGCTATAGCTTTGTTCATGACTATGAGGTCATTGAGTTAATACCAAAAAAAGTCGCTAAAAGTGTGCTGTTACCCATCAGCTTAATGATCATTGTATGTGCTGTGGTTTGGTTCACTGCGAGCTTAATGTCATCGGCTGAAAATAAGGCACCGCAAGGTAATCAACACAACATCGAGACTCTCTTGTTGGAAGATTCAGCCGAACGTATCTTTGATAACCAGTTATCCCCCGATAAATCGCGCGTTATTTATGTTCGCCAGCAAAATGACTTTTGGTTATTAAAAACAATCGACCTAAACACGCTGCACAAGTCGGTCTTAGTTGAGTCAAAGCTACCGATAAGGTCACCGCAATGGCTATCTGAAACGAGCATTCTATATATTCGGTGTACTGATAAGCGTTGCGAAATCGTTGAAAAGAACTTAGCTGCGAATAAACAACAGGTACTTCACCGCACCCCAAAAAGGCTGATTCAAGTCGCTATTGATAAAATTAATCAAAGGCTTGTGATGGAATTTGCAACGAAGAAAGGGCGCTATCTGCAACTGTATAATTTAAAAACACAACAAGAACTTGAGATCATCGAGTTACCAGACCGTCGAGTGAGTAAACCAAGTTTTAGTAATGATGGACAATCTTTGTTTTTCATTTCTGCCAATAAAAATGAGAACCCTAAAATTTATCAGTGGCATCTAGCACAAAAGAAGCTACTCCATACGATCAGTGCATTTAATCGAATCTTCGGTTATGCCGAAATAGACAATCACCGAATACTTGTTGCGGGGAGGAAAGCCGGTGGTACAGGTATTTGGGCCGTGGATTTAATACAGCAAAGCACCAGGTTGTTATCATCATCAGCCATTGGAGAGTTTATTTTATCCGTGAATGCTCAAGGTGATGGCAACCGCTGGATTGCTAGTTCAGTAAAAAGAAATATTGACTCTTACTCTACTCATAAGATTGAACTACTTGCCAGAATGAACAGTAGCATGATCGATATGAATACAATTTGGGATAATGTTAATAATAGGCTGTTTTATGTGTCGAACCGCTCTGGTAGTTATGAGTTATGGCAAACCGACCAATTAGGTAGCCGCAAGTTAACAGCGTTAAATACAAATGTGATAAAGCGGCCGATTTTATCAAAAGACAGTAGCACGCTTGCGTTTGTGTCACCGCTTAAATCGAAGTCACAAATACATATAGTTGATTTGAACAATCAATTGCCGATTCAGTCTGTTGAGCTCCCCGGAGAAGTTCAATTATTGTCATGGTCGTCTGATAATCAGCATCTGTATTACAGTGCTTATGAACGCAAGAATTACCATATCTTTAAATACTCAATTGAGAAACAACTTAGCGAGCCTGTACTCGTTTCTGCGGGGTTTATGTTACATGAAGATAGTGAAACGGGTGACTTGTATTATATCGATACGCAGGAGAAGCGTTTAATGCGCAAAAGCGCTGGAGGGGAAATAGAGCAGCTATCTTCAACACTGAACAGTGCTCAGCGATTAAGCCCGCTTCAGGCGGTTGTTGATAACGGTGCGTTGTATTATATCGCAGCTAATGATGGTTTACCGGTGTTAACCAAATATGATATTGCAACGGCGAGTTATGAAACGTTAGAAACGCTTCCTGCTCGGGCCTTTGTGACGCAGATTGTAAAGTATAAAGGCAACTGGGTGGCCATCTACGATCGTGTTCATCCTGATAAGTCTCGGTTATATCAATCTACTATTGTTCAGTAGCAGAGCCTGCACCGAGCTATCTGTTAAATGACTTAGTGATTCAAATGGGTGAAAAGCTTAAAGCAGAGCAGTTCCCGATGGATATCAGGTTTAAGTTTAAAGGTGAGCAGGAGCAGCAAGAAGAAACTGGTGCATTTCTTGGGTCGGCGTTCTTTATTGCCATCTTCTTAATGGCGCTTATTTTGGTCACTCAATTTAATAGTTTTTACCAAGCGACGTTAGTATTATCTGCTATTTTATTCTCTACTGCTGGTGTGTTACTTGGCTTGCTCGTAACCGGACAAACCTTTGGTATAGTTATGGTGGGTGTCGGTATTATCGCGCTAGCGGGCATTGTGGTTAACAATAATATTGTCTTAATTGATAGCTATAATGACTTACGCCGTAAGGGACATTCGCCCTACAATGCTGCGCTCATCACGGGTAGCCTGCGTTTACGTCCGGTATTGCTAACGGCGGTGACGACCGTACTTGGTTTAATGCCGATGGTATTGGCGATGAATATCGATTTGCTTGGGCGTCATATCAGCTTTGGTGCACCGTCAACTCAGTGGTGGACTCAGCTATCTAGCGCCATTGCCGGTGGGCTAAGTTTTGCGACCTTATTAACGTTATTTTTAACCCCTTGTCTGTTAATTATCGGGGATAAGATCACCAAAGGACGTCATTATCGTCAGGTAGAGCCGATAACCCCCCACGGTATTGAAGGGGATGAAGCGTTAGTTAGCAAGTTGCGAACGGGTTCATAAACGGCAATATTTAAAGCGGCATTTATGCCGCTTTTTATTTTTTATATGATTGATTTAGCGCTTCTCTTCTCGGTCATTAAGCTAAATCGAACCCTTTTATTTAGACTCAAATCCTTTGGCCGCTGAGGCTGGCCTTCATACTGCCATACCCACACCAGCTGTCTCTTTGTCGTGGATTTGCGTTAATCCACTCATGCGCATGCACCGCCATATTGTTCATTAACCGATGAGTTTCAAACTGACTAGGGTGCAGGGATGTGGCCATGTTAACCAAATATCGCTTTGTGGATTACATTTGTAATTTAATGTTGTATGGATTACGATTGTAATTTCAGGCAGCAACTTTTGCTGTTGGTTGTATATAGTTTCTGTTTTGGAGTGTTTATTGAATGATTAAAAGAATAATATTTGGCGGTAGTTGTTTATTTGTTAGCAGTGTTTTCGCACAAGAAAAAAATGATTATCAGGAAATGCTGCAATGTCATGCTGATGCTGATAAACCTGGGGTTGCGGTGTGGCTTGAACAATCCAACAAGCTTGTTTTCAGCGATGCTATTGGTCTGGCGAATATAGAGACGCGTCAGTCATTAGAAACGGCTCAAGTGTTTCAAATTGGATCGGCCAGTAAACAATTTACTGCGGCAGCGGTATTGCAACTTATCGAACGCGATAAACTTTCTTTGCAGAGTACACTTGGTGAATTTATTCCTAGTCTTCCTGCTGCATACTCGTCGGTGACGATCGAAAGCGTGTTAAGCCATACCTCTGGCTTACCGAATTACAACTCGGACGCTGCTATTCGAGCTGAATGGGACAGCAGCGCTTCACTTGAGCAAGTGATTACGACAATCAGCCAAATGCCTGTCGCTAATACGCAAGGTGAGCATTACCAATACTCAAACACCGGCTATGTATTATTGGGCAAGGTCATCGAAGTGGTATCGGGAATGTCATTCGCCGATCATATGAAAAAATATATCTTTTCCCCGCTACAAATGAATAGCTCTTTTGTGATTGAAAAAGGTTTCTCGTCGGGTCAGGTCACAGGCTACAGTGAAGCAAAGGGGGGCGCTAACCAGTTTATTAAACCTATGAAAGTAGACCGAAGCTGGATACATGCCTCTGGCGCTATCGCGTCTACGCTTGAGGATATGAGTCGTTGGCATAGAGCGATAACAACAGGACAGGTTGTATCAGTCAAAAACTTTAAACGAATGACAACTAAAGCTAAGTTAAACTCCGGTGAAGAAATAAACTATGGCTTCGGCTTTGATATTTATCCGATCCGTGACCAGCACTCAATAAGCCACCAAGGCTGGGTTCCTGGCTTTATGACATGGTCTATTCACTTTCCTGAAAGTGACCTTTATGGGGTGGCGTTTAGTAATAATGATACCGTTCACCCTGGACAGGTTTTGTTAGATATGATCGCTCGGAAAATTCAACTCTCTCCACGTCCTATAAACGACGTTAACATTGCAGAGTATTCCAAGGAGTTAACTGGCACCTATTTAACTCAGGATCACAAGAAGATGGTGATCTTCCCAGAGAACGATGCTTTATTTTCGCGTGTGGATGGTGGAAAAAAACGCGCACTAATTCTTCGTGAAGATAATTCGTTTTCTTATGAATGCACCGAGAATTACTTTCAGTTTAATGTGAATAATGGAAAAGCAGCGCTTACCCCCGTTGATATATATCGAGGTAAACAGCCACCACTTCAGAAAGTTGATATCTAGCAATTAAACTGACAGAAAAGGTTGTTATTGGCACATCATAATCGCACAAGTCAGTTTTAAAGATACGGTGAGTGATTACGGTGTGCCAAAGTCATTGGCGCTACTTACGCTGAATCATAGGTTAGTAGCTGATCTCACAAGTATTTAAAACCGATATAAAGTAGAGATATATCAGACAAGCCTTTATTCCTTTTTATTCTTAACTATAAAAGTAGACATCAACAATGAATCGTAGATAATACTAATAATTATTATCATTTGAGGCTGTTATGCGTTCTATTGTTTCTAGTTTTATTATTTTAATGTGCTTGAGTGTGCACAGTACTGTCGTTGCTGCGACCACTCAAGTGAAAGTTATTTATCCTGAACAACAGCCGATGGCTAAAGCACTTGAATTAAGTGGCACCATCTCAGCAGCACAGGACGCCCACCTAGCCACTCTTGAGCAAGGTGTTGTTAAGACATTATTAGTTGAAGCTGGTGATCAGGTAAGGCAAGGACAACTATTATTAACGCTCGATAATAAGCTAGCACGGATAAGGCTGGCGCAATCACAAGCATCATTACAATCAGCGAAAGTCCAGACCCAAGAGTCGCAACGTCTATATGCAGAAACCGTTGAGTTAGCCAAAAAAGAAGTTATCGCTAATACGGCGTTAGCAGAGCGTAAGGCATCTTTAGCTAATCAGCAGGCTCTTTTAGCAGAAGCCGAAGCTGAACTAGCGCTACAGCAAGAGATCTTATCGCGTCATCAACTCAAAGCACCATTCGCCGGCATTATTGCTCAACGTAATGTCGATGTAGGTGAGTGGGTATCACCACAAGCTAATATTTTACAGTTAGTGTCTAATGAGTCTTTACGCTTAATCGTTGATGTGCCTCAGGAGTATGTTGCTTTAATGCAACGAGAAGCTGAGTTAAAAGTTGAAGTGAGATCCGATATTAACCCTAATAAAATCTTTTCTTTAGTATTATCCCAAGTGGTCGCCGTTTCTAATGATATTAGTCGTACAGTTAAGGCTCGTATCGACTTGCCTAAAAATAGCTTATTTATGCCAGGGATGTCAGCGAGAGCTCGCTTTTCTTTAAATTATCAGGGACAGTTGCCTGTTTCATTACCATTGAGTGCTCTTAAACGTCACCCTGATGGTAGCTTTAGTGTATTTGGTGTGCGAGGTAATACTGTTTTAAGACAGAAAGTAACTGTCATCGAGCGTTTGACTGATTCCGTCGTTGTCCAAGGGCTATCAAGCCAAATGGCTGTTATTGTGTCTGGTAATGAACTGCTAACTGATGGCATGACAGTTGATGTAGTCACAGAAAAAGGTACAAACTAATGTTCAAAGCGGTGATGAAAAACGGCACATTAGTTGCGGTTATTGTCTCAATTATTTGTATTTTAGGTGTGGTTGCTGCACTGAAAATACCTGTTCAAATGATTCCTGATTTAGAAGTGCGCTCGATTACCGTGAGGACGGGCTGGTCGGGAGCAACCCCTCAAGATATTGAGAAAGAAATACTGATCGAACAAGAGCGTTACTTGCGGAGCTTGCCCAATTTACAACGCATGATGTCTTATGCCGATATGGGGCGCGCGACCATCGAGCTGGAATTTCCTTTTGGCGTTGATGTCAGTGATGCTTTAATTAATGTCAATAATGCGCTGAGCCAAGTGCCTAATTACCCAGAAAATGTCGACCAGCCTCGGTTGTTCGCGAGTTCTTTCTCCAGTAATGCATTTATGTACTTTGCATTAAAACCTTTATCCGGTAACCCGTTACAACTGGATGTCGATTTAATTCGTGATTATGCCGAAGATTATATCCGCCCAAGAATGGAGAGTGTTGCTGGTGTATCAGAAGTTGGAGTTAGTGGCGGCGCGGCTAGGCAGATCCAAATTAAAGTAGACCCATCACGTTTAGCACAACGAGGTATCAGTCTAAGTCAGGTGCGGGCTGCCGTTCGCAATCGGAATAAAGATGCATCGGCGGGTGATATTGAAAGTGGCAAAGAGCGTTATCTGATCCGGATGGTCGGACGTTTTGAGCAGTTAAACGAGCTTGAAGATCTCATTATCATGCGTCAAGGTGATGCGAATATTCGATTGAAAGATGTCGCTGTGGTTGAGCTTGATCATTTTGAGACAAGGGGGCTGTCATATTTAGATGGTGAACGAACACTCAGTTTGTCAGTGCGACGTGAAAACGGGTCCAATGTTCTTGCGATCAAAGAGAGCATGTTGGAAATCGTTGAACAGATTAATCAGGACTTATTGCAGCATAACGGGTTAGAGCTGAAGCTAACCAGCGATGATGTTAAGTATGTGAAGAGCTCGCTTGGCAACGTATGGTTTAACCTTGCACTAGGGGCGCTTTTAGCGACCCTAGTGATGTATTTTTTCTTGCGGTCTTCTCGGGCAACCGTTATTGGGATTTTAGGAATCCCAATGTGTACCATTGCCGCATTCTTAGGCTTGATGCTGTTTGACCGTACCATTAATGTGATCTCATTAGCTGGGGTCGCGTTTGCTATTGGCATGACCGTGGATAACTCGATAGTGGTGCTTGAAAGTATTATGCAGGCGAAGCAGCGCGGGTTAGACAAATTTAAAGCGTCTGTTGAGGGGGTTACAGAAGTTTGGCCAGCAGTGCTCGCTTCAACTGCGACCACGGTGTTAGTGTTTGCACCTATTTTATTTGTTCAGCAAGAAGCAGGGCAGCTATATTCTGATATTGCCATTGCAATTTCTGCGGCAATTATCGCATCGATGCTGGTGGCTATCTTTGTCGTGCCAGTGGCACTAGCGCACATCTCAGGTTCACAAGTTAGCTACACACAGCAAATTCAGCTGTCTTCAGCTTGGTTATCTTTTGTTAACTTCTTTATTAAGGGGAAACAACGAGCGATAACCACGGTTGTGTCATTTTCTGTAGTGATTATGAGTGCTGCCTATCTATTGATGCCAGCGGCAGAGTATTTACCGGAAGGGGAAGAGCCAAAAGCATTCTCGATGATGATCGCCCCACCAGGCTATAACCTCAGTGAGATGAAAGTGATTGGGCAAGAGCTACGCGACTATTTTGATAAGCATGTCCAAGCTGAACCAACTGATTTTGAACAAAAGAAAACGGACTTACCGCCATTAGCATATTATTCGATGTCAGTTTCTGCTGGGCGAATCTGGCTGCTAAGCGCGCCTGTTGAGCATCAGCACATTCAAGTAATGATGGATGCAATCACGGCTAAATTTAGAAGTTATGATCAAATGCGCGCGTTTTCTTCACGCGGCTCGATTATTTCTAGTAACGATGGCGGTACACGAGCTGTAGCCATTGATATTGCGGGTCCAAATATCGTTGAATTATATCAAGCGGCAGAAGCAGTCTATGCTCAAGCCGAAAAAGTGTTTGATAACCCTCAAATAAACTCCGAGCCCCGTTCACTTAGCCTTAATCAACCTATTATTGAGATTAAGCCACGTTGGGCTCGTTTAGCTGAGTTGGGGTTAGATAGTCGTGAGCTTGGTTATGCCATTTCGGCGCTGAGCGATGGGGCTTATGTTGATGAGTTTATCTTAGGTGATGATAAAGTCGATATCTTTATGTTTAGTAATGCGGGAAATAAGCAAAGTATTGACCAACTGGCCACGGCAGCGATATTAACGCCGTCAGGCAAGGTCATGCCTTTAAATGCGTTAACAGACCTTAATGTTACAAAAAGCAGCAACAGTCTACGCCGCGTTGATGGTAACCGCACCGTGACCGTTTATATCATTCCTCCGCGTGAAACGGCTTTAGAAACCGCAGAGCACTTAGTTCGCACCGAGCTATTACCGACGCTGTGGCAACAAGGGAGAATTGCACAAGGGATTAACGTCTCAATCAGTGGTGCTGCCGATCAGTTAGAAGCGACTAAAGAGTCTTTGTCAAATAACTTCGTGATTTCTATCGTACTGAGTTATTTACTACTGGTAGCTATCTTTACCCATTGGCGCTATCCACTGTTTATCTTAGCTACGGTACCGTTAGGCATGGCTGGCGGTTTATTAGGGTTGGTTGGAGTCAATGGCTTGAATAGTTTATTGAGTCACTTAGGGATGGCTCCTTTCCATCAACCGTTTGATATGATTACCATGTTAGGCTTTTTAATTCTGCTAGGCACAGTGGTCAATAACCCGATACTCATTGTCGATCAAACTCGTCGAAATATGATGGAGCGGGGCGCACGAGTGAGCGATGCGGTTAAAGCGGCGGTGGAAAAACGTTTGATGCCTATCTTAATGTCAACAGCCACTACTATCTTTGGCCTCGCACCGTTGGTCTTTATCCCTGGTGATGGTACGGAGTTATATCGCGGGGTTGGTATTATCGTGCTATGTGGCATCTTAGTCTCGACATTGCTCACGCTAACATTTTTGCCAGCCTTACTGGTGAGTGTTATGCGCGATATACAAAAGGAGCAACGCTCGCATTAGTCATAGTTGGCAGTTTCAGCCGTCTAGTAATAAGGCTGGTCACGTAAAAAGGCACCGTTGATACGGTGCCTTTAGCGTATTGGTAGCGCTTGATAGCTTAGGAAGTGTTTGTTTATTGAGCTGTTAAACTTTATTTTGAACCCAAAAGTATCTTTGTGCGTATATAGTTAAGAAAAATAAGAAAACAGGTTGGACTATGAATAACAATGCCATTATCACCATCACGAATTTGCGACTAAGAACTTTTATTGGCTTTAATGAAGAAGAAAAAAGCAAGCAGCAAGATATTATTATCAATGCTGAAGTTCACTATCCAGTCAATCAAATGTGTTTAAATGATAGTGTGGAAAATGCCTTAAATTATAAAATGATATGTAAGGCGATAATCAGCCATGTTGAGAATGGTAACTTTTTATTGCTAGAACGATTAACCAGTGATGTTTTAGGCTTGTGCGCCGATCATCCATCGGTCAATTTTGCAAAAGTGACCATTGATAAACCTCACGCATTAAGGTTTGCAGATTCTGTTTCCTTAACGTTGTGTTACCAAGCTGAATCAGGAGATAGAGCATGATAAACGATGAAGCAAAACGCGTACGCGATATATTAATTGAAAGGGGACTTGAAACGCCACTAATAACAACTGGCATGTCACCAGAAGAGAAGTATAGTCGAATTAAAGGCTTAATGACCGAAGTGGTTAGTACCCTAGGGCTTGATCTTAATGATGATAGCTTAGCCGAAACTCCTCATCGTATTGCTAAAATGTATGTTCACGAAATATTCTCTGGCTTGAACTATGATAATTTCCCGTCAATCAGTGTCATCGAAAATAAAATGGCGGTTGATGAAATGGTTAAGGTGTCTGATATCAGCCTAACCTCAACCTGTGAGCATCATTTTGTGACGATTGATGGATTAGCGCAAGTGGCTTATATTCCAAAGGATAAAATCCTTGGCTTGTCTAAAATTAATCGTTTAGTGCGTTTTTTTGCACAACGACCACAGGTACAAGAACGGTTAACTCAACAAATCTTAGTGGCTGTGCAAACGCTCACTGAGACCGACAATGTTGCCGTATCAATTAATGCCACCCATTATTGTGTTAAGTCACGTGGGGTCATGGATGTAAATTCTACCACCTCAACCACGGCATTGGGTGGCATATTTAAAACCAATCCACAAACCCGCGCTGAGTTTCTAAGGTGAGTCAAACGATACTAATAACTGGTATTGGTAAACGATTAGGACTTGCTTTAGCAACACATTTTTTGGCGCAAGGCTATCATGTTGTGGGTACGTACCGGACGACATATCCAGCACTTGATGGGTTGAAAAGCCAAGCTGCAGACTTATATCAAGTCGATTTTTACCAGCAGGCGCAAGTTGATGAGTTTGTCGCGTTGATTAAGCATCAATATAGTTCGCTTCGAGCCATTATTCATAATGCGTCAGACTGGCTGCCGGATAACTCTCATGACAGTTCATCGGAGTATAGTTCTGCGCAGGTTATGCTAAAGATGATGACTATTCATGCCAGCATCCCTTATCAAATTAACTTGGCCTGTCAGGGACTATTAAAAAATACCCATAATGAGGCGGGGAACTTCGCTGATATCATCCATTTAAGTGATTATGTTGCTGAAAAAGGCAGTAAAAAGCATATTGCGTACGCAGCCAGTAAGACGGCGATGAACAGTTTAACGTTATCGTTTTCAGCACTGCTAGCCCCAGAGGTAAAGGTAAATTCTATTTCTCCTGCGTTAATCAAGTTTAATGAACATGATGATAACGCTTACAAAGCTAAGGCGATTAACAAGGCACTCTTGGCTAAAGAAGCTGGTTACGAAGAGATTATTCGAGCGATTGAATTCATTCTATCTAGCGAGTATATGACTGGAAGAAATATGCAGTTAGATGGTGGTCGTCATTTAAAGTAATAAGTTAAAAAATGTCACCATTCACTTAAAACATGAGCCTTGCTCCCCCTTCGAGCTAAGGGGGAGCAAGGGCTGCTACTAAGTAAGCTCTGGAGTTAGTAGTAAGTCAATTCTGTCACTTTCCCCCAAAAGACCCGATAGGAAAAGATGGTGTAACCAATGATTGTAGGAATAACGATGATTGCGCCCCAGAGGATGAAGTTAAGCGCTTCTGGCGCTGCTACTGCCTGCCAAATGGTCAACTGCCCGGGCACGATATACGGGAAGAAACTAATCGCTAACCCCGAAAAACATAAGGTAAAAATAGCGACTGTAATGACAAACGGCTGCCAACAATGGTCATCGTGTGTTAACTCACTCAGCTGTTTTATTTTCCTAAACCCAATCACAAAGAGTGCAAAGCATAAAATAGGCAAGGGTAAGATCAGCCATGCATTGTCATTACTCAGCCACGTCTTAAATACATCTGGATTCACCAATGGGTTAATGAATGAAACCGCTACCACACCAATAAAGCAGCCGATGAGTGACTTTTTAGTCCAGTTTATTGCCTTTCGTTGTAAGGTATGTTCCGTTTTCATCACTAACCATGCCGCGCCAATCAAACAATAAGCAGCGGTAACGCCAAGGGCACTGAGTAGGCTAAAT
This sequence comes from Psychrobium sp. 1_MG-2023, assembly GCF_030689115.1. Classification (NCBI taxonomy): domain Bacteria; kingdom Pseudomonadati; phylum Pseudomonadota; class Gammaproteobacteria; order Alteromonadales; family Shewanellaceae; genus Psychrobium; species Psychrobium sp. 1_MG-2023. The sequence continues at coordinate 8,950 of NZ_JAUYVJ010000015.1, read as the reverse complement.
AGTACAGCGGCGACAGACTGCTCAAAGCCCATAATGTACATACCGAGCATATACCCCTGGCTGAGTGCAGCCAGTAAAGAACCTAGCTTAAACATTAAATTCCATGTCGGCTTATGGCTAAATGGCGCTTTAACTCTGAAGTCGAACGCTATTCCACGCATAATTAAACTAATTAACAGTAATAAGGTTGGTAGATAAAGTGCTTTGAACACAATGCTGTGTGCTAATGGGAAAGCTATAAGTAATAAACCTACCGCCATGACTAGCCATGTTTCGTTTGCATCCCAAAAAGGGCCGATAGAAGCAATCATCGAATCACATTCGCTATCATTTTTCAGTGGCAATAACATTCCAACGCCTAGGTCATAACCATCTAGAATGGCATATAACAGCACCGAAAGCCCCATTAAACCAACGAAAACAACGGCGAGAGTAGTTTGTTCAAACATGATGGAGCTCCTGTGTGTTAGTTGCGGCTGTTGGCTCGGCATCAAAATCTTCAATCTCGATGGCACGTTTAGCCATGGTGAATAAAGTATGTAAGTAAGCCGCCATTACAATGACATAAATGATCAGGTAAAGGGCAAGAGAAAACGCGACATTGCCCGCCGCAATATCTGTAGCGGCTTCTTTGACGGTTAAAACGCCAGTGACTAGCCAAGGTTGGCGGCCTATTTCGGTGACATACCAACCGGCCAGTGTGGCTATCCAGCCTGAAAACGTCATGGCAACAATCGCTTTTAACAGCCAAGGTGATAAGGTCTTTTGACGCCATAACTTGATACCCGCGAGCCATGAAATAAGCAGCATCAATACCCCGATACCAATCATGATCCTAAATGCGTAAAATACTGGAGCCACGGGCGGGTGATTACCTTCAAACTCGTTGAGCCCTTTTATTTCGCCATTGATGTCATGGGTTAAAATTAAACTCGCTATGCCCGGTAAACCCAGTTCAAAATGGTTGGTTCTCTTCTCTTCATCGACGATAGCAAACAGTAATAATGGAGCGGATTTCTCGGTATGCCAGACACCTTCCATCGCAGCAATTTTTTGTGGCTGATGCTCTAGGGTGTTTAAACCATGTAAATCACCAACGAATGCTTGTAATGGTGTGAGTAACATCGCGACAGTTAGACTTATTTTTAGTGTTAGCTTCGGTGCGCGTTTGTCGTCGCCTTTAAGTAAGCGATAAGCACTGACTCCGGCAATTAAAAACGCAGCGGTGAGACCGGAAGCAATTAACATGTGGCTTAACCGATAGGGAAATGAAGGGTTAAAGATAATGTCTAACCAATCAACGGGAAAGGCAACACCATCGCGCATTTCAAACCCTGTAGGGGTTTGCATCCAAGAGTTCAGCGCCAATATCCAAAAAGCTGACAGACTAGTGCCTATAGCGACGATAATCGTGGATAAGGTATGAATTTTAGGGGGAACACGCTTAATTCCAAATAGCATGATCCCTAGAAAAGAGGCCTCTAAGAAAAAGGCGGTCAGTACTTCATAACCTAATAATGGACCCGCAATGTTCCCCACTTTCTCCATAAATCCGGGCCAATTAGTGCCGAACTGGAATGACATAGTGATGCCCGTAACAACGCCAATAGCAAAAGTCAGCGCAAATATTTTGACCCAGAAGCGATAGGCTCGCATCCAAACCGGGTGTTGGGTTTGGTCGAATCTGATTTTAAAATAAACTAAAAACCAGCTTAGGGCGATGGTAATAGTAGGGAATAAAATATGAAAGCTAATATTCGCTGCAAACTGTATTCTGGAGAGCATTAATGTTTCTAACATAACTATACCTTTGAGGGGGGGGGTGATACACCAATAACCACAGCCCTTGACATGTTAACTAATAGACACTTTATTTGTTGTTACTCAGTAATTTGGACTTCATGTCGATGACTTTACTGACACCGGCACCAAGCTTCATGAGTGTGGTTAGATTGTCTGGATTCATCGATTGTAGTTCGCCAGCCCAATGAGTTACTGTCTCAAGTAAGTCGTGGATCTCATGCATCTGCTGGTGGGCATAAACTTCTTTATCGTTAGTCGGCTCGTCTAACAAATTGTCGCGCAATAGGCTTAAGGTTGGGTCGACTTCACGCTTACGACGTTCTTCGAAAACACGAGTTGCCATTTCCCAAATACTGCCAGCAGGCGAATAATACTCTTTGCGGTCTTTGGGTTTATGATGCACCGAAACTAGGCGCCATGATTGCAGCTCTTTTATGCCCATGCTGACATTGCCGCGTGAAATGTTGAGGGCTTCGGCAATTTCAACGGCACTTAGTGCTTGTTCGTGAATAATAAGTAAACCGTACATTTGGCCTACGGTGCGGTTAAACCCCCAACGACTGCCCATTTCGCCACAGTGCATGACGAAGGACTCTATTTTTGCTGTCATAATCATAATTCGACCTTTCTGAAGTTTCAGTAATTTCTGAAACTATACGCCGAAATTGATTTTGATCAATAAAAATATTTAAATTATTTAATTTGGTATTTTTACCTTGCATTTTAAAGATGGATGTTGAGCGAAGGCGTGGAGGCTCGAAGAGGTGCTGACTGAAGCAAATTGGAGGATCGGTTTCTGTTTTGGATAACTGCATTATCCCGAGCAAACTAAGATAGATATTACTCTTATGTCGGACTTGATTGTGCCGGATTTTAGAATATTAACTTACTAATTATACGCATAAACAATTGAAGTTGATTAACGGTATTGGTTTGATTTAAAGTATGCCGAAATTGGTTATAGCGAATTTTATGTTCGTCGCTTTAGCTGCTAATGGAAGTAAGTAATATTCAACAAGGATAAAAAATGCAAAGAGTGATGTTAATCATATTAGCGTTAGTGATGCTTAGTGGTTGTGCTAGTACTATCAAATCGACTCGTATGGTTGTTGGTAGTGAGTTACCTCAAGAGCATGGTGTTGTGGCTGTTAAAGTCGTTAGTAATACCAATCAGCTTGCCCCACTACACCCTCGATGGACTGAGGTAATCGCTTTTCGTTTAGATAACGCTGAGCAATTAAAGCAAGCGGCGATAGATAAAGCTAAAGCGCATGCTAAAAGTAAAGGAAGAAATTTTTACGAAGATAAAGTGGAGTGGAAACACGATATTTATTCATTAAGAGCCTTGTCAGAAGGAGTCATCGATAGCCAGGTCTTTGTAGGGAGTATGCCAGCAGGCGAGTATATTATTGGTTCACTCCATAGCTTTTATACCGATGGCAATATGAGTTCATGGATCACTATGCCAGTGAACATCTCTGCGGGTAAGTTTAATGTAAAACAAAATAACCTTTCTGATTTAGGTACTGTTGTTTTTCAGCCGTTATTAAGTATTAAAGAGCCATCATTTTGGAATAATCGTTCTGAACAAAAAGCCTATGTTACGCGTATGCCTAGCAAAAAAAGTTTACAAAGTTTTGTTACGACACATTACCCTAAGTTAGCTAAAAAACTCGATCTTTCTAGCATTATTACTTGGCAGCAAGATGATCTTGGGGATTTCCGCTCGCAATTGAGTCAATTATCCCGTGAAAATGCGTATGCAGATCAAACCGCTCATATTAGTGGTGGCCTTTCTAAAGCATTACTCGCAAAGTTTGGTCAGTTGAAGTTATTGGATGAAAACCAACAGTGGGAACATCACGATGTTCCAACTAATAGCCGCCTTTCATCTGCGCTACGTATAGACGATATGTTAATAGTGGGCAGTGAGCTAGGCGCTATATTTATCAAAAACGATAGTAGTAAGCACTGGCAGGAACTTTCTCCAATATCGGCTAAAGAAGCTGTTATGTGGTTTGGTAAGATTGGTAACTCGATTTATGCGTTAACAAGTTCGCGTCAAAACTATTTTGTTTATGATGTGAAGGATATAAGAACTAATTGGCAAAAAGTCGGTACATTTAAGCGTAAGGAACGTTCAGGGTTCTTTGTCCAAAATGGTGGGCTTTACCCTGTTGTTACCGGAAATAATGTATTACGGATAATCAACGATAATGAAAAGTTTGATTTTGACACGATCACCAATACATGGAAAAAATCTAAATCAGAGTCATTGGCGAGCATGCTGCAACTTAAGGATGGGACATTAGTGGGCCTTGAAGTTAGTCAGTGGGACGGTATTGGAAAGCAAACTGTCAGTTTTGATGACGGTGATACATGGTTAAGTTTGAGCCGAAAGTTAAAAACATGGGGCGATCGTAAACCTGATGCAAGCTTACCTGTGGTGCTAGACGGAAATACCATTGTTTCTTTGGGGCGTAGTCGAGATAAGTCGAATAAAGACCTAATACTTATTAGTAAAGATAAGACAAAAACTAATAAAAAATACTATTGGAAGGAGCATGGTAAGGTGAAGGAAGGTTGCTATTCTATGCTTCCTAACCTTTCTCAAGGCTCGATGCTATTTTTCCTCTGTGACCAAGGCGAGATTGTTAGCACCAATGACTTAGGCAAGACATGGAAACTTGAGTTAGATATTAATATTGCTGAGATGCAAAAAGAATATGAAGCACTGCTAGCTGCTTTGAAAGAGCAAGAAAAAGAGAAAGAGAAAGAGAAAAAGCAAGAGCAAAGCGGGTCTGAAGCCTAACTTTTGCTTGGTAACTTTATCACATAGCATCGAATTTACTGATGCTGTGTGATATTACGTAAGGGTAACAAACTTTTATCTAACCGAAAACACAACTCAAGTTTAAATCCTTGATGCCGTTATCGATGTTAGCGGTTTACTTCAGTAATATATCATCGTTAATTAGCTTCATCTATCTATGTATCGTGTGATTGCTCACCACAAATTTCCCCTTTAAATGAAGAGTTGATTGGGTCAGCCTTTTAGCCGATAAGCACTGATATCGTTTCTATTATCTAATCAATCCATGCTCAGCAGTATAAGTGACTAGCGAATGGGGTTGTTATGTTATAACATAATGGTTATGGCGTTTACCAAAGTGTCGGTAGTGAGCCGTTTATATATAGAGAGATAGTAGTATGAGTGCAGTTGCAGCGATGCTTGAAAATGAACCTTTAAAAGAGTTAACCCGCCGTCCGGTGACGGGCGATAGCCCTGAAGTGCTTACCGAAATTTATCAAGAAGAAACAAATATCGCGATATGGCAGCGCACATTTTCCAGTGAGCTAACTGTTGCTGTTGATGAATTTATTCGCTCAACGACGCGTAAAAAGACAGTCTTGGCTGTCACACCTGAAAATACTCGAGATGAACTTTGTAAAGCCTTTGGCGCAACTGAAGCTGTTGAAGCACTGAGTGAAGATGTCGCGTTATTGGTTGAGATGTTTTGCGCATTGTTTGGACTAAAACGAGCAGGCTTAAGACTGACTGAACTCGATCGTGCAATGTGTCCTCGCTTTCATGTCGACCGAATACCTTGTCGCCTCATTACAACATATTCTGGGGTGGGGACGCAGTGGCTGGAGCATCATGAAGTTGATCGCACTAAGTTAGGGACTGGTAATGCTGGTATGTCAGATGAAACCTCGGGGTTGTTTTCAGATGAAAGTAAAGTGATGCAGCTTAACCATGGTGATGTCGCGCTAATGAAAGGCGAGTTATGGGATGACCATGAAGGAGCTGGACTAGTTCATCGTTCACCTACGTTAATCAATGGTGAGCGCCGTTTGATTGTAACGCTCGACTTCATCGCTGAATAATCAAAAGGAATAGATTAGTGAGAAAAGGACAAGAAATCACAGATAAGTTATCGATCAGTTTATCAGCGCTGTGCGTTGTTCATTGTTTAGCCTTACCTGTGTTATTGCTGTTATTACCGAGTTTAGAAGCGTTACAGCTACATAATGAAGCGGTACACATATGGTTATTGATCGCAGTTACGCCAATCAGTATTTATGCATTAATCAATGGGTGTAATAAACACAAACGCTATCAGTTGTTGACGGTGGGTACCTGTGGCTTATTAACGTTGATCCTAGCTGCGGTATTTGGTCATGATATTGCTGGTGAAGCCGGAGAGAAGGCGTTGACGGTGTTAGGTGCAGGTATTGTTATCGCTGCTCACTGGGGGAACTTTCGTCAGTGCCAAAAACATCGAGGGGCTAGTTGCTCTGAAAGCTCGAGTGAGCATCTTACCTCTGCTTTTGATTCAAAGTAATAAGTTGATTTAAGACTGCTTTGAGGAACGTTAAACTGCTAATAAGAGTTTTCATTTCAATCATCACAAAATACGTATGATTGCCCTTTAAATAAAGTGTAAGTTTGGCTGGCACAAATAGCGTAAGTGAGTCTCTCTCACTTTATGATGGGTAACCTCCAAAGTGCATGACCCTTCAGCGCAATTGATGTCAGCTTGTTTTTCGTGATGCTATCCCAGTGAGTTCGTTGTTTTTGACTGTGGAAGTTATTATATTAATAGGATTATTGAACTAAAACGGAAGGTTTTGAACTTATAGTTCAAAATAATTGATCAAATGGTTTCTCCGATTACTCTTGATGCGCTTAAAGTGCTTGATGCGATTGAACGTAAGAAAAGCTTTGCAGCTGCGGCCGACGAGTTATTTAAAGTACCGTCTGCCATTTCTTATACGGTGAATAAATTAGAAGACGACTTAGGTGTCGCGATTTTTGATCGAAGTAAGCGTAAAGCCGAGTTAACTGCCATCGGCCAAACCTTAGTTGAACAAGGGCGTGAAATTTTAAAGGCCACAGATGAACTCACGCACATGGCAAAACAATCGGCGAATGGTTGGGAGCTAGAGCTTCGTATTTGCATCGATAGTATTTTGCTATTTGAGCCTATTTATAGATTAATTGCTGAGTTTCAACAACTTCATCCATGGATTAATATTAAAGTCACGGAAGAGGTTTTTGGCGGAACTTGGGATGCGCTCAATGCTGACAATTGTGATTTGGTGATAGGGGCAACAGGGGAGCCATATAGCAAGGGGTTTTCCATTGTCGGTTTGGGGCAAACAGATTTCGTTTTTACAGTGTCAAAAAATCACCCATTGACTCAAGCTCCTCAGCCATTATCCAATGAGTCGATAAAGGCATTCCCCTCGGTAGTAGTTGCTGATAGTTCAAGGAATTTGCCTGCTAGATCGGTAGGATTATTGGATGGGCAGTCTCGTCTTACGGTGCCCAGTGTCGAGAAAAAGATTGAAGCGCACCTTCTTGGTTTAGGTGTTGGTTCATTGCCACTTCATAGAATTAAAACGCTGTTAGCGAGTGGAGAATTGGTTGTACTCACATTGGCTGAAAGTGAAAGCAGGCTAACAAATGTATCGATGGCTTGGCGTAAAGGAAATGAAGGTAAAGCACTAGCTTGGTTTGTGGATAAAGTCCAAGAGATGAAAGGTGAGTTGCTTTAAGTGAGCCTAATGGGTCGGCTCACTATTATATCGGGCGATTAAATAAATGCCGCTTTATTATTAGTAACAAACTCTTGCAGTGTGGTTAGAGGTCGGCCTAAAAGCTTCTCACCGTCCGGGCTTATAATAGCTGCTTGATCCGTTGCAAATACTTCAAATAATTCTAACATGCCTTGTGCTTGCCACTCTGCCCAGCCTGTTGATAGCAATGAATCCAGCGTTTGTTCCGTAGTCGGTGAAACGTAAGCGACCTCTTTGCCTGTAACATTAGTAAAAACTTTAGCCATGTCAGCACCGCTTAATAGCTCTGGTCCGGTTATGTTATACGCCTTATTGTCATGACCTGATGTGGTTAAGATGTTTGCTGCCATTTCACCGATATCTGCAACGTTAAGTGGTGCAAAGCGACCGTCACGCACGCCAAAGTATAATCCACCTTGCTTGATCCCATCAGCCCAGCCAAAGAAGTTTTCTTGGAAAAAGATAGTGCGTAGATGAGTATAATTTAGACCTGATTGCTCCAAGTATTTTTCACCCGCTCTAAACTGGCGAGAAAATAGAATAGACTCATATTCAGCACCAAACACAGAATAGAATAAAAACTGCTTAACCGTATTGGCCTTAACAGCAGCGTCAATGGCATTTTTAGCATGACCTTCACGATCTTCAATATTGCCCGGGATCATAAATACTTTAGTAACACCGCTATACGCTTCTGTTAATGTGTCTGGTTTATCTAGGTCAATTAGTACCGTTTCAATGGATGGGAATTTTTGTTTTAACTGGTTTGCTTTCTCCACGCTACGAACGGCTGCTCGGATAGTACTGTTGGTGTTTTGTTTATTCGTTAATGCTTCGATGGTTGCAACGCCATTATTACCCGCTGCGCCAATAATTAAGATAGTGTCATTGTTCATCATTTTTCTCCAAAGTTTCTTGATCATGTTTAAACCCTTAACGGTTAAGAACCACTGTGATTGATGCACTTTCATGCGATGGAAATATAATAGAGTGAAGTGTTCACAAACAATAACGGAACATTTTGACTGTTGAGTTCAATATATTTGAATTAATGCTAACTCTCTAATTTATTGACTTGCTACCTAACTTTCCATCTAATTTCGTGTAAAAATACTTTGGTTAGTTTCTCCATCGAGGTTTCACTTTGTATCAAGACGTAGCTGTAGATCACTTACCTAGTATTAGTTCAATTAATGAGTTATCAGGATTTAATTTATCGCCTGACATTATTTGGGTGTTTGACTTAGACCGGCATGGCTTTTGGTGGGGGGGTAATCACCCCATTATTAATGGAGTTCGGTCGTAGAATTTAAATTATTAGTTAATCTTCTTTTCTGAATGGGGGTTATTCCACCAATCCCCATATTAGGTCGTTCATTATTATAAGTCCATAACCACTGAGTGGCTCTGTCTTGTAATTGTTCAATATCTTCATAGATATAATGACTTAACCAGTCATATCTTACCGTGCGATTAAAGCGCTCGATATAAGCATTCTGTTGTGGATTACCAGGCTGAATAAAGACTAAAGTTATCTGATTGCTCTCAGCCCAATCAGCCA